>NZ_AONB01000004.1:0-203191 GCF_000585235.1 Nitrincola nitratireducens | reverse complement strand
AAGGGGCTTGTGGGGCATCGGATTACGGATTTGATAAAGCCTATCAAAGCCCAGTGGTTTTTAGAGCAAATTCAGAAAGCGCTCTCGACCAAGAGTCTTTTGATTGTCGAATATGAGCTGAGCAACAAGGATGTTAAAGGTCTTCCAAATGAGGGGCCTGACGAACCTATTTGGTTCGAAGGGCGGGTTCAATCCTTGGATTTCAAAGTGGATGATGACGATGTTGTTCTCTGGGTTGCCAGTAACATTTCGGAGCGTCATTGTTTGGAAGTTCAGCTACGTGAAATGAGTGATACCGACCAGCTAACAGGCTTGTACAACCGCAGAAAGTTAGAACGTGATCTCATACTTCATTTTGAAGCATTCACACGCTATGGCATACCAACAGCAATGTTGATGTTTGATCTCGATAACTTGAAAGTGATCAACGATTCTCTAGGCCACTTGGCAGGCGACAAGCTTATCCAAACATTGGCCATAACCTGCAGTGCAGAGCTAAGGACAAACGATATTGCCTGTCGATTTGGTGGTGATGAATTTGTAATTGCCATGCCTGCACTGGATCAAGAACAAGCGCTTCAATTGGCAAAGCGATTACATCAGCGCTTCATTGAGGCGTTATCGGATTTTGCAGCGGCCGATACTAAAGCAACCGTGAGTATGGGGGTTGTTTCTATGTCTGTTGCTGACACCACCTATCTTGATGTACTGCACCGAGCTGACACTGCACTGTATCAAGCTAAGCATCAGGGTAAAAATAGGATAGTGTCTGCCTAGTGAGCCGTGGGTGTCTTTAAAAGTGGTTGCTGCACTTTTTCTATGTCTAGATAATGCGAATATCGAATCTAATAATTAAGGTAAAATATGTCAGATAACACAATGAAATTAAAGATATTAAATAAGCATGAGGTCGAGCCTGAAGAGTATTATCTGGATGCAGAGAAGCGTCTCGAAGGCAATCCAAAGCAGACACTTTGGATGGAGTATACAGACTTGACTAAGCAGTATTTTGTCGGCGTGTGGCGCAGTGAAGTGGGAAAATGGAAGGTCCATTATACTGAGGAAGAATACTGTCATATTACAGAGGGTGTCAGTGTTGTGACGGACGAACAGGGCGTTGCTATACGACTCGAGCCCGGTGATGAGTTCGTTATCCCGCGGGGCTTTCAAGGGACATGGGAGGTGATTGAAGCCACAACTAAGCGTTTTGTAATTTACGAAAAGTGCGAGTGAGCTCTGCGTTTACGTTGTTCCAGATAAACATATTGCATCAATCCAAGGAGAGGCGTTCGAGATATCCTTGTAGAGTGCATAGATTTTATCTTGTACCGAGTCTATTTCGAGCAATTGTTCGACTTGATATTGGCGGCAGACTTCATCGGCGATCATGGTTGGAGCGGCAAAAACGCCCTTCCCATGTGCGCCGAAAATCTTTATTAAGGCACTGTCATCAATTTCGGCACCGATGCGCATATGAATATTGCGTTTAGCCAGCCACGCGATTAAGCGTTCAAAGTAAACCGCATTGCGAGCGTTCGCGAGTAAAACGGCATCCTGTAAACTGTCGGGCAAGCCTTTATTGCGCAGCTCGGTGGCTATGCTGGGCGCTGCAAAGAGGCTAATGCCCGAACTTAATACCTCTTTGATCTGAAACGTGGTGATATCGTCGATCACTTTGAGGCGATCGGTGATGATGAGATCAAGCTTGTGACTGCGCAGTTCGTTGAGTTGACGTTCGGTTTCACCTGTTTTGCAGATTAAATGCAAATTGGGCGTTTTCGTGTATGCAGGTTGCAGAAGGTTGAAGACAATCAATTTGTGAATGGAAGAGGATACACCAACTCGGAAAATATTGCGTTCGATCAACTGGTCGGTATTAAGGAAATATGAGAGTTCATCTGCAATAGAGAACATGGCATCAGTATAATCAAACACCTGCTGTCCAAAAGGTGTTAGCTTTAACTTTCGGCCCTCACGTTTAAACAGCAAGCGGCCGAAGTCAGATTCCAGTTGCGACAGTTGTCCGCTTAGGGTCTGGGGCGCAAGCTTCAGTATTTCGCTGGCGGCAGCAATGGAGCCTTCCTTGGCAATTGTTCTGAAATAATGGAGATGTTTATAGTTAATTTTGTTGTCCAAAAGCGGCTCCTAGTGTGGCTTTTGACACCAATTATTGTGTGCTCAGCATCTGTTCATAAGCATAATCACGCAACCGCTGAAAGTCGAGTCGGCTCCTCTCTAACAAAGCTTTCAGGCACTTTGAACACATGAGCCGCTTTAGATTCAAATGGACTGAAAGCCGAACTCACGTATTCATATACGAGTGGTACCGGTTGACCGTTCTCAATCACTTTTAAAAAACAGTGCTCAGTCGGTAGATCTGCACGCAAGGGCTCTTCTATCCAGGCAACAATTGAATGATTCAAGCTGAACTCAGTTTTGACGATTCGGTAGCCCTCTTTTAGAATCAGCTCATTCACAGGTTTGTGCGAATCCAGCGATACTTGTCTAATTGTTTTCATGGCTTATCTCCAGTTCTAAGTGACAGTTAAGTTATAGCACTGGATTAGGATCGATAAAACAGTATTATTGAGATATATAGATCGATTTTTTCGATGATTTGAGTGTGTAGGGCGGTGATGAAGTGGTGTTCAATGAGCCATTGCTCGAAGGAATATCAATCCTTTCATGCATCAATTGTCGATGCATGAAAGGATGACGTGAGCTTACTTACAGGCGTTCGAAGATGGTTGCGATGCCTTGGCCACCACCGATACACATGGTCACCAGCGCATAGCGGCCTTCAGTACGGTGAAGTTCATAAATGGCTTTGGTGGCGATAAACGCGCCAGAGCATCCCACTGGATGGCCTAAGGCAATGGCTCCACCGTTCGGGTTGGTTTTTTGCATGTCCAATCCAAGTCCTTTCGCTACGGCGAGGGCTTGAGCTGCAAATGCTTCGTTGGATTCAATAACATCCATATCGTCGAGTGTTAGACCTGCCTTTTGCAGCGCTAGACGTGAGGCTGGAATCGGGCCTTCACCCATAACGTCATTGGGAACGCCCGCTACCGCATAGGAGACAATACGTGCGATGGGTTTTTGGCCTGCTTTTTTGGCAACCTCAGCATCGGCAAGTACCATAAACGCAGCACCATCATTGATTCCGGATGCATTGCCTGCAGTCACTGTTCCATCTTTTTTGAAAGCAGGGCGCATTTTGCTTAGGCTTTCCATGGAGGTTCCGGGTTTGACATGCTCATCGCTGTCAACAATCACCACCCCTTTGCGTGTTTGAATTTCAATAGGCACGATTTGAGACTTGAAGCGGCCTTCTTCAATCGCGCGTGTTGCGCGAGCATGGGATTCAACCGCAAACGCATCTTGCTCTTCACGACTGATGTCCCATTTGGCGGCAAGGTTTTCAGCGGTGATGCCCATGTGGCCCACGCCGAAGGGATCGTTTAAAGTGGCTACCATCATGTCGACCATGCTGGTGTCACCCATGCGAGCACCAGAGCGCATAGCAGGGGATAAATAGCCTCCTCGTGACATTACTTCCACGCCGCCACCAATGCCATAATCACAGTCGCCTAGCATAATGTTTTGTGCGGTTGTCACGATGGCTTGCAAGCCTGAGCTGCAGAGGCGGTTAACGGCCATGGCGACAGAGTCCATTGGCAGGCCAGCTTGGATGGAGGCAACGCGTGCCACGTATGCAAAGCGAGAGTCAGTCGGGATGCAGTTTCCAACAGTGACGTAATTAATTAAATTGGGGTCTACTTCTGAGCGGTTGACCGCTTCTTTCATGACTTGTCCAGCCAGTTCATGAGGCTCAATAGAGCTCAGACCACCACCAAATGCGCCAATAGCAGAGCGAACAGCACTTAAAACAACAACATCACGTCCCATGGAGTTTTTTCCTTCTTATCAAGTAGTGCCTGTCTCATACAGGCATTTGAACATTTAGTTTTATCTATACCTGATCATACTCGTCTGTTGTGACAATTGTTAAGCAGATTGTTTGGTCGATTAGTCTGAGATGAGCGGGTTGTTTGGTTTTACTGTTAGGGAATTGGCGGCTGAGCTAGGCAGGGGTGCTCAGCCGTTTCAGTCATGCGTTGCGAGTGCGTTTTTGACGAATGAGTAGAAAGCTCAGATTGGCAATCATTAGTCCTAATACAACTAAAATCAGCAAAGGCAGTGATGTTTCTCCCATGTGATCAAGTAGCACGCCTGCAACATACGGCACAATCATAGCGCCAGTCCCGACGGCCATGAAAATAAATCCGGTGCGCTTGCCATTGAGTTTAATAATGTAGCTGCCGAGTGAAAAGAGAGTGGGGAAAATGGCTGACATGGATAAGCCAAACAACAAGGTAATCAAGTGTAAAGATGCACGGTTGAAGTACATTAACAGCATCATAGAGACGGCAAGAGCGAAGCATCCACATAGCAAATAGGTAAACAAATGTGGGCGCAATAATGGAATGGCAATCAAACGCCCAGCAGACAAGCTTAGCCAGAAAATCGAGACCAGAATGGCTGCATCCGCAGCCTCGATTCCACGTAAAGTGGCGTAGGTTGCAATCCAGCCGGCAAATGTCATCTCCATGCCAACATATAGACTGAACAACAGTAGCAAGCCACCAAAAACGGCCTTGTCATACGGGGCCGAGGGAGTGTCGCGTGCTTGGCGCTCTGGGTTGTCAGGTGTGGGTTGTTTTAACAGAAACAACATTATGGCCGTTAAAGCAATCGACACCAGCCAAAAAGCGGCATGAATGGTATCAAACAGCGCGAGCATCATAATGAGTATAAGCGGAATGATCATGGCGCCCAGTCCATAGCAAAAATGCAAGGCACTAATGAAAGGTGGGGCGCGTTCTTTGTGTGCCCAGATCATCATAAGATTGCAACCAGCATTTAAGGAGACTTCGGAGTATCCTAGAATGAAGACGAAAATGCACAACAAGCCTAACGACATCAGGCTGGGGGTGATGAGCATGCCCAGTATTGCAGCCACTCCCATGAGGAGTAGAATTTTGTGGCCATCGTATCGATCAAAAAGCTGGCCTGAGACAAGTGAGCCAATAATGTTGCCCATGGCGCGTGCGGTGAACAAAAGAGCAATTTGGCTCATACTGGAATGGCTTTGCTCTGCAAGGAAGGGAAGAGCGGGTCCTAGAATGCCACCCATCATGCCGATGCATATAAAAATAATCCAGTAGGTGATCGTCAGGCGCCAGTGTTTCGGTGTCTCCAGAGGGGCCTGTACAGGGTTATTCATAAATGACCTCAAGAAAGGCAGTAGGCAGAGGTGGGTGATTTTGCTTGGACAGAAATGAGCGAGCTAAAATTTATAAGGCATCAATAGCTTACGAAGCTATTGTGAGTTTGGCAAGTAAATAATTTAGGGGCACAAGCACGCTTTGCGTTATGCGCCTCCTTCGCAACAGAGCTTGTGATTAACGAGCTCTGTAGGTGATGCGGCCCTTGCTTAGGTCATAGGGAGTCAGTTCGACTTTGACCTTGTCGCCAGTCAATATGCGAATATAGTGCTTGCGCATTTTTCCAGAAATATGGGCTGTCACCACGTGACCATTTTCAAGTTCTACACGGAACATTGTGTTAGGTAGGGTGTCTATAACAGTCCCTTCCATTTCAAACGCTTCTTCTTTTGCCATTCAATCGTTACCTCTAAGACTGGTTCTTCAACCTGGTCCAATTAGAAAGGCCAAGATTCTACCTGAAAACTTGCTCGATTCAAAATTATTCCTGCATTAAACGCGTCCAATGACCATCTATTAAGACTTCAAGGGGTCTATATGCTGTTTTGTAGCTCATTTTGCGGCAGGCTTTTACCCAATAACCTAAATACAGGAACTGATCGTGGCGACGATTGCCTTCCATTATTTGCCATAAAATAGCGTTGACTCCAAGGCTTCGTTGTTCTTCATCAGGGTCATAGAAGGTGTACAGAGCAGACAGTGAGTTAACAAGATGGTCCGTCACCGCAACACACATCAATTTTCCGGTGGGGTCACGAAACTCGTAAAATCCAGTGTCTTGTCCACCCTCAACTAAAAAATTATAAAATTGATCAGTGCTAGGAGGGTACATGTCGCCGTCACGGTGACGTTTATTGATGTAGCGTTGATAAAGACGGTAGGTTTCATCGTTTAAGGTTGGGATGACACGCTGAACCGAAAGATCGGCATTGCGATTTAAAATGCGTTTTTGCGTTTTGCTGGGTGTAAATAAATCGATTGGAATTCGGACCGATTGGCAGGCATGGCAATGATCACAATGAGGTCGATAAATATGGCCGCCACTACGTCGAAACCCCAGTGCTGAAAGTTGAGTGTAGGTTGTCGATGTGATCACGGCCTGAGGATCGACAAACAAGGTTTTAGCTTTCATGCCAGGCAGGTAGCTGCAGTCATGATCTGGAGTTACGTAAAAACGTAATGTTTGCATATCGCTCATGGTATCAACTGCCTAATATATACTGTGTATCAATCTCGAACATCCACCCTTGATGAGGCACAGCCTCAGTATGCTCGGCAAGTATGTCAATAAAGGTATCCCGGGGTATTTCAATGGCCCCCATACTCTCTAAATGCGGATTGTGAACCTGACAGTCAATTAAGGCAAACCCCCATTTATTTAACTGATGGCATAAAAAGCTGAACGCAATTTTAGAGGCGTCGGTTTCTTTGCTAAACATCGACTCTCCAAAAAAGATGCGGCCTAACGACATGCCATATAACCCACCAATAAGTTGTTTGTCTCGCCAAACCTCAACTGAATGCGCTATCCCCATACGATGAAGGCGAGTATAAGCATCGATAATTTCCTCGCTAATCCAAGTGCCCGTGGCATTTTGCCTAGGTCCTGAGCAAGCGCGCATAACCTCTTCAAAGTTTAGGTCAAAGGTCACCCGAAAATCATTTTTTCGTAAAGATTTTTTTAAACTTTTTGAAATGTGGACTTGATTTGGATAAATCACACAGCGCGGATTGGGACTCCACCACAATATAGGTTCGCCCGGGTTGTACCAAGGAAAAATACCTCGTTTGTAAGCGCTAATGATACGGGCGGGCGTAAGGTCACCGCCCGCCGCGAGTAACCCTTCGGGATCACGAAGGGCCAAGCTAACGGGAGGAAAGGTGTATGCTTCGGGGTGGAGCCACGAAATCACAGTCGACGATCCTTATCTTGTTTAGCCTAATTGTCCAAAAAGCGTTCAGCGTCCAGCGCTGCCATGCAGCCAAAACCTGCGGATGTGATTGCTTGTCGGTAGATATGATCGCAAACATCACCCGCCGCGAAGACGCCCTCAATGCTCGTTTGAGTGGCATTACCTTCCAGTCCTGATTGAATTTTTAGGTAGCCGTCTTTCATTTCGAGCTGGCCTTCAAATAGATCTGTGTTGGGCTTGTGCCCTATGGCAATGAATACGCCTTGCAGATCCAAGGATTGCGCTTCGCCGCTCTTGACGTCTTTAATGCGAATGCCCGTCACACCGGATGCATCGCCTAACACCTCATCCAATTGGTGATTCCAAAGGATGCGAATGTTGCCGTTCTTTGCTTTTTCGAAGAGTTTATCCTGAAGGATTTTTTCACTTCGTAAGCTGTCACGACGATGTATGAGTGTCACTTCAGCAGCGATGTTTGATAGGTAAAGAGCCTCTTCCACGGCTGTGTTGCCGCCGCCAATGACCGCTACTTTTTGTCCTCTGTAGAAAAAGCCATCGCAGGTCGCGCAGGCACTGACACCCTTGCCTTTGAAGGCTTCCTCAGACTCCAAACCGAGGTATTGAGCAGATGCACCTGTCGCTATAATGAGGGCATCACAGGTATACTCGCCCATGTCACCGATGAGTCGGAAAGGGCGTTGTTGTAATTCGGCGGTATGAATGTGGTCAAATAGGACCTGTGTATTGAAGCGTTCGGCATGCGCTTGCATGCGTTGCATCAGCTCAGGCCCTTGAACGCCATCGACATCGCCGGGCCAGTTGTCAACTTCGGTGGTTGTCGTGAGCTGTCCGCCAGCTTGCATGCCTGTGATTACAACAGGATTCAGGTTTGCGCGTGCAGCATAAACCGCAGCGGTGTAACCCGCAGGACCAGACCCAAGAATCAGTAAACGGTGGTGTTGAGTATTACTCATAGTTAAACGGCATCCTTAATGCTGAAAACAAGTCTATTTTCATATTAGGTTGGGGTGAGCGTAAAAATTTCAACAATAGTAACATCAGATCTCTGCAGAGTGCAGGGGATTTTGTGGCACAATAGCGTTTTGTCATCTTGAATATTTAATTGCAATAAGGAAAAGAGCTTGAGCGCGAAGCATTTGTCCAGGCCAATGTCACTTACGGAGCATTTAGCCAGAGTCTTGAAGGAAGCAAGTCTGATTGTCGTTATCGGTTGCTGTGTATTTATGTGCATCGCAATATGGAGCTATAACCCACAGGATCCAGGGTGGTCTCATGCAGGTTATCAGCCGAATGTGTCAAATTGGGCTGGCGCAACAGGTGCTTGGATGTCAGACATCCTGTTTTCCTTTGTTGGCATGGGAGCTTACATTGTCCCCATCTTAATTCTCTGGCCGGCATTTCGTTTTATGTGGCGACGTCACGTAGGGATTGTCGATGCTGTCCCATTTTTTATGTTAAGGACTACGGGCGCTATTTTTCTTCTTTTGCCCATCAGTGTGCTTTCATCTATTCATGTGTCGAATCAAGTGTTGGGTTACCCTTTTACCGCCGGTGGGTTGGTGGGTCTTGCGCTGTCCGACCTTGCGGTGTCGTTGGTGAGCGTGCCGGGTGCAACGGTAGTGGCGTTGACCGTTATGTTTTTTGGCCTGACATTGTTTATGGAGACCTCATGGCAGAGGCTGCTTGAATGGATCGGTGCGATTCCCTTTAAAGTGCTCGGTTTTATCGTTGGGTTGGCGCAAATTCGTATCCCCATGCCAAAATTGAGCGTACCCAAGCCTAGAGTGCAGCCAGCACCTGTAAAAGAGCCCACGGCCAAAACCTTCAAAACGGCAACCGAAAGTATGTCGGCTCGCAAGCGCGAAGAGCCAGCATTTGATCAAGTGCCCGACGTGGATCTGACGTCTTTTTCCAAAAATGATCTCAAGATTACACTTGAGGAGGAGCCTATTGCTCCAGTAAATCCACCCGCTTTTGAGCCCGTTAAGCAGGAAGATAATCCTGCTTCAGTCTCGGATGAAAGAGTGGTCATGCCCAACGTGGTGGAAGTGGTAGAAGCGCCTGAATCAAAGGTCGTGCCCTTTACCGCTCGTCGCATGGTAGAAGACACCCTGACGGCAGCTAAGAAACATTTGAAGATCGTGCCGCTGTCAGAGACGCATACCCCCATCGCCAATACAGATCTTGACTTGGAAGGGGCGGGTAAAATCTCTCAAGCAACGCGTGAAGCCAGTATTACGCTCCCGTCCGTCGAAGCGCTTCTGGACCCGCCTGAAATGAAAAGTGAGCAGGGGTACACGGAAGAACAGTTAGAGCACATGTCACGCCTTCTGGAAGAAAAACTTAAGGATTTCAGTGTTATAGCTGAAGTTGTTGAAGTAAATCCTGGTCCTGTGATTACCCGCTTTGAAATTCAACCTGCACCAGGTGTAAAAGCCAGTAAGATCAGTAACCTTGCCCGAGATCTGGCTCGATCCATGGCTGTTTCCAGTGTCCGTGTTGTTGAAGTTATTCCGGGCAAATCCGTTGTAGGGATCGAAATACCCAACGAAAGCCGCCAGATTGTTCACTTGAGCGAAGTGTTAAGTTCTTCGTTGTTTACGGAAGCGAAATCCAAATTAACCTTAGCCTTAGGTAACGATATTGCAGGTAATCCAGTCGTTACGAATTTGGCCAAGATGCCTCACTTATTGGTTGCAGGCACGACCGGATCGGGTAAGTCGGTTGGCGTCAATGCCATGCTGCTCAGTTTGCTGTTCAAAGCAACGCCTAAAGAGGTGCGCCTGATTCTTGTCGATCCAAAAATGTTGGAGTTGTCGATTTACGAAGGCATTCCGCATTTGTTGACACCCGTCATTACCGATATGAAAGAAGCCGCTGGCGGATTGCGCTGGTGTGTGGGTGAAATGGAACGTCGGTATAAGCTCATGGCAAAAATGGGTGTTAGAAATCTTGCAGGTTTTAACGACAAGGTGTTGCAGGCAGAAGAGGAGGGAGTTCCACTAAGAGATCCTTTGTGGAATGCCAGTGATTACGGACTGCCAGCCGATGAGCCAGCTCCCTGCTTGGAAACCTTGCCGTATATCGTCGTGGTGATTGACGAATTTGCCGACATGATGATGATGGTGGGTAAAAAAGTCGAGGAGTTGATCGCGCGTATTGCCCAAAAAGCGAGGGCGGCAGGGATTCACTTAATTTTAGCCACGCAGCGTCCATCCGTTGATGTTATCACCGGCTTGATTAAAGCGAACGTGCCGACACGTATAGCCTTCCAAGTATCGTCCAAAATTGACTCTCGAACCATTCTTGATCAATCAGGCGCCGAGAACCTGCTGGGTCATGGTGATATGCTGTATCTGCCGGCAGGCACGAGCATTCCGAACCGTGTGCACGGTGCATTTGTCAGCGACGATGAAGTCCACCGTACCGTTGAGGCATGGAAGCGATTGGGGCCTCCGAACTATCTTGACGAAATTGTGTCAGAGGGCTCGGAAGAGGGCTCGTTTAGCGCCGGTTCAGGTGGAATGTTCGATGATGAGCAAGATGCGCTGTATGACGAAGCCGTTGCCTTTGTCACGGAAAGTCGTAAAGCATCCATCTCGGCGGTTCAGCGTCGGTTGAAAATTGGCTATAACCGTGCAGCAAGAATGATTGAAACCATGGAAGCCGCTGGTGTTGTGACACCGGCGGGATCCAATGGTCAACGTGAAGTGATAGCGCCTCCGCCACCTAGAGATTAAAAATTGAGGATATGAAGTCTATGTTTAAAGGTTTACGAAGGCTGGCTGTAGGGCTTGTGTTTATGTCGGCGTTGCCTGTTCACGCGAATGCGCTTGATCAGTTGGCGTCTTTACTAACGGGTTACGAGCGTTTTAGTGCTCGATTTGAGCAGTTCTCATCAGGTGAGCAAGGCACACGTGGTGAGGTGACGTCTGGATACTTGGCGGTCTCGCGTCCGGATAAATTTGTTTGGAACACCGAAACACCTTTTCCGCAGGAAATTGTGTCGGATGGCGAGTACATTTGGATCTACGATACGGATCTTGAGCAAGCCACACGCAAATCTGCTGATCAAAATACAGAGAGTGCACCAGCCCTGATTCTGAATGGCCGTATTCATGAGTTGGATCGGATGTACGAGGTTACGCTTTTGCAACGGTCGGTTGATATGGAGGTGTTTGAACTTATTCCAAAAATTCCACAAGAGGCGATGTTCTCCAGAATTCGCTTGTTGTTCAAAGATGCGGTTTTGTCTGAGTTTTTGTTGGACGACACTCTGGGTCAGCGTTCAACCATCATGCTGTCAGAGGTGCAATTGAACCCTGAGTTGGATGAGTCGATTTTTTCGTTTACGCCGCCTGATGATATCGACGTTCTCTACGAGAGTGATCGTTAATGCACGATCTGTTTGCAGATGAAATGCAAGAACAGGCCTATCAGCCGCTAGCGGCTAGAATGCGGCCAAACCAGCTCAGTGAGTACGTAGGCCAAGGGCACCTTCTGGGTGAAGGTAAGCCCTTGCGTCGCGCACTGGAGCAGGGGTTTGTACACTCCATGATTTTGTGGGGACCTCCGGGGGTGGGCAAAACCACCTTGGCGCGATTGGTCGCGACCCATGTTGATGCGCACTTTATCACTCTGTCTGCCGTTTTATCGGGCGTTAAGGATATTCGAGCGGCGATTGAAGAAGCGCAGCAGGTTCGAGCCCATAAAGGCCGAAAAACTCTCTTGTTTGTCGATGAGGTGCATCGCTTTAATAAATCGCAACAGGATGCTTTTTTGCCCTATGTTGAAGATGGTACCGTCGTATTTATCGGTGCTACAACCGAGAATCCATCGTTTGAACTCAACAATGCTCTGTTGTCCCGCGCAAGGGTTTATTTGCTGAGGTCTTTAACTGCGGAGGATATCGGTCAGTTACTGGAACGTGCATTAACCTCTGCGCGGGGGCTCGGCAAAACGACATGGCACTTCGATGAAGGGGTGATGGAGCAGCTTATTCAAGCCGCCGATGGTGACGCACGCCGGGCGCTGAACTTATTGGAAATTGCGTCTGACCTTGCTACACAGGATCCAAAGACGCATGAAGCGCGGATCGGCTTAGACACGATGGATGAGGTTTTAAAAGCGGGTGGGCGACGCTTCGATAAAGGAGGTGACCAGTTTTACGATATGATTTCAGCCTTCCATAAATCGGTGCGTGGTTCGTCTGCGGACGGAGCGCTGTATTGGTATTGCCGCATGTTAGACGGTGGCTGCGACCCGCTTTATATAGCTCGACGTCTAGTCGCCATTGCCTCTGAAGACATCGGTAATGCAGACCCAAGAGCCATGCAGGTTTGCATTGCCGCGTGGGATGCGTTCGAACGGGTTGGGCCTGCTGAAGGTGAGAGAGCGATTGCCCAAGCGGCGGTCTATTGCGCATGTGCCCCCAAAAGCAATGCCCTCTACCGTGCGTTTAACCAATGCTTGGCGGATGTAAAAATGGATCCAAGCTATGAAGTGCCCAACCATCTACGCAATGCCCCCACAAAACTGATGAAAGAGCAGGGCTATGGTGCTGAGTATCGCTATGCTCACGATGAGCCAGACGCTTTTGCGGCAGGTGAGGAATACTTACCCGAAGCTATTTATCAGCGTCGCTACTATGAACCGGTCTCTCGTGGGCTCGAGATACGCATCGGTGAAAAACTCGAACACCTGCAACGCTTAAATGCACAAAGCGCAAAGAAGCGTTATTCAACCTCTTAAAAAACTGATTTGCAGCAATATTTGTGTCGGAATATGGTAACATTTCCTGAGTGGCCATGTTCTCATGCGTCTGATTTTTATATGATGCTCCTCATTCATTGATGCGGTTCATCGCGTACAGTTCTTAGTTACTAACCCTCTGACCTTTCCGGTCGATGATGACTGGATATATTGAGCCCAGGAAGAGTCTTGAATGCTTGATCCAAAATTAGTTCGTGCCAATCCAGAAGAAGTTGCTCGCTTGTTGAAAAAAAAGGGTTTTGAATTCCCTGTTTCGGCCTTCAATGCATTAGAAGAGCAGCGCCGCACTCTGCAAGTCGAAACAGAGCGTTTACAAAATGAGCGCAATACCCGCTCGAAAAGCATTGGTCAGGCAAAAGCGTCGGGACAGGATATTGCCCCGCTCTTAGCTGAAGTCAGTGAATTGGGTGAAAAGCTTGACCAAGCCAAGGCGGCCCTGCAAGAGGTTCAAGCACAATTAGACGATCTGCTCTTAGGGATTCCCAATATTCCTGATGCATCTGTGCCCGAAGGTGCCGATGAAAATGACAACGTTGAAGTCAGACGTTGGGGAACTCCGGCCGATTTTGATTTCGATGTGCAAGATCATGTCGCTGTGGGTGAGCGCAACGCTGCATTGGATTTTGAAACAGCCGCAAAGCTGACCGGATCCCGTTTTGCTGTCATGCGAGGCCCGATGGCGCGCCTACATCGTGCCTTGGCTCAGTTCATGCTCGATACCCATACGCTTGACCATGGCTACGAAGAAGTCAATGTGCCCTTCATGGTGAATGCTGACTCCCTGCAAGGAACAGGTCAGTTGCCGAAATTTGAAGAAGATCTCTTTAAAGTGCCGTTTGGCGATCGTAACTATTACTTGATTCCGACGGCTGAAGTGCCTGTCACCAATCTGGTGCGTGATCAAATCATCGACGCCAACCAGTTGCCCCTCAAGTATGTAGCGCATACGCCCTGTTTCCGCTCAGAAGCGGGTGCGTCAGGACGGGATACGCGCGGCATGATTCGCCAACATCAGTTCGAAAAAGTTGAACTGGTGCATTTGGTTGCTCCAGAGCAATCGATGCAGGCATTGGAAGAACTGACGGGGCATGCTGAACGTATTTTGCAGTTGCTCGAGTTACCCTATCGAGTTGTGTGCCTCTGCGGCGGTGACATGGGCTTTGGTGCGGTGAAAACTTATGATATTGAGGTCTGGTTACCAGGCCAGCAAAAGTATCGTGAAATTTCATCTTGCTCATTGATGGGTGATTTCCAAGCACGTCGTATGATGGCCAGATGGCGTAACCCCGAAACAGGTAAGCCGGAGCTTCTGCATACGCTGAATGGTTCTGGATTAGCCGTTGGGCGTACCTTGGTTGCTGTCTTGGAAAATTATCAGCAGGCCAATGGCACAATTAAAGTTCCAAACGTTCTGCAATCCTATATGGGTGGCGTTACAGAAATTTAATACTCAAATTTTTGAGTGGAAGGCGTAAGGAGTTGGCGATGAAAAAAAGTCAATATGACATTATTATCGTGGGCGGCGGCATGGTGGGCTCAGCCATTGCATGTGCATTGGGCGGGTCGCGCTACTCGGTCGCTGTTCTGGAAAACCAGTACCCTGCGCCTTTTAGTTTCGAGCAGCCTCACGATTTACGTGTGTCGGCCATTAGCGTGGCATCGGAAACCCTCTTGCGAAACATAGGTGCGTGGGAAGGTATTGCCTCAAGACGCCTGTGCCCGTATCAGCGCATGAAAGTCTGGGAGTCCGATGCGGACAAAGCCGCAACTGAGTTTAACTCAGCCGATATTAATGAGCCCTACCTAGGGAACATTGTCGAAAATCGTATCGTTCAGTTAGCCTTACTTGAGCGACTGTCTGAGTTTGATAACATTGATTTGTTATGCCCCGTTAAAACGCAATCCATCGACTACTCGCCTGGGTCGAGTATTGTTACCTTGGACGACGGACAAGAGCTGATAGGACGACTTTTAATTGGTGCAGACGGCGGTCACTCCAATGTTCGTCAGGCGGTGGGAATCGGTGTTACAAAATGGGATTATGCTCAGCATGCGCTCATTGCGTCTGTAACAACGGCCTATCCCCAGCAGGACATCACTTGGCAGCAGTTTACTCCGACGGGCCCCTTGGCGTTTTTGCCTTATCTGGCGCCCATGCATCGTTGGTGTGGTATAACACACCCAATGACGTTAAGCGGTTGCTAGCATTGGATGATGATGCTTTTAGTCGAGCCCTTCACGATCAATTTCCAAGCTGCCTAGGCAAGATAGATGCAATCTTGGAAAGAGGTTTTTTCCCTTTGCGTCGTCAGCATGCGCATCGCTACGTTGATGACGGTGTGGCTTTGGTCGGCGATGCTGCACACATGATACATCCTTTGGCCGGGCAAGGCGTTAACATTGGCTTTTTAGATGCAGCGGCGTTGTCTGCTTGCTTATTGGATGCTCAGGATCATTCCGACTTTTACAGCATGGCTTGGCTGGCTCGTTATGAGAAAGAGCGTCGTCATCCCAACTTGCTAATGATGCAGTCTATGGATTTTTTCTATAGAGCATTCAGCAATCGTGTTTTGCCAATTAAACTTTTGCGCAATATAGGATTAGGGGTTGCAGGACGGCTTCCTTTTGCGAAGGAGCATGTCATGCGTTTGGCGATGGGGATAGAAGGGCGCTTGCCTGAGCTTTCGCGAAGAGTTGGTTAAAAAAAGGCCATGATTTTCATCATGGCCAAAAAAGAGGTTGCAATAAGGTCGCGTTACATTAACTCGTTGGTGTTGCTTTTGCTGGTGCAGAGACTCTGCGAGCTGGCGTTGTTTTCGCTGGCGCTGCTTTTTCTGCGGTCTCTTCAACGGCGTCTTTGACTTCTTCAACAACGTCTTCAACTTTCTTCGCAGTTGGAATTAAGCTGCTAATGTCGAACTTGCTGAAATCCATGCTTTTCAGATCAGGCATTAGAAAAGGAACATCGCCCAAATCTGCAAAGGATTTTTCAACAATTTCTGTAATTTTGTCTTTTGCTTCAGTCAACGCTGCTAATTCTTTTTCAGCAACATGCGTGAATTTAGCATCAAGTGTTTTGAAGTATTCAACCTGAAGATGCAGTGCTTCTTGTGGGTCTTTGGCTTCAACGAGCGCTTTAAACTGAGCAAGGCTGGTATTCACAAAGTCGGATACATAGTCTGATTGAATGGCAATCAGTTTTTCTGCCGTGCTTTTGTTGACTTCAGCCATTTCTAATGCGGGCTTGAGTTTTTCCTTAACAGGCTCTAACTGCTCTTCAACATTTTTCAGTAGGCTTTCTGACAATTCAGTCATCGGTTTGAATGCGTCTTGAAGGTCTTTAAGTGGATCAGTCATGAGATATCCCTCGTTAAATTCTATATTGTGCGTTGCAACATTAAGGCTATGAAACCTCAAATGGGAAAGGGTGTCAAGCACAAAATTATTGCACCGCACAAAAACTATTTCTTGGTAAAGTTCTTTACCATCTTTTCCATTTCAGCGAAATACGACTTATCGGCGGCTTCCTTCAGCGTTTTTTCCATCAAAACAGTTAATTGAGCTTTGGCTTCACTTAACGCAGAGACTTCTTGCTGCGCAACATCGGCAATTTTGGCCTCAATTTCTTTGAGGTACTTGAGCTGCGCTTCCATTGCTTCTTTAGGATCTTTGATGTCCGTCAGCGCTTTCATTTGCGCCATGCTTGAGCTGACAAACTCATTCACGTATTTTGACTGCAATGCGATAAGCTTTTCCGCTGTTTTTTTGTTAATTTCAGCCATTTCCATCACTGGTTGCATAGAGTTTTTGAGTTCTTCATACATAGTCAACACCCCTTGTTGGTTGGTCATGCTGCGTTGCAGCAAAATTGAAAGAACGAGTATACGTTTTTTACGTGCCTATTGCATATGAATCCACAAGCAAGATTAGGTTCACTTCTAACACATAATTGTGAAAAAATCCTGATAACCACTGAAATTCATGATCTGAATCTATACAATCAACATTATATAAATTGAAAGGTCATACGAAGCGCCTGCTTGATTCACTTTTGCAGGGTTCACCCTTTCGACATCTGATCCCTATTTCATTTTGATACTCTAAGTATTAAGGCAGGAATTTCTTCATTTATGAACGCACATGCCAGTTTTGATTTTCTTCGCTCTCAGGTTATTCAGTCGTTAGATATTGAAGTGTTTGAGTACAAACACCGTAAAACAGGGGCTTTGCACTACCATATTGCGGCGAATCGTGATGAAAACGTTTTTTTGGTCGCGTTCAGAACCGTTCCCGAAGATTCAAGAGGGGTAGCGCACATACTGGAGCACACCGCTTTATGTGGCAGTGAACGTTTTCCTGTTCGTGATCCTTTCTTCATGATGACGCGCCGTTCACTTAATACCTTTATGAACGCCTTTACCAGCAGCGATTGGACGGCCTATCCGTTTGCAAGCCAGAATCGCAAAGACTTTTTTAACCTGCTTGATGTCTATCTGGATGCGACCTTCTTTTCACGTTTAGACCCTTTGGATTTTGCGCAAGAAGGGCACCGAGTTGAGTTCGAGAAAGCCGATGATCCAAGCACGCCGTTGGTCTACAAAGGCGTTGTATTTAATGAAATGAAGGGAGCCATGAGCTCGCCGTCATCTGTTTTGTGGCAGACTCTGACGCGTTACCTGTTCCCTGAGACGACCTACCACCATAACTCAGGGGGGGAGCCTGCGTGTATCCCTGATCTGACTTACGAGCAACTGCTCGATTTTTATAAAAGCCATTACCACCCGACCAATGCTGTCTTCATGACGTTCGGTGATATTCCTGTCGAGGTTTTGCAGGAAAAAATGCACGAACAGGCGCTGAATCGTTTTGAAGCCAGCCCAATCACCCTAAGTGTCCCTGATGAAAAACGCTATTTTTCACCTGTCAGGGTTGAAGAGGCATATGCCTGCGATGAGGCCGATTTATCAGAGCATACACATCATGTTTTGGGATGGCTGCTGCCTAAATCCATTGATACAGAGGCGTTGATGGAAGCTCACCTCTTGTCACGAGTTCTGCTCGATAACTCAAGCTCACCATTACGAGCAGCTCTAGAGTCGAGTGGATTGGGATCGGGTCCTTCGCCACTCTGTGGCCTTGAAGACTCCAATCGTGAAATGAGCTTCATGTGCGGTATAGAGGGCAGCGAGGTTGATAAAGCATCAGAGTTTGAAACTCTGGTTTTGGATACTCTGCAAGGTGTTGTCGACGAAGGTGTCGACTTGCGTATGGTCGAGGCGCAATTGCACCAGCTTGAGTTAAGTCAGCGTGAAATTACCGGTGATGGTTACCCCTTCGGCTTGCAGTTAATTTTAGCAGGTTTGTCATCCGCGATTCATCGTGGCGATCCGCTTGCGGCGATTAATATTGATCCGATCCTGGAAATGCTAAGGAATAAAATCCAAGATCCCCAGTATATCCCTTCGCTGATCAAGCGCTGGTTGTTGGATAATCCCCATCGCGTGCGCGTCACCTTGCGTCCAGATGATCAAATCAGCCGCTTAAAGGATGCTGCCGAGAAAGAAGCACTTGCACTCAAAAAATCGCAACTAACGCCCGATGAAATTCAAGCGGTCATTGATCAAGCGCATGCCTTAGAGGCACGCCAACAGCAGGTGACGATGATTCGGTTTTGCCCTGTGTAACGCTTGATGATGTCCCGCTGGATTTGAAATTGCCGGAGTCGCAAGCATTGCCTTTATCCCAGCTGGATGCCACTTGGTACAGTGCGGGGACCAATGGCTTGATTTATCAGCAAGCGATTATCGATTTACCCTTGCTTACGGATGATGAACTGGCATTGCTACCCTTATACTCACACTGTTTGACCGAACTGGGTCGTGGTGAGCTCGACTATCGTGCAAATCAAGCCTTGCAAAGTGAAGTGGCAGGGAGCTTTTCGGCACACGTTAGTATTCGTGGTTTGCCAGACAACGAGCAAGACGTGAAGGCCTTTTTGGTAATGTCTGGTAAAGCTTTACAAGTCAAGCAGCAAGAACTGTTAAGCTTAATGCAAGACACGCTCGCCAATGCACGTTTTGATGAATTGCCCAGGATTCGTGAAATCGTCGCGCAGCAGCGCACGCGTCGCGAACAGTCCATTACTGGAAGAGGTCACAGTTACGCGATGATGGCAGCTTGCGCCGGAATGAGCCCTGCTGCGCGCTTGGCACATTTGAACAGCGGTCTTGCCAGCATCCAATCTGTTAAAGCCTTGGATAAGCGTCTAGACGATGACACTGAGTTGGCCGCTCTAGGAACGGCTCTGCAACAGCTGCATGCTAAAATAGCTCTGGCTCCAAGACGTTTCCTATTGGTGGCGGAAGACGATCATTTGGCAGCGGTTCAAAACAGTCTGCAAGCCATATGGGCAGATGTGCCCAGCACAAATGACTTTACCCCCTTCGCATTGCCAGCAACGCGCTCGTCGGTTAAGCAGTTGTGGCTCACCAGTACCCAGGTTAACTTCTGTGCCATGGCGTTTCCAACGGTGACGGGACAGCATCCCGATGCCGCTGCACTAAGCGTCTTAGGTGATTTTTTACGCAATGGCTATTTACACAGAGCCATTCGCGAAAAAGGCGGCGCCTACGGTGCCGGTGCCGGGCAAGACAATGGTGATGCGGTCTTCCGTTTCTTTTCATACCGTGACCCGCGCATTGAGGGAACACTGGATGACTTTATGAAAGCGCGAGACTGGCTGCTCAAAGAAGAGCATGACCCTAAAAAACTAGAAGAGGCAATTTTGGGTGTGATTAGCTCAATCGACAAACCGGGTTCACCCGCGGGCGAGGCGAAGCAAGCCTATCACGCCAGTTTGTTTGGGCGTACACCTGAGCTTCGTCGAGAATTCCGTAAGCGCATACTTGAGGTAACGCTTGAGGATCTTAAGCGCGTTGCAGGTGAATGGCTGAATCTTGATCATGCCAGTATCGCCGTTGTTACCAACCTCAAAAATTCAGAATCACTTTCTGAGAGCTTTGAGCGCATCGAAATTTAGCATTGGAAGTGTGAATTGAGTCCTCTTGCCATGGGTGCAGCATTAATTGTTGCATCCGAAATTTTTCTGGTCACCAGTGGTATTTTCGTTCGTCAGCTGGGCGACGGTTTGCCGCTGGAAGTCGTTGTCTTAATGCGCAACTTGCTGGGCTTGATCTGGCTAATGCCCTGGATTTTGCGAAGAGGGCGAAAAGAACTGCCAACCTCGCGTTTGCATTTGCATTTTATGCGCTCACTGATTGGGGTGAGCGCGATGACATGCCTGTTTTACGCTTGGACGCATTTGCCCTTAGCACAGGCCGCTATGCTGAAGCAAATGGCACCCTTTTTTGTGCCGATTATTGCGTTGTGGTGGCTTAAAGAGTCAATTGATCCAGCCCTAAAGTGGGCGATTATCGTCGGATTTGCAGGGGTTGGATTTATCCTTCAGCCTGATGAAGGGGTGATTAACCATGCTGTGTTGGTGGGGCTGCTTGCGGCGGTACTTGGTGCGATGGCCAAGGTATCGGTTAGAACCATGCGCAGCAGCGAATCGCCACAGAAAATTGTGTTTTACTTTGCTTTTTTCGGAAGCCTGTTAGCGGCAGTACCAGCTGCATTGAACTGGGTCACGCCAACACCGGTTCAGTGGATGTGGTTGGTGGGTTTGGCGGCAAGCTCTACGATTGCACAACTCTTGCTGAGCAGAGCCTATGGCATGGCTCCGGCCGGACAATTAGGCCCTTTTACCTATTCATCTGTGATTTTTGCAGCATTGATGGGTTGGTTATTATGGGGAGAGCAACTCAATATCTACACCTTTGCGGGCATTACTCTGGTGTGTATAGCTGGGTTTATGACCTTGCGGAAAGGGCGTCCCGCCTCATAAGAGGGGACGCCGTTATGTTATCAGCGACGGGTCAGTGAATAGACTTTCTCGGTCACGTATCGCTCTTTTACCCATGCGCGATCAAAGGCGCCTTTCAGCTGAATATCAAAGTGCTCGGCAAAGAGTTGATGAACTTCGGCCTCATTGACGGAAAAGGGTGGGCCTTTTAACACTCCGTCCTTGTACTCCATTGCGATTAACATAATATGCGCGCCGGGTTTGAGGAGTTGGCTCATGTGGTTTGCATACTTCACTCGCATCTCTGGAGGGAAAGCAATGAGGGCCGCACGGTCGTACACGGCATTAATTCCGTCAAGATCTTCTGCTTGTAGATGAAAAAAATCACCCGCTAAAAGTCTTAAGCGATCCGCTTTAAACTCCACAAAGCGCTCTGTGCGTTCTTTGGCAGGCACAATGTCATTTTCAAAAAAGAATGCATCTAAGGCAACCTCGAATAACTCGATTCCTAATACATCGTGTCCTTGCTCGCGCAACCACAGCATGTCTAAGCTTTTGCCACACAAGGGCACAAACACTGGCGCATTGTCCGATAGGCCGAGTTCATTCCAGTGTTGGCTTAAATAGGTGTTAATTTCGGTTTGATGAAAGCCTATCTGGTTTAGCTCCCAGCGGTCTTTCCAAAACTGATGCTCCAAGTCTAGACTCCTTTTTATTATCGATTGTTAATATAGCAGCTATCATAGCCTAGTTTTGGATGAGATTCAGGTCTTTAGCTTTTTCCATAAGGCATTCACGATGGGTTTGTTCACTAAGGTGCAGCGATAAAGGCGTACCTCCAGCGGTGTTTGCCATTCTTCACCTTCGCACGCAACCAAACGTCCCTCCGCCAGTTCACGTTCTATGCAGAGCTTTGGCATCCAGGCAATGCCATGCCCTTGCAAGGCCATGCCTTTCAAGCCTTCGGCCATCGCTGTTTCGTACACTGTTTTTAAGCGTAAACGAATCGGGTGATGTTTGAGCAGCAGTCGCACTGTTCTGCCTAAAAATGCACCTGATGTATAGGACAGAAAAGGAATCGGTTCATCAGAAGGGCTGTTTAGGCTATACATTGGCTGTCCGTCGAGATCGGGTTTGCACACGGGGATCATGGACGTATCGAGTAGATGTATCGATGGAAAGATGACGGGGTCTAATTGCAAGGTTGCATAGGAATCATAGTAGACCTGCATCATATCGCATTGACCATCCCGCAGGGCATGCACTGCATCTTCAACGTTCATTGCGACTAAGCGAATAGAAATTTCATCCGTCAGCTTGCCTAGTGAGTTCAACCAGTCGGGGAAAAACGTGAAGGCAAGTGAGTGGGCCGCTGCAACCTCTAGGATATCCTGCTGATGTGGGGAAAGGCCTCGAAGTCGGGTGATAGTTTCGTGCAATTGACTGACGATGCTGCGCGCGCTGATTAAAAATAACTGCCCCTCAGCCGTCAAATTAATCGGGGTTCGGGTGCGATCCACCAGTTGCACACCCACAGCCTCTTCTAATGATTTGATTCGACGACTAAACGCCGGTTGCGTTACATGGCGCTTTTCCGCGGCTTTAGAAAAGCTTTGTGTCGACGCCAAGGCTAAAAAATCTTCAAGCCAGCGTGTTTCAAAATCCATAGCTTAGGCTCCACATTATGCATTTATTGCATAATATATCTGATAATAGCATTGGATTGTAGTGCTGTAATTGTACGAAAATGCGCATGCAGTCAGTTGTCGCACTGATTTATACCATCCATATTGAGAGCCATCATGATTATAGATATTCCGCGTCAGGACGAAATTCTTCAAAAACCACACCGTATTGAAAAAGATTTGTTGGGCTATTTGGCAGTTCCAGAAGAAGCGTACTATGGGGTTCAGACGCAACGCGCATTAGAGAATTTTGTGCTTACGGGTGTTCCTTTAGCGCATTTTCCAAAGTTGATTGTAGGCTTGGCAATGGTTAAAAAAGCCGCTGCGTCCGCTAACTTTGACACAGGCCATTTGGAAGCTAAACATTTAGAGGCTATCCATTATGCGTGCGACTGCCTGATCAATGGTCAATATCATGACCAGTTTGTTGTTGATATGATTCAGGGTGGTGCGGGCACATCAACCAATATGAATGCGAACGAAGTTATTGCCAATATTGGTCTGGAATACCTTGGCTATGCAAAAGGTGCATATGAGCATTTGCACCCGAACAATCATGTCAATATGTCTCAATCAACCAATGATGCTTACCCAACGGCTATCCGCGTTGGCTTGCAGTTATCGCACGCCGAGTTGGTCGACAGTTTGGCTCTGTTGCAAGGCGCCTTTGCGAGCAAGCGTGACGAGTTTCATGACGTCATTAAAATGGGGCGTACTCAGTTGCAAGACGCAGTGCCCATGACCTTGGGGCAAGAGTTTGGTGCGTATGCTACCACCTTGGGGGAAGATATTGAACGCATCGCTGGCATGTATGATTTGCTGCGTGAAGTAAACCTGGGAGGAACGGCGATTGGTACGGGCATCAACGCTGATCCTCAATACGCCAACTTAGCCGTCGCGCACTTGTCCAATGTGTGTGGACACCCTATGCGCTTGGCTGCAGATTTAATTGAAGCGACATCTGACATGGGTGCATTTGTTTTGTTCTCTGGGATGACGAAGCGCTTGGCGATCAAGCTTTCAAAAATCTGCAACGACCTTCGTTTGTTGTCCAGTGGACCAAGAACGGGCTTTAACGAAATCAACCTGCCAGCACAACAGCCAGGCTCGTCGATCATGCCAGGCAAGGTAAACCCTGTAATACCTGAAGCTGTTAACCAAGTTGCGTATCAGGTTGTGGGCAATGATATGGCCATCACCATGGCGGCTGAAAACGGCCAATTGCAGTTGAACGTAATGGAGCCATTGATCGCCTATAAGATTTTAGAGTCTATGCGCTTGCTGCGACGTGCGATGGATATGCTTCGTGAACGTTGTGTTGTTGGCATTACCGCGAATCGTGAGCGTTGCCTTGAGCTGGTTAACCAGTCCATTGGCTTGATTACCGCACTAAACCCTTACATCGGTTATGACAACGCCACGCGCATTGCACGTACAGCGCTTGAAACTGGCAAGGGTGTTCTGGAGCTGGTAAGAGAAGAAGGCTTGATTGAAGATGCGCTTTTACAAGAGATTCTTAAGCCTGAGAATATGGTTAATCCAAGACCTATAGTGATCTGAATTCACGTGTAATGCTTTTGGTTGAAACTGCAGCCTTCAACGAAAAGTCCCCTATTAGCCGAGCATCAGGCTAATAGGGGGAGTACATCAGTGTTTTTGTTTAAACCGATTCACCAGTTCATGAAGTTGTTCGGCTACTTTCCTTGAGTGTTTGATGCTATCAGCGCTACTTTCAGTCCTCGATAAGCTCCGATCAGCTAAAGTATTGATATTCTCAACCTGCCCATTGACCTCCTGAGATACAATGGCTTGTTGTTCAACTGCAGAGGCCATTTGTTCAGCCATGTTAGAGATTTGACTAACCGATTCGGCTATTTCATTTAGCATTCCCTCTGTTTCAACAACGCGTTGCAATCCTTCCTCAGCCTTTTCAACACCGAGGTTTGCAATTTGCACTGAGTGATTCGTGCTTGTTAAGAGCTCATCGATTATCATTCTGATGCTTTGTGCAGACTCTCGTGTATTGGTAGCTAATACGCGAACTTCATCTGCGACAACAGAAAACCCTCTGCCATGGTCTCCAGCTCTAGCAGCTTCTATCGCTGCATTAAGGGCTAAGAGATTGGTTTGATCCGATATTTTTTCAATGGCTTCAGCAGCAGCCGCAATTTTATGACTCTGCACTGATAGGGTGTCGACGGCTTGCCCAATTGAAGTGACTGTGTTTTTTAGATCTACTATTGAATTTCGAGTAATTTGTGAAGACTGACTTCCATCCATGGCAAGTTGCTGAGCACTGGTTGCGCAACTTGCAGTGCTTTGTACCTTTTCAGAAATTTCATTAATGGCCAATGACATTTCATGCATTGAGGTGGCCACAATCGAAATCTGCTCAGATTGTGTTTTGATTTCTTGATACGCTGTCTCGGATAGATTAAGACCCACATTTGTTTGTTGCGAGACCTCACTTGATGCGTCTTGTATCCGGACTAAAACTGCATCAAGATGGGCTTTAAGACTCATGACGCCAACCAACGCTAAACCAATAGAACCATGCTTGTCTGTATATGTTTCAGCTGCGAGAGGGTGCATAAAGAATCCGCTAAGCTCTTCCTTAATCAATTTAAGGTCTCGGGAGAACTGCAGATACTGCAATCCGCCAAACGCCAAGACAGCTATTGATAGCCACAATGAGCTCGCCAAAAGGGTGTGATAACGTCCTAATAGAAAGGCGGGGAGTATTAGCACGCTTGCAAATATAAAATGGACTAAATACTTGGGTATCGATATTCTTTTTTTGTTCTGCTTGAGGCGCTTATAGAGTTTTTCAGCTCTTGCAACATCACTGGCCGAAGGCGATGAACGAACGGACTCATAACCAACAATCTCACTATTTTCGGTAATGGGTGTTACATATGCGCTGACCCAGTAATGATCCCCATTCTTACACCTGTTTTTTACAATACCCATCCAAGGGCGTCCAGATTTAAGATGTGACCACATGATGTTGAATGCCTCTTCAGGCATGTCAGGATGTCGAACAATATTATGATTCTTGCCAATAAGTTCCGAGCGGGAGTAACCGCTGATCTTTTCGAAGGCATCATTACAATGTGTGATGACCCCTTTCAAGTCAGTTGAAGAAATGAGTTTGTCAGAGGAGTCAAATTTTTGTTCTTTCTGTGTAACTGGGCCATTGTCTTTCATGCTGTCTATGCGAGAGCCTATTCTATAAGATGGTGCATTCCCAACCTATTCGGATCTCGCTCCTCCTTTTTGCTTCGATCACATTAGTAACTCATTATATAAAAAATAGTATATCAGAGTGAATTTGGAAAATCTGGAAATAGATACAAAGTAACAAGATACCTTTCAAAACTAACACTTGAGCAGGTTGCTAAAGCCGACTCCACTCAATTTATCGATAATAACGTTGTAGATGTGTGTACTAGTCAACTTATCAACGGACACATTTTTCAGCTCATTTTCATAATCCACAGGCCTTTTTTGCCGTTGGCAGTGTGTAACCTTTCCAGATTATAATAGTACATATATTCAGTGAGACCTTTTCCCGTATGCTCATGGTTTGGCTGTGGGATTTTAAAGAGCTGGTGCAGAATAAGACTATCCCAGCCAGCGGAGCTTTTAATGAAGATCAGCCACCTCGATCATTTAGTACTCACGGTTGCCGACATTCCAACAACGGTCAGTTTTTATGAAAAAGTGTTGGGTATGAAAGCTGTTAGCTTTGGGGAAGGACGAGTTGCCCTAAAGTTTGGAAATCAGAAGATCAACCTTCATCAGCTCGGCAATGAGTTTGAACCTAAAGCACAAAATGTTGGAACGGGAAGTGCCGACCTGTGCTTCATTACTGACACCGAGTTTTTTGAAGCAATGGAGCATGTAAGGAATCAAGGTGTGACGATCACGGAGGGGCCTGTAAAGCGTACAGGTGCGAAAGGTTCAATCACGTCATTTTATTTCAGAGATCCCGATGGAAATCTTATTGAGGTCTCAACCTACTCGAACATACAAGACCTATAAGTATAGGTGCCGTTAAATCGTCAGCAACATGACGAGCATAAGATGTTTACAAGCCTTTGCGGCCGTAGTTTACATAAGGATCATGATGAATGATGGTTACAGAAACAGAAAGAGTGCTGATTAGAGAGCTTGAAAACAGTGATACGCCAGCGCTCAGCAAGATACTTGGTGATCCATCAGTGATGGAGTTCTCGAGCAAGGGTGTATTGACAGAAGCGGATACTGCAAAGTTCATCGAAGGCTGTCGAAGTTCATATCAAGAGCAGGGGTATGGCCAGTGGGCCTTAATCGATAAGCAATCGGGGGCTCTTATTGGATTCTGTGGTTTAAGTAATGCAACTGTGGATGGGGGCGAAGTCGTGGAAGTCGCATACCGCCTCGCTCAGGCCGAATGGGGTAAGGGCTTAGCTTCGGAAGCTGCGATAAAGGTTCTTGAGTACGGCTTCGCTAAATGTAATATCGAGTCAATCGTGGGAATCGTCTCACTTCGTCACGTTGCATCTATCAGAGTGCTTGAGAAGATCGGATTTCAAGCATTTTCTGAAACGCAATATGGCGGATGGGATGTTCGTGTTTATCGGCTCAATAAGCATATTTTGAGAATCCTATAGCACGTTGCTCTAGGTGATGTTATATCGGGGGGGGCGCCTTTTACACTAGGTTGCCTAGGTGTGGACCGTTCGGACAAGCTTGTTAGATGTGACCGTTAAGCTACTACTACGCCATAAAAAGCCTCCTGACGCATCTAAGAGTGGTTTAGCGCCGTAAGGATCTTAAGTCAAAACTTACGTGCTCTCATCCAAACTATATCTTGCCATCTATACGTTAGGGACGTACACTTTATTTATGGAAAGTATTTTTGTCGAGTCAAAATTTTTGAAAAGCACCGAGATGCGTATCTTAGTGATGAAGAGTATAGACTCTTTCAAGCTGAGTTAATGCTGAACCCTAAACAGGGTGAGGTGATTCAAGGTGCATTGGAGGCGTGGCGCAATGAGCAATCGTGATTTATTTGCGGAGTTAAGCTCAGCTCTTGTTGAGGCTAAACAGCATTCGGAAGGTAAATTGACGCTGAAAACACATTACGTGAATGACGTAGGTGATTTGAATATATCACCAGATGAAATCGTGAGCATTCGAGAGCAGTTCAATATGTCCCGTGGAGTTTTTGCCCGATTACTTCATACTTCTTCGCGAACGCTAGAGAATTGGGAACAAGGTCGTAGTGTGCCAAATGGACAAGCAGTGACCCTTTTAAAATTGGTACAACGTCATCCAGAAACTTTGTCACATATTGCTGAGCTATAACACCTTAGAAATGTGGCGATGCTGCATGCGTTCGCAAACACTTTCATTCAATTGAGCGTTGACATTCATATTTTTATCTAGCAGGATGAAAATATGAATTTAAATCTTACGCAATCAACAACTCGAATTATCATCATTCCATAGGAATGGTGGGCGTTGTGATGCGTTTTTAGTGTATCAAACCCACCCTAGAGAGGTGGGTTTTCTGTTTCTGCCTCATGGGAATAGTCCATTTCAAGGAGGCAGTATGAATAAAATAGCCGTTTTTGGTAAGCCAGGAAGCGGAAAATCAACTCTAAGCAAAGCCTTAGCGTCGGCGACGGGCATACCACTACACCAATTAGATTCGATCGTGTACAAACAAAATGGTGAGTTGGTTGATGCATGTGTCTTCGATAAAGCACATGAAGACATCCTATCGTCTGAACGTTGGATAATTGATGGGTTTGGCCCGATAGGTTCATTTAATCAGCGATTGGAAGTGGCTGACACCTTGGTGTATGTTGATCTGCCATACTTAACGAGCTACTGGTTTGTTACCAAAAGATTGTTAAAAGGGCTTTTCGTCAAGCCTGAAGGCTGGCTGATGGTAGCTCGGTACTGAAAGGTACTTTGGAAAGCTACAAGGTTTTAAGGCTATGCCCGAAATTTTGGAATGATGATTTTATTGGTCGATTAGAGGCTATGTCCGCTACAAAATCATTATATATAGTCAGGTCAGTTTCTGAGTTAAATAACTTTGTGTAGCGAACGATCAAATAGGGTCTATAACGTATCATGTGCGTAACGAGAGCAGGGTGCATAAGCAGAGGTTATTGTCGGACAATTCTGTGTGTGCAATAAATATTTTTTTAGTAGAATGCAAAAAAATTGGATTTTGTAGTAGTGTGAATGCCTAGTAAAGTCGTGTCTCTCGCAGAGTATCGAGAGCGTTTGAGCAAGGAAGAAACTCGAGTTGCTTGGCTTGATTTCCCTTCAGTTTTTATTTTTTGCCCTCTCGGCTCTGCTAAAAAGCATGAGAGGTACGATGATGCTAAGAAAAGTGGTAACAATGGCGCTGCATTGCAACTTGTAAAAGATATTGTACCTCAAGAGAAGATCGAAGAATTGCGTGCAATCGTTCAAGGTAGCGATGCTCTAATTCTTCCTGTTCATGCCATAGAGGAATTTGGTACCAACAAAATACCAGCTGCTCTAGCATACTATTTGGCTGTAAATCTGCAGCTGGAATTATGTGGTGATATAGTTCAAGCTAATAAGCCCCAAAGAACGGATAAAGGGGCGTATTACCGTTTGTCTCAATATCCTTTCTTCGATGGGAATGTGCAGCAAGGGCGTAACTATGTTATCTTAGATGATACTTTATCAATGGGTGGTACTTTAGCTTCACTCAGAGGTTACATAGAAAACAAAGGCGGTCGCGTTATATTGGCTGTTGCCTTGACGGGACACGATGGAGCTGCTTCACTTAACATAAAGGAAGCAATGCTCAAAGCGATACGGAACAAGCATGGAGACGAACTTGATGAATGGTGGAAAAGCGAAGTTGGCTTTGGTGTGGACAAACTCACACAAGGTGAAGCAGGGCACCTCAAGAAAGCCTCAAGCATTGACGAAATCCGAAGTAGAATCCTTGCGCATAGACCTGAAGAATAGCTTTTCAGAGTTCGCTCGACTTGACTCTGAGTTAGCAAAAGCTTAATTATGTTACATGCTCACGAGTCCACGTTTTCACGTGGGCTTTTTTATGTGCTAAAGGCGATACAAATACGTATTCCTGTATTAAATACCTATAGTTACTACAAAGCCTTTGTATGCGATGGGGCGTACGGCACATTGACAGAATCGGCTCCCAGAATCCTTAAACAAACGGATCCAAGGAGCCTCATCACTAGTTCTGTTCTGGCTCATATCCCAAGTTAGGCGACAGCCAGCGTTCAGCTTCATCCATCGTCCAGGCTTTGCGTTTGGCATAGCTTTCAACCTGATCTTCGCTGATTTTGGCGACACCAAAGTATTGCGATTCTGGATGACTGAAGTACCAGCCGCTGACGGCTGCGGTGGGCAGCATGGCAAAGCTATCGGTCAGGGTGATGCCTGTTGTTGATTCCACATCCAGCAGTTGCCAGAGTAGGCCTTTTTCTGTGTGCTCGGGGCAGGCAGGGTAACCAGGAGCCGGACGAATGCCTTGATATTTCTCTTTTATGAGCGCTTCATTATCGAGCGCTTCGTCAGCCGCATATCCCCAAAACTCTTTGCGGACCCGTTCATGTAGATGCTCAGCGAAGGCTTCGGCTAGACGATCGGCTAACGCTTTTACCATGATGCTGTTGTAGATGTCTTGTCGAGACTCGAATTCCTCAACCCATTCATCAACACCAAATCCTGTCGAGACAGCAAAGGCACCAACCCAGTCTTCCTTTCCAGTGTTTTTGGGCGCAACAAAGTCGGCAAGACACATGTTGGCTTTGCCTTCCATTTTTTGCGTTTGTTGGCGTAAGTGGTGAAGGCGCATGCGACAATGTTCGCGACTCTCATCGGTATAGAGTTCTATATCGTCATGATTGACACTATTAGCCGGGAAGAGGCCAAGCACAGCGCGCGCTTGCAGGCGCTTGTTGTCGATGATGTCGGATAGCATGGCTTGTGCATCTTCATAGAGTTTGCGGGCTTCTTCACCCACAATCTCATCATCGAGGATTCGTGGAAAACGCCCAGCGAGCTCCCATGACTGGAAGAAAGGCGTCCAGTCGATATAGTCACGAAGCCTGTTGAGATCGTAGTCCTCAAACACGTGGATGCCCGGTTGTATCGGTTGAGGAGGGGTGTAAGCGTCCCAATCTATTTTGTGCTGGTTTGCACGTGCGGCTTCGAGAGTCACTCGGCGTGAGTCTTTTTGGCGCTCGGCATGACGTTCACGCACTGCTTGATATTCATCACGTATCTCTTTGATAAATTGATCTCTTTTCTCGGATGATAACAGAGAAGAGGCAACGCCAACCGAACGTGAGGCATTGGTGACATGCACAACCTGATTGTTTTTGTACCCTGGCTCAATTTTAACGGCAGTGTGCGCTTTTGAGGTTGTTGCACCGCCGATCATTAAAGGAATAGTGAAGCCTTGGCGCTGCATTTCTTTTGCAACGTGGACCATTTCATCTAGCGATGGCGTGATTAAGCCCGACAGCCCAATAATATCGGCATTGTGTTCTTTGGCGGTTTTCAAAATGGTTTCACATGAGACCATGACGCCCAGATCGATGACCTCAAAATTGTTGCATTGCAGGACAACGCCCACAATATTCTTACCTATATCGTGAACATCGCCTTTAACAGTGGCCATTACCACTTTGCCTGCCGAGGTGCTGGCATTTTCAGCCTTGGCTGCTTCAATAAAAGGCATGAGATAAGCAACGGCTTTCTTCATCACTCGAGCCGATTTTACTACCTGAGGTAAGAACATCTTACCTGCACCGAAAAGGTCACCGACCACGCCCATGCCATCCATCAACGGCCCTTCAATCACTTGAATGGGTCGCTCAAACAATTGTCGGCACTCTTCAACGTCTTCGTCAATGAAGTCAGTGACCCCTTTGACCAAGGCATGCTCTAAGCGCTTTTCAACGGAGTAGCTTCGCCATTCAGCATCTTGAACGGCTGCGACGGTACCATCGCCACGATATTTTTCAGCCAGTTCCAGCATGCGCTCTGTTGCGTCGTCGCGCCGATTAAGAACGATGTCCTCAACATGCTCTCTTAATTCGTTGGGAAGGTCGTCGTAGATTGCGAGTTGGCCAGCATTGACGATGCCCATATCCATGCCTTGCTTGATGGCATGGTAAAGAAAGACACAGTGAATGGCTTCACGTACTTTGTCATTGCCACGGAAGGAGAAGGACACGTTAGAGACCCCACCCGAAATTTGTGCATAGGGGAGGTTCTTTTTGATCCAGCCCGTGGCTTCGATGAAGTCAACGGCATAGTTGTTGTGCTCTTCAATCCCTGTGGCGATTGCAAAGATATTGGGGTCAAAAATGATGTCTTCCGGTGGGAAGCCAACCTTTTCGGTCAATACCTTGTAGGAGCGTTCACAGATCTCAATTTTACGCGCGTAGGTGTCCGCTTGGCCTGTTTCATCAAAGGCCATTACCACGACGGCGGCACCGTAACGTCGAATTTTTTTCGCTTGCTCAATAAAGTTTTCTTCGCCTTCTTTAAGGCTGATTGAGTTAACGATGCCTTTGCCCTGAATGCGCTTGAGCCCTTGCTCCAATATTTCCCATTTGGACGAATCCAGCATGATCGGCACGCGGGAAATGTCCGGCTCAGAGGCAATCAGATTCAAGAAGCGGATCATCGCTGCTTCCGCATCGAGCATCCCTTCGTCCATGTTGATGTCGATGATTTGAGCGCCGGCTTCAACTTGTTGGCGCGCAACTTCTAAAGCGGTTTCATAGTCACCTTCTTTGACCAAGCGACGAAAGCGAGCAGACCCAGTGACGTTGGTGCGTTCACCTACGTTGACAAAGAGGGTTTCAGCGCCAAGATTGAGCGGCTCTAGGCCTGCAAGACGGCATTCAACGGTGATGTCTGGCAACTGGCGAGGAGGGTGGGCTTCGATTGCCTCACGTATCACACGAATATGGTCCGGAGTGGTGCCGCAGCATCCGCCCACAATGTTCACAAAACCCGACTCTGCCCATTCTTTGATTTCGACGGCCATTTGCTCTGGGGTTTCATCATACTCGCCAAAGGCGTTTGGAAGACCCGCGTTCGGGTGAACCGAGACATAGGTCTCAGAGATGCGAGACAGCTCTTCAACGTATTGGCGTAACTCCTTCGGGCCGAGTGCGCAGTTCAGACCGACACTGATGGGGCGAGCGTGGCGAACCGAGTTCCAGAAGGCTTCTGTGGTTTGACCTGAAAGGGTACGCCCAGATGCATCAGTAATGGTGCCTGAAATCATAACGGGCAAACGAAGGTGATGGGTATCGAAGTAATCTTCAACGGCATAGATAGCCGCTTTGGCATTCAGGGTATCGAAAATGGTTTCAATTAACAGGATGTCGGATCCGCCTTTGATGAGGGCATCGATGGATTCGGTATAGGCTTCGACCAGTTCATCAAAAGATACATTTCGATAGCCAGGGTCATTCACATCAGGCGAAATGGAGGCTGTACGGTTAGTTGGGCCAAGAACGCCCGCAACGTATCTCGGTCTATCGGGTGTTTGTTGTGTGACAGCATCGCAGGCCTCACGTGCCAGACGCGCGGCCGCAAAATTGATTTCACGACTGAGCGATTCCATCTCGTAGTCTGCCATGGCAATCACAGTGGCATTAAATGTATTGGTTTCGATAATGTCTGCACCCGCCAGCAGATAGTCGGTATGAATTCGACGAATTAAATCCGGCTGAGACAGAACCAATAAGTCATTGTTTCCTTTGACGTCGACATGCCAATCTTTAAAGCGCTCTCCCCGATAGTCCTCTTCTTGCAGTTTTTCATTCTGGATCATTGTCCCCATGCCGCCATCAAGAATCATGATGCGCTGATTCAGGGTGTGTTCTAGAGAGGTAAATACTGCTGATTTGCTCACGTTTGCTATGCCTTTGAAGATTAACCTTTACTTAGCCGCATTATACCTCAGACAGTAGGGTGATTTGTTGAACCTGATTCATGTTGTCTTGAAAAAAACTGATCTTAAAGCCTTGGTAGAGATGAGCGGGGTTAGGATGTCGATCCTATAAGGATAATGATTGTCGACACATTGAAAAATACAGACTGAAATTAAATTAGTATTGTCTTTTTAATTAAGTGTATGAATATTCTAGTATTAATTGAATTTGTGACGTTTTACTAGCCTTTTGTCTTAGTTAAAGTATGGATAAGTTTGGTTAAAGTAGCGCTTCTAGCAGGGCTAACTGTCTACAATTATAAAAAAGCCCTAATTACGAGTTATACAAACCAATAAAAAGGGCCCGCTTTATGTCCTATCATGCTGAATACACAAAGTCTGTTGAACAACCGGAAACGTTTTGGGCGGAAAAAGCTGCCGATTTACCTTGGTACAAGCAGCCTGAGCAGATTCTGTCTAAAGATGAAAACGGAATGCTCCGATGGTTCGCAGATGGCGAAATGAACACGGCTTACATGGCCTTGGATTATCATGTTGAACAAGGGCGGGGCGATCAAACCGCTGTTATTTTTGACTCCCCGGTGACCGACACCAAGCAAATGTTCACCTACACGCAAATGCGCGATCAGGTCGCACTGTTTGCGGGTGTTCTAAAGGCTCAAGGGGTGTCGAAAGGTGACCGTGTCGTTATTTATATGCCCATGATTCCAGAAGCCCTAGTGGCCATGTTAGCCGTTGCACGCTTAGGTGCGGTTCATTCAGTGGTATTTGGCGGATTTGCACCGCATGAGCTGGCGGTTCGCATCGAAGATGCGGAGCCAAAAGTGGTGGTGTCAGCTTCGTGCGGTGTTGAGGTTAAAAAAGTCATTGAGTACAAGCCGATGCTTGATGAGGCTCTGCGCCTTTCTGCACACAAGCCCGCTTGCTGTATTGTTTTGCAGCGCCCACAAGCGCTGGCAGCGTTGTTGCCTGAGCAAGATATCGATTGGCAAGAGGCTATGGCAAACGCTGAGCCTGCTGATTGCGTGCCCGTTAAAGGGACCGATCCCTTATACGTGCTCTATACCTCGGGCACCACTGGCAAGCCAAAAGGCGTGCAAAGGGACAATGGCGGGCATGCTGTTGCGCTGAAGTATTCAATGAAAGCGGTGTACGACATGAATCCGGGTGAGGTCTTCTGGGCCGCATCTGATGTCGGCTGGGTTGTGGGTCATTCGTATATTGTATATGCGCCTTTATTGGCTGGCTGCACGACGCTCGTGTATGAAGGTAAACCGGTTCGCACACCGGATGCGGGTGCCTTTTGGCGTGTGTGTGCCGAATACAAGGTAAAAGCCTTGTTTGCGGCGCCGACAGCATTCCGCGCCATCAAAAAAGAAGATCCCGAAGCCTTGCTCTTCAAGTCGTATGACACATCCGCATTGAAAACCATTTTCATGGCAGGCGAGCGTTTAGATCCGCCGACCTATGATTGGACAGTGGAAAAAACAGGCAAGCCAGTTGTCGATCACTGGTGGCAAACCGAAACAGGTTGGGCCATTTGCGGCAACCTGATGGGCATTGAACCCAAGCCCACTAAGCCAGGCTCTTCGACCTTACCGATTCCTGGTTATAACATCCAAATTCTAGATACCGAGGGAAATGAGTTGCCACGAGGGCAGCAGGGTTCAATCGCCATCAAGCTGCCATTGCCACCGAGCTGTCTGGCAACTGTCTGGGGTGACTTTGAGCGCTTCAGAACTGGGTACCTTGCTGAAGCGCCGGGGTACTATACAACGGGTGACGGTGGCTACATGGATGAAGAGGGCTATGTCTTCATCATGGGACGCACAGATGATGTGATCAATGTTGCGGGTCATCGCTTATCCACGGGTGAAATGGAAGAGATTGTTGCGGCACACCCTGCGGTTGCAGAATGCGCTGTCATCGGCATTAATGATCCTCTTAAAGGGCAGGCGCCAATCGGACTGGTCTTGTTGAAAGATGGCATCGAAGTGGATGAAGCCACATTAGAGAAAGAGCTGATAGCAATGGTCCGTAAAGAGATTGGACCGATTGCATGCTTTAACCGTGCGCTTGTTGTTCAGCGCTTACCTAAAACGCGCTCCGGTAAAATACTGCGTAAATTGTTGCGCAATATTGCCGATGGAAAAGAATACTCCATTCCATCAACGATTGACGATCCAACAAGCTTGTCCGAAATAGAAGGCATCATGATGGAGCATGGTATGCTTAATAAAGCATAATCATCAGCTTATCTTCCAAAATAAAGGCAGTTTTACTGCCTTTATTGCTATGGAGTTATGGAAAACTTTAGCTAAACTATGCGATGCTATAGTATTGATATTCATTTAAGCTAAGACCATTTGCATTTCTGTAGCAGGGAGGTTCACTATTCTAGTTCTTAATAGGCTTCGAAAGCTGCAGCCCATCGCCATCGCCGCACTCATTTCCAGCTCAATGTGTCTATCGGCGTCAGAACTGACGTTAAGAGTTGAAGGTGTCCCTGATAATATTGCTGATAATGTCCGTGGTTTTTTGAGTATTCAATCACTTGAAAACCAAGAAGTCACCAGCGTCAGTCGTTTGATGTATTTGCATAGGCGCGCAGAGGATGAAATACGCCAAGCATTAGAACCCTTTGGCTATTACAATCCTGAACTTGATCTCGCCTTACAAAGTCAGGAGGGGGGTTGGCGAGCGGTGTATCAAATTACGCCAGGCCCCCAAACGCAAATTAGCCGTGTGACCGTGCAAATTCTAGGTGAAGGCGAGCAAGACCCTGAGTTTATCGCACTATTGGCATCCAATCCGCTCAAAATGGGTGAGGCTTTATATCACCCCACGTATGAAAGCTTTAAAAGTCAAATTCAATCATTGGCAGCGGAAAGAGGCTATTATCTAGGTCGCTTCACAGAACAACGCATACGGGTCGATCGTGAACGTAATCGAGCTGAAATTACCTTAACCTTTAACACAGGGCAGCGCACGCGTATTAGTGAGTTGCGTTTTTCCGAGAATCCCATCAAAGAGCGCTTGCTAAGACGCTACCCGAGGTTTGAGGAAGGCGATTACCTAGAAGTGGTGAAATTGATTGACCTGCAAGGCGCTTTGATTGACAGCGATTACTTTGCAGATGTTGAAGTGCGTCCTGTTATGGAGGAGTTTACCGAAGGCTCCGTTCCTGTCGAAGTGAATCTAACCCCACGCCCTCGCTCTCTGTATCAGGCAGGTTTTGGCTTTGGGACTGATACGGGTGCACGTATGCAGCTTGGTTTAAATCGTCGCTATGTGAATTCATCAGGGCACAAGATTGATGCGCGCATGCGCTTGTCTGAAATTCGTAACGACATTACCGCTGGCTATATTATCCCTGGGCGCAATCCGCGTTTTGACCAGTTTGGTCTGCGCACGGGTTTTTACGATGAAAATTCTAAGACTATCGATTCCAGTCGATTCAGTTTTGGTGGTTTTTGGCAAAAACAAATCGATGAGTGGGAAGGTGTTTTATCCTTAGATTTGGAGCAAGAGCGCTTTAGTTTTGATCAAGACACCACACAAACCCGATTATTAATTCCCCGTCTGCAAATGACAAAAACCGTTTCAGATAACCGCTTCAACACTCAGAAAGGATATCGAATTTCGTTCGGTGTTGCGGCTGCATCTGAGGCACTGTTATCCGATGTTAGTCTGCTGCAGTTAAATGCCAGTGGAAAGCGAGTGGATTCGTTGGGTGAGCGCTGGCGGCTTTTATCAAGAGTCGAGGTGGGGACAACCTATACAGATGACTTTGATCGTGTTCCTGCCACTCTGCGTTTTTATGCAGGTGGCGACAATAGTATTCGAGGTTACGATTATCAGACGCTGGGGCCTAAAAGCCGTTCAGGGCAGGTGATCGGTGGTCAGCATTTGATTGCTGGAAGTCTGGAGGTCGATTATGAGTTTATTCCGAACTGGCGTCTTGCTGGATTTGTCGATGCAGGGAATGCATTTGATAATTTTAACGAGAAGATAAAAACATCGGCTGGTTTTGGTGTGCGATGGCAGTCACCTGTCGGCCCTGTGAGGCTAGACTTGGCTACGCCCATACAAGATTCGGGTGTTCGAATTCATTTTACGTTGGGACCTGATTTGTGAAGTTAAAGCTTTTATTAATATCGCCCTTTATTCTGATTTTATTGGTTTTTTTTAGTTTATTGGGCGTGTTTTTTTTACCCGGTGCACCGGGTTTGGCGTATAAGATAGCAAAACCCTATTTGCCGCTAGATCTGGAAATTGAATCGATTGAGGGTGCGTTTGCAGGTCCTTTACAGATTAATGGCCTCGATTTTAAAGACAACGAAACCTTAGTGTCGGTTGGGCAAATTGCGTTGGACTGGACGCCGATGTGTTTTGCACATCAACGCTTTTGTTTAGACCGTCTACGTGTCAGCGATATTAATATCGTCCTGCCGCTTTCAAGTGAAACGCCAGAGCCAGATGAAACGGCATTTGAGCTGCAGGAAATTCAATTGCCACTGGATATCTCTTTAAGCGAGATACAAATAGAGCGTCTGCATCTTCAATTAGGGGATCAGGTGTATCAGCTGGATCACGCTGGTTTGGTCTTGAACACGGATCAAAATAAAATAGCCTTGGAGACGCTGAGCATTGGACATCGCGAAAGCTTCATTAATGTTGAGGGCTGGGTTGATCTGTCTGAGCGTTTTTCTCACGATGTTTTTATCGATATTAATTTCAAACCCGAAGATCTAGAGTCGCTGTTAGGGTTGGATGTATCTGAACTAGAACTCGGTTCGCTGGTGAGCCAGATCAGTCTTGATGGCGATGCGGATGATGTGTTTGTTGGGCTATCACTGGCAACATCACATCCCGAGACAGGCCCAGCTAACATTCAATTAGAATCTAAAATTCAGCCATTTGAACAGGCGGTCAATATCACGCGTCTGTTGACGAGCGTTGGTGATGCGCCTTCAGAGTTGTTGGTGAGCGGGTCTGTGACGGACTTTGGTGACCCTCAGTTTGATATCCGTGCAAACTGGACTGGCCTTGTTTACCCGCTTGTGAATCGCGTAGAGCCGGCCTTGATTGCATCACCTTCTGGGCTTTTGACGCTTTCTGGTAACCTAAGTGAAGTGCATATTGGATTATCCACGCGCGTTTCAGGTGCCGATATCCCTGACACAGAATTGCAGTTAAATGCTAAAGGCCACACCGAAGCGTTAGAGGCATTTAATCTTGTGGCAAACACCTTAGGGGGGCGCGTCACTGTCGCAGGCCGCGCGGGTTGGATGCCTGTTCCTGTCTGGGATATAACCATACAAGCACACGAGTTGGATCCCGCCGTATTCGCCCCCGACTGGCCTGGGCAGTTGTCTCTGAACCTGTCTACTCAGGGGCAATTAAATGAGGATTCTCAGCCTTCTTTGGTGGCACGTCTTGATTCTCTAAGTGGCGAAATACGAGAGCAATCTCTCTCGGGCAGCGGTTCTTTTTCACTAGAAGGGCAACGAACGCAAATTGATAATCTCGCTGTGCGCTTAGGTGCTGCTTCAGTACAGCTTGAAGGAACCGTGGATGAGCGGCTTGCCTTAACTTTTCGTTTAAATGTTCCTGATCTTTCAGCCGTTTTACCGGATGCGTCGGGGCTGTTAAGTGTGGCGGGAGATGTCCAGGGTCCCTTATTGACGCCTGCGATTAATGCCCGTATTAATGGCAACAGTTTGGCTTTCCAAGATAACCGTGTTCGTTCGATATCAGGGGATGTCTACACCGATCTGGCGGGCAATCAGGCGTCTAACATCAAACTGCTGCTTTCTGATATCAGTGCCGCAGGAGAAGCGTTTGAGCGTCTTGAGCTGCTCGCGTCTGGATACCCTAACAATCATAACGCCGAGATAAGCCTTGTGGGCGCACCTCTGGATTTGTCATTGGCGGTGTCGGGGGCTTGGCAAAATGAGCGCTGGGAGGGGTTGCTAGGGGCTTTGTCTTTGCGTCGTGAAGAGATTGGGCGTTGGAGATTAAGCAATCCAACACCGGTTCAAGCCAGCGCGTCAGGTTTTAACCTAGGCAATGCCTGTTTGGTGCAGCAGGATGGAGAGGCACGTTTGTGCTTAGAGGCACAGCAAGCCAGCGGCGTGACTCGTGCGAACTTAGCCTTGTCCGATCTGTCTTTGTCTCTTTTAGATCCTTGGTTAGCGGGGGCATCAATTGAGTCGTCGTTGAATCTCACAGCGGATTATCGCCAGCAGGGCAGTCAAGCACCGCAAGCCAACGTGACCTTGAGCACGACAGCCGGTCGTGTGGATACGCAAGGCGAACAGCCTGATCTTTCACTTGACCCCATTCTTCTCACCGCGCAATTGATGAATGATCGTTTGACAGCACGTTTGGAAAGCGATTTTTCAGCCATGGATGGCCGTATTCTTGCGGATGTGAACATAGGGCAATTGTCGTCGCAGCAAACATTAGAAGGTAGTCTGAACATTAATATGAGCGATTTGAGCATCGTCTCTGTTTTTGTTCCGGATGTGCAGAACCTATTGGGACAGTTGATTGCCAACTTCACTTTAGGTGGAACGCTGAGTGTGCCTCTTGTGAGCGGTCAGTTTGAGTATGTAAATGGTTCGGCTGAACTGCCAGCACTGGTATACACCTAAGTCCACTGAGTGTAAAACTGGTTTCAGAGGGCGATCAATCAGAGCAATTGAGCCTTACTGGCTTGATTGGATCTGGAAGCGGGCAGATCAATCTGGCAGGGCAGTATAATTTGCAACGTCAGACGGGCAATTTAACGCTGAAAGGCGATGGTTTCCAAGCAATTGATACTGAGGTGAGTGTTCGAATTTCACCTGATTTAAACGTCAGAATTGATGAGGAAGCCATTCGCTTAGGCGGCAGTGTCACGATTCCTTACGCTCGAATCAGCCCACCGAAGCAGCAGATGCAAAGCGTTGTCCGCGCGTCTGAGGATGTGGTGTTTACAGTGGATGAGGATGAAGGCTTAACTCAGCGTAACTTACCACTGTTGACTGACTTGTCAGTGATACTCGGTGATTCGGTTGAAGTGGATGCCTTCGGCTTTAAAGGGCGCTTGCTTGGCCGTTTACGAATCACAGATGATGCACAAACCACCACACGGGCATCAGGCTCGATTCAAGTGGAAAGTGGTGATTACAAACTCTTCGGACAGGACTTAAATATTAGCCGAGGTAGTCTTGTGTACACAGGTGGTCCAATAGATAATCCCGGTTTAGATTTACGTGTCAGCCGTTTTGTTGGCACGGTCGAGGCCGGTGCTAGAATTACTGGCACGATTCGATCACCCGAAATGACGTTATTTTCCGTGCCTGCTATGTCAGATAGCAGTATTATGTCGTATCTTGTATTAGGGCGTGGTCCTGGCGAGTCGTCCGCTTCAGAGCAGTCAATGATGATGCAAGCCGCTATGGCGCTTACGCTTCAAGGTGGAAACTCAATCACAAGCCAGCTCCAACAAGGTCTTAATTTAGATGAGTTCGGGTTTGCCAGTGATGATGCTGGAGACTCAGCATTTTTTATTGGTAAATATTTAACACCAAGGCTTTATATTCGCTATGGAATTAGCTTGTTAGAATCCATGGAAATGCTAACGTTAAGTTATCGCTTATCTTCAATGTGGCGTGTTGAAACACAAAGTAGTAACTTAGGCAGTGGCGCCGATATTTTTTATACCCGTGAGCGTTAAATATCAACATCAAACGTTCAGGTTTGATTTATAGGGAGAGTTCACCTTGTGGTTCTCCCTACGCTCGTAAAGCATGCCAGATAAAACAAATACCCTATATAACGAGGTAAGAACATCTATGTCTGACCCTGTACTTGAGTATCTCAGCGGTCTCTCTATGGAGCAACTATGTGCAGTGGAATTGCAGGTTAATACCCTTATTGAGAAACGACAACGCGAAAAAACTGAAAAGAAAAGTGAATTTAAAATACCTGCATCCCCTAGCTATAACAGCACAGAACAATTGGCTAACTCTTTAGGACTGGATATCAGTCAGTTAATGAAAGAAGTGAAAGCTTGGTCACGCTGAACTATCGTATTTAAGGCATAAAAATGAAAACATTGCTTAGCAGAAGGCGCTTTTTGAGCGCTGCCGTTGTCGCTTGCATCTCCATCGCATACCCTGTTCATACACTCGCGGCAAATCCAGCCGGTTTATCACTTGCGTCTGTCAGCGCGGTGATTGTTCCATTTGGGGTCAATCAGCCTATCTACTCCAAACATGCAGACATCCAAATGCCGATTGCAAGCTTGACTAAGCTGATGACGGCCTTAGTTGTTATGCAAAGCGGTCAGTCGTTAGATGAGCGCCTGACGTTGGTTCCCTATCGGGATAATTCAGGAAAAAACACCTATAGTCGTTTAAGAAGCGGGGCGCAAATTTCACGTCGTAACTTGCTGCATATGGCATTAATGTCATCAGAGAACATGGCGACTTACGTGTTAGCTCATTACTATCCAGGTGGTGTTGATGCCTTTGTGAGTCGAATGAATGCGACAGCTCAATCTTTAGGAATGTTCAAAACTCGCTTTGTTGATCCAAGCGGCCTTTCTCCATCAAATGTTTCGTCGGCCAATGATTTAGTAAAGCTAGCGTCTGCAACCTATCAGCATTCGGAAATCAGGCGTTTGTCCACCATTGGGCAGGCCGATATGCACTTTGTGAATCCATCACATGCTTTGTCTTACACCAATACAAATCCTCTGGTGAGAAATCCCAATTGGCAGGTGCATTTAAGTAAAACAGGCTATATTGAAGAGGCAGGACGCTGCTTGCTGATGGTTGCAAATATTAAAGGGAAGCTAACAACCTTAGTATTTTTGGATTCTCATGGCCTAAGAACCCCGATAGGTGATGCAGGTCGTGTTCGTCGTTGGCTAGAAACAGGGGAGAGTGGAGCTGTTCCTGACTCAGCTCTGGTGTATCAGAGAGAACGATTAAAGCGACTATCAGTGATATAATCTGAACCTATACGATCAGTGATTTCAATCCAGTTACCTAGTGGGCATCTTATGCAAACTGAAAAAAATAATTATTGCATTGCATTGCATGCTGTTTGGAATCGCCAACTTAAACATGTTGCGGATGAGCTCTTGTATCGGTCTTCATTCGAGGATGACGTTGCTAACTTCCCTGACCCCACCACTGCAACGGCAAGATCCTGCTCTGCGGCATTTTATGAGATAGGATTGGAAAAATTAATTGGCAGTCGATTTCTGTTTTTTAATGTGTCCGAGCAGTGGTTGAAGAAACCCGATATCATTCCGATTCCTTCAGAACAAATTGTTGTCACACTAGGTATTGATAGTCAGGTTAATGACGAAACAATTAAATGCATACAAAATGTAAAAAAATTAGGATATCAAGTATCGATTCACAGTGTCCTTATAGATCATTTGGAATCCAAAATTCTTACGATAGCAGATATTATTCAAATTGATGTGAGGTGCAGCAAAACACTGGAGTCCGTCTCTGAGTTCAAGAAAAAGTACACGGCTACCTTGATGGCTAGTTATATTGAATCGGATGAAATTTTCAAAAGGTGTTTAGAAAGGGAGTTTGACCTTTTTCAAGGGTTTTTCTTTGTTAAACCTGAGAATATTTGCTCAAAGCAAGGAGGTGTTCGCTCTGGAAATAGAATTGCAGAACTCAATCTTTTGAAAGAACTTAATGCATCTGAACCCAATATTAACGTAATCATTGCGCTTATCTCTCAGGATCCATCCTTATGTATCATGCTGCTACAGAGGATAAACTCAGCGGGTAACTCACGGGGAGTTAAAATCAAAAACATTGAGCAGGCCGTTGTCCTATTTGGCTTGGATAGACTCAAAGCTATGACAACGGTCATGCTGCTTGCAATGCATCATCCTTTAAATATGGTTATGATTACAAAACTTTTGACTCGAGCTCAGATGTGTCGAAATATTACTAAGAATCTTAATAATATGGATGGAGATGTTGCATTTACGGTTGGCCTGTTTTCTATGATGGATCAAGTGCTCGATATTTCAATGGACTATATTATTGATTCAATTCATTTTTTTGAAGATATCTCAAGTGCCCTGCTGATGAGGGAAGGGCAGTATGGCAAAATTTTAACACTCGTTGAAAAGTTTGAAAGAGCGATGATTGAGGGGAAATCATTACGAGATATGCAAGAGCTCAATAGAGAGTATCTTAACAGTATTGTATGGGTGGAGAGTATTTTAGTAACACTCGGGAAAAGTTAAGCATGCACTTTAATAAAAATTGATAGTTCCTCTTTAACCCGTTTAATTTCATTCTCAGATTTAGACACTAAATCAAGCAGTGAGTTTGTATTTTTGTCCATGCAAGCATGCTCTATATTTTGTAGCATCTCAGCCAATGCAGAACACCCCATCATTCTTGCACTCCCTTTCACCTTATGAGCTTGCTTTTTAGCTTCAATGTAGTTTTCAAAAAGGATTAATGACGTTATTTCAGTAAAGTCTTTATCTAAAGAGTCATTAAACTTGTCAAACAAATCGAGAGCAATAGAGATATCGCCAACCTCTTGAATCAAGGCATCAGGGTTAAACGATGAGTATTGAGGCTGTATTTCTTCATCAATACCAAAAAAATCATCGGCCATGGTTGCATCAAAGTCATCTTGGTTCTCATGGTTTGCACCAGAGGTATCGAAAAAGTCTATCTCAGAATGGAATGCATCTGGTAAGTTCCGAATTAAAACCTGACGAAGATCATTACGTTTAACAGGTTTAGAAATATAATCCGTCATCCCCTGAGCTAAGCATTTTTCTCTATCCCCGAAAAGAGCATCGGCTGTGATCGCAATAATTGGTATGTCACATACAGGGGGTGGAAGCTCCCGGATTCTCCGTGTCGTCTCAAATCCATCTAATACCGGCATATGACAATCCATTAATATCATATCGGCTTGCTCTTGATGGCTGACAATATAGTCTAAAAGCAGTTGTCCATTGTCAAAAATCTTAAAATTAATATAGAATTTTGAGAGTAGAATCGACAGCATTTCTTGGTTTATTTCATTATCTTCAGCAGCTAACACCTTTAAGTTAGAAAATATTTCCTTATCATATTTTTCTTGGGACTGTGCGCTTGGAGCAAAATCATAAGTGATAGTATTTAGGGATGTATTGACTGCTTCATCGATTTCAGTCGTATTGGGTAATGTACAGGGGATGGTAAGCCTGAAGCAAGATCCTTCACCCTCTATGCTTTGAATATCAATGGTACCATTGGCTTGGGTAACCAGCCCTTTAAGTAAAGAAAGCCCTAGACCTATTCCTCCATAGTTACGTGTAATCGCCGAATCAGCTTGGCCGAATGCTTCAAATATATGATTGAGTTTTGTCTCTGGAATACCGATACCTGTGTCAATAACCTCTAAACATAGCTTGTTTCCATCATCAGCAATAGTTGTAAATATTTGAATAGAGCCTCCATTTGTGAACTTATTCGCATTATCCAATAAGATTGATAAACATTTATTAAAAATACCTTTATCAGTATTGATGAAAGTGTCTAGAGCGTTATTATGAATCGAGTTTTTATTTTTATTTTTTCTAGAGGCAATTGTAATCGCAGATGTTGTTTCGGATGCAAGATTAATAGTTGAAAAGGTTGGAATGTATTTTTTTGAATCTAATTTGGTGAAGTCTAATATATTATCAATAATTCCAAGTAAATTATCAGCAGACTCCTGAGACATGTCCGCATAATATTTTTGAGTATCGGTAAGTTGTGTAGAGGATAGGGCCTCAATCATACCAATTATGCTGTGCAAGGGGGTTCTTAGCTCATGACTGACGGTGGCTAAGAAATTATTCTTTGCTATGTTGGATGTTTCAGCACTTTCTTTCGCAAGCTGAATTTCTTGCTCGTAGGTGAATTGATCTGTAATGTCCCTCAGGGTAATTAGAATAGGGTTTCTTTTAGAGCCTCTTTTCGGCAAAGACTTCATATAAACTTCTAATACTATCTCACTATCATTTCTTAATTTATAAAAAATAGAAATAGGATCTAGGTTTGCACCGAGTGAGCTTGAGTGAGCTTTGTCTATTATTACATCTAACTGAATATCGCTAAATATATCCTCTAGAGTTACAGGAGGAGCGTCTAATAAAAATAGACGATATACTTGTTTGTTGGTTCTATAGATTTGATGCGTATTTAAATCGAATATGAGCATTCCTTCACTGGTGGCTTCAAATATTGAAAACATATACTGAAGTCGTTTATCTATTTCTTGAAGTAGTGATTTGTAAAAAAATAAAAATATTATCAATAAAACTGTTATGATCGCCGTATATTTTATCAATGAATCTCTAAAAAAAACTAGTGGCTCAAGTGTGCTGTTTAGATTGGCCTCAAGAATCAAGCCAATATTTAATTCTGACAACCAGGTATGGATACCCAGTACTGAGGCTCCATAGTAGTTCAAATAGAAATCAATGTTTCCAGGTTTGCTGTCATTATGTATTACAATCTTTAATCCTCTGTTGCTTTCTTGGTTTCGTGAAAGAATATTTTCATCTACAAGCTCTTCGTAATACTTCGATTTATTTATAAGTTTATGCTCACGATCAAATAGTAAAACCTCACCATTTATTCGTCTAAAGAAGGTGTGATCTTTAAAATCTAAAACATTGTTTCCATTTATCGCTATTAATAAAATTGCATTTGCACCGTCTTGATAGATATGAGAGGCAAAGAGGAGGTAGGGTTCATTCTCTGTAGCTGAGGTGCTAAAGGTAGTTCTGAAGACATCAATATAAGCTGTTTCATTATTGATTTGAATGGATCGTAACTTTTCCGATAGATTGTTTATTAATTCAGAATGAAAAATAGGACTATTCTGTGCACGTATTAAAAAGTCATTATCGATTAACGCATAATGCTTGAATCCAAAGCTATTCATGGTTCGTTCAATATCAATCCTTGCCATATCAAAATCTTGTGACTCTGAATTGATTTTGAAAAAAATATCAATAGCATTTTCAAAATTTGGTGATTTTCTTGAGAGATTTATTTTCCTGATGGTATCGACTCTAAACTCTTCTAGAATTTCTATAGCATTAACAGTAGCTTCATTGAGTTTTTCTTTTGTATTATTGAGTAGTTGATTTTTGGTTGAGTGATATGATGTAAAGGCAAAAATAATAATTAATACAATAAGACCAACAGTCATCAAAAAAAACTTAGTGAGTCTTTTCCTCGTTTTTATATCTGAAAGTCTATTGTTGGTCACTGCTTAGCTTCCAATTATTATTGAAATCTTGATCCCAATCTAGTAGATGATTATGCCAAGTTTCACGTAGTTTTTGTAAGTAAATTTTTATTTTTGCCTTTTCGTGCGAAGCAATAATTGCTTTACTAATAATCTGTGTCATTTTTAATATTTTTTCATGATCATTGTTATGATCAATACATTTGCTATATTGAGCTTTTGTATGGATTTTTTCTTCTTCAGAAATGTACTTTTGCGTTAAGAATAATAGCTCATTGATATACTCGGTATTATTATTGTTTGATGCATTCGAGAAATGCTTTAGAAGAACTTCTTGAAGATGGATAATTTGATGGACTATCTTATCTATATGTTCATTTCTTGTTTTATATTCAGGAGTCCATCCCGAGGGGGTTTCCTTTAAAATCCCACCAGAAGCCTTTACTCTTGCAATGAGCGTTTCTTTATGTTGCGACTCTTCTTTGCTTTTCTTAGCATTTGAATCTCCTAAGGAGGTAGAGATTTGAGCATATTCTTCAACTGATTTTAGTTCAATTGCTTTACTGGTTGCCTCTTTGATTTTATCAAGTAGAATTTTTCCATTAATGGGTTTGCTTACAAAACCATTGCAATTTAGCTGGAGTGATTTAATCACATTTTCTTTGTAACTAAAGTCGGTAACAACAATGACTGGCAAATCTCGTTTGATATTGTCTTCACCTGTTCGAATTGATTTGAGTAGATCTAAACCATTTCCATAGTCCATTTGTATGTCGGTTATAACTAGATCAATGTCTTTATTTCGTCTAAGGCAAACACAGGCGTCATCTCCACTTGAGGCTGTGAAGACTTTCTTTGCGCCGAGCTTCTCAAGAATGCTTCGTGCGTACTCATTGATAAGATGAGAATCGTCGACAGTTAAGATTGTTAGCCCGTTCAATGCGCTCATGTCATCTCCAATTTTTTCTAATTATAATATGAATGTAGCACAAACCAGAAAAAACGGAAGACGAATGAGCGTTAAAAATTAACGACTGACGAGAATGCTTTCAACCTTGTTGCGAATCTTCAGGAAGGGTATAGGCTTTTGAATAAAGGTCACATCAGGACCTAAGGATACCTTTTCTTTGACCTCTCGTTCAGTCAGTGCAGTGATAATCATCAGGTGCATGCCTTTAAGAAGCTTTTGTTTTTTTAGAGCTTCAATCACCGAAAAACCATCAATATTTGGCATTTGCATGTCCAAAATCAAGAGTTCTGGGTTGAAACGCCCAACTTCAATAAGACCTTGATAGCCATCATTCGCTAAGATCACTTCGACAGGTAACCCCCAGCTATTAAGGGTTAAATCATAAAGTCGGGTGAGCGTCTTATCATCTTCGACCACAAGGATTCTAACGGGTTCGGCACCGCGAGGTCGAGCAGATGAAGCCGGCACATCATGGGAGCCATGTTGTCCATTTACGATGTCATCCGCAAGTTTCATTACAGAAGCTGTACTGAAGCGACGATGACCACCGGGAGTTTTCCAACCATCAAGTATACCTGCATCCGCCCAAAGCTGAACTGTTCGTGGAGTTACGCCGAGTAACTCAGCTGCTTTACGGCTAGTACAGATTTGGTCTTTCACGTGCGTAGTACCCTCAAAATTAATATTTTACCAATCAAAGATCTAAAGTTAAATAAGTAATAGCTATAAATGGTTTAATGCCAACCCTCAACACGTCCTGAGGAGGCGTAATTCTCTCCTCAATGGGTGAATAAGGTTGGCTAGTGGGCATTTAAAGCGGTCAGTATACGTTGATCGTGATTATAGATATCCGGACGGAAAATGATATGTCCATTTTCATCAGCCTCGGCTGTCCAATAGCCTAAGAGAACGGGAACAGATGAGCGAAGACTTACGTTTCGAGTTTGGCGACTGTTCAGTAAGCTGTCTATCTGTTGTGCTTCGGGGGTTTGCGTGGATTCCATTAGGATAGACACGAGATCCAGTGCATTCTCAACACGGACACAACCCGAACTGAACGCCCGCTGATCTCTATCAAAAAGCCGTTTGCTGGGTGTGTCATGCAAATAGATGGCTTCTGAGTTAGGGAAGCGAATCACAACTTGTCCAAGGGCATTGGCAGGGCCTGAGTCTTGTCGAAGCATGATGCCACCGGGATTGTTCCAGTCCACCTCACTCGCCTGTAATTCAGCACCTGAAGAGTCTATGACGCGAATGTTGTTGCGCTGTAAATAGCTGATATCTCGTCGAATCTCAGGAAGTTTATCTTGGCGCAAGATCGTCGGTGGAATTGTCCAAGTAGGATTAAACGTAAAGTGCGTGATTCTTGACTTCATCAAGGGGGTGGGGCGTGCAGGACGACCCACTTGGGTTCGTGTTTCCCATACGGGCAGTGCCTCATCATAGTAAACCAATTTTGCACCCGCTATGTCGACCAGCACCATTTCCGCTTCCATCTCATTTGCCAGCCAGCGCATTCGTTCAAGATTGACTTGAATTTGATTAAGCTTATCGGCCGGAGACATATTCAAGGCTTTTAAGGTGGCCGGTCCAACAATACCGTCAGTTGTCAGTAAAAAGGATTTCTGAAATTCAATAACGGCATCTGCCAAGGCCTCGTCATATAGATCTGGATCGGGATGATCTACTGACGGACGTAATCGTTCTCGAATCAACACAACGCGTGGATCACGATCGCCAAGGCGGATAGAAGGGCGCTCTTCTGAAATAAATGGCCACTCATGAAGCTTAAGCTCTGCTAACAATGCTTGATAACCTGAGCGCAGTTGTTGATAGAGAGGAAAGTCAGGGCGGGCGTGTTCAAATGCCGCTGAGATATTGGATCGATGCTTAATCAGAAGCGCTTGATGACGTTGATCGATAGGGCGTTTTCGCTCATAGCGCCACATAGGTTCTATTTCATCTGCTTTTAGCTTTCCATACATAAGATGCGATAAAGCTTTTAACATGCTGGCCGTTGCAAGCAATTCAAGATCTTCATTCATCGTTTGAGTCTGCTCAGTCTGATGAATACGCAGATAAAGCTCTTCTATGTGGTAGCGACGTGGGTCAAGTCCATCAAACTGTAGAGCTTCTAGCTCATGAACCAACTCAAGCAATTTGTCTTTCGACGTCCATAAAGGCTCAAATCCGACTTCTGCATACAAAGCATACAGAGGGTGATCGAAGGGGAGAGTCAGTGTGTGCGAAAAGGTCATCATTGACAGTGATGAGTTCAATTCTTCAAGAGCTTCTGTTGAGTTTTCGGCATGCGAAAATGCTGAAGCGGTCGAAATCAGCAAAAAAGCAACGACATTTGCTGTACTTTTTTTGATCAATGGTTTTGCTCCCTGTCAGGTCCTGATAGAATGCTTCTCAGCACAGTTCCGTTAGATAGTATAGTCGATTTAGTTATTGCATGAGCAAACGTTGGCCTGAAGGCCATACGTAGGCGTCTTTTGTAGGTTATCGGCTGATTAACACATAATTTTAGGAGGATTACCATATCATGTTTCAGCGCTGTCGTCAGTGGATGCTGACAGTTTCCAGTCTAGTGATCATGTCATCGTCAGTTGTGGCCTCTCCTTTTGATCAATCCTTAAATTATTCTTTATCCTTGCAGGCTCCGGCGTTAAACAAAGTTGTGTTGGATAAAGCGATTGCCGCAATGCAGTGTGCGACCAGTAATGGTTTGACGCCTTCTGACCGATTAGCGATTATTGATTTCTCTAAACCTTCATCTGAACCGCGTCTCTGGATTTTTGATCTATCAAAAAAACGTTTATTAATGGAAGAGCTTGTCGCGCACGGACAAAACTCTGGCGATAATTTTGCAACTGAGTTTTCGAACATCGTTGGCAGTCATCAGTCCAGTATAGGCTTGTTTCGTACACAAGAAAGCTATTTTGGCCGTCATGGCTATTCTCTTCGTTTGGATGGTCTAGAGCCTGGTGTTAATGATAAGGCTAGGGAGCGTGCGATTGTGATTCATGCAGCCGATTATGTCGATCCAGAGTGGGTGGCACGTCAGGGGCGTATTGGGCGAAGCCAAGGGTGTCCAGCGGTGCGTCCAGAGATTGCTCAGGAAGTGGTTGATCAATTAAAAGGAGGGCAATTTATGTTCTCATATTTTCCTGATCAGGACTGGCTTGATAATTCTGCCTACCTAAACTGTCAGCCCGATCGTGTGGCAAGCTATATTGCGCCCTTAAGAAGAGCCGACAGTTAAGCGTTTTTGTTTGATTTAAATGAGTGCTTTGGGAGGATGTATCGTCATCGTCCCAAAGCCCATTAGCTACATAATGCCTTGACTGCGTAAGTAATCATCATAAGTGCCGCTGAAATCCGTGATCCCTGTTGCACTGATTTCGACGATCCGTGTTGCAAGTGAAGACACAAACTCGCGGTCGTGGCTGACAAAAATCAACGTGCCTGGATAATTTTCAAGCGCTAAGTTTAGGGATTCAATGGACTCCATATCCAAGTGATTGGTTGGTTCGTCCATCATCATAATGTTCGGTTTGGTTAGCGTAAGCTTGCCAAATAGCATGCGACCTTGTTCACCACCCGAAATCACTTTAACCGATTTGTGTATATCGTCCCCTGAGAACAACATTCGCCCAAGCGCTCCACGAATAACTTGCTCACCGCCTTGTGTCCATTGGGACATCCAGTCAATTAAGGTCATGTCATTCGAAAAATCATCTTTATGGTCTTGTGCGAAATAGCCAACTTCGGCGCTGTCTGTCCATTTTACCTCACCGCTGTCGAGGGGAAGATTGCCTGCCAAACATTGTAGAAGTGTGGTTTTACCGATGCCGTTGGGCCCAATGATCGCAACACGCTCACCAGCCTCTATTTGTAAGTTAACGTTGCGTAAAAGTGGTTTTTCATCAAATTGCTTAGAAAGCTCTTTGATCGTGACGGCTTGACGGTGCAGCTTTTTTTGTTGTTCAAAGCGAATATACGGGCTGACCCTGCTGGATGGCTTCACGTCTTCCAGCTGAATTTTATCAATTTGTCTGGCGCGCGAGGTGGCCTGTTTTGCTTTGGACGCATTCGCAGAGAAGCGGCTCACAAAGGTTTGAAGCTCAGCAATTTGTGCTTTTTTCTTGGCATTGTCACTGAGCAGTCTTTCTCGCGCTTGCGTCGCCGCGATCATGTACTCGTCATAATTACCCGAAAAGAGCCTTAACTCACCATAGTCTAAATCGGCTATGTGGGTGCAAACCTGATTTAGAAAGTGACGATCATGTGAAATGATAATCATGGTGCTGTTTCTTGAAACCAGTATATTCTCAAGCCAGCGGATCGTATTGATGTCAAGGTGGTTGGTTGGCTCATCTAATAGCAGCACATCAGGATCAGAAAACAACGCCTGAGCAAGAAGGACACGGATTTTCCAACCCGGTGCGAGGGCACTCATTGGACCATTATGCTGTGATAATGGAATATCCAGTCCAAGGAGCAACTCCCCGGCTCTTGATTCAGCTGTATACCCATCCATTTCAGCAAACAGCACTTCTAGTTCGGCAACCGCCATGCCATCGTCTTCACTCATTTCAGGTAAGGAGTAGATGCGATCACGCTCAGCCTTTACGCGTGCGAGCTCTTCATTGCCCATAATAACGGTGTCGATGACGGTACAATCTTCATAGGCAAACTGGTCCTGACGCAGTTTACCTAAGCGAGTGTTGGGTGCCAGCATCACTTGGCCAGAGGAGGGGTCAAGATCCCCACCTAAGATTTTCATGAAGGTTGACTTGCCGCAACCATTGGCCCCGATAAGACCATAACGGTTGCCGTTGCCAAATTTAACGGAAACATTTTCAAACAGTGGCTTAGGGCCAAACTGCATCGTGAGATTAGCGGTTGAGATCAAGAAGATTGCCTTTCAGAATGAGTAAGTGAGACGACGAGCGTATAAATGTCTAATTATAGCGAAAATAGCCTTCGCAATGAAGGCTGTTTAGGGTTTATCAAACAATGAACTGCGTCGAGCCTTATCTCGGCTATTTGTCTTCACATCCTTTTGGCTCGATATCGCTGGGGTAGGTGCTTTAGCAGCGGGGCGCTTGGGTTTCGACTGAACGGGACGGCCTTTTGTTTTTTTGGAAACAGTCTTCGTCTCACTACGAGCCCCTTGCATCTTTCCGCTTTCAATGATTGGTACGGGCTCTAGCGGGATGTTTTTTTGAATAAGTTCACAAATTTTCGATAAGTAAACGCGTTCATCGGGTGCGACGAAAGAGTAGGCAACCCCTGACTTTCCCGCTCGCCCTGTTCGACCAATACGATGTACGTAGGCCTCAGCTTGGTTGGGTATATCATAGTTCACCACCTGAGAGAGTGAATCGATATCCAGGCCGCGCGCGGCAACGTCGGTGGCAACGAGCACGTTGATTTCACCATCAGCGAATTGTTGCAAGGCCATGTTGCGTTCGCGTTGTATTTTCTCGCCATGTAAAGCACTTGCTTTTATATTTTCAGATTGTAAGTACTCCGCAACACTATCGGCTCTTTGGCGTGTGCGTGTAAATACCAATACTTGAGTCCATTGCAGCCCTTTAATAAAGTAGCTCAGGATGTCGGATTTGTCTTTTTGGTCAACCGCAAAGGCGCGCTGCTTGATGAGTTTGACGACAGAGTTGGGTGGGGACGCATTGACGCGATGTGGTGAATTGAGCAGGTGCTCAGCCAGCACATCGATCTCAGAAGAAAACGTCGCTGAGAATAGCAAGGTTTGACGCTTGCTTGGCATATAGCGCATGAGCTTGCGAATGTCGTCGATGAAGCCAAGGTCGAGCATGCGATCAGCTTCATCAAACACTAAAATTTCCAACTGATTAATTGAAAGTTTGTTTTGCGCCAGCATATCCAACAAGCGTCCAGGTGTTGCAACCAAAATGTCGGCACCACGTTTCATTTTTCGGATTTGATTGTCGAAGCGTACACCACCATAAATCGATGCCACTCGCATGCCAAGACGACGACCATAGGCGAGGGTACTATCTCCGACTTGAATGGCCAGTTCACGAGTGGGCGTTAAAATCAGCCCGCGTATCGCATGATAGTCTGGATCTGCTACCTTTTTGCTCAGCATCTCGATCATCGGCAGTGCAAATGCGGCGGTTTTTCCTGTTCCAGTCTGTGCCTGTGCCATGACATCAACTCCTTGAAGAATCAAGGGAATTGCAAGCTGTTGAATGGGGGTGGGTTGCTGATGCCCTAGCTCTGATAAGGTGAATTGGAGCTCAGGTGACAAGTTCAGTAAATCAAATCCAGACATAAAGACGCTCAGGAGAGGTTAGTTTATAGACAATAGTTTATCAGGATAATCATGTAATTTCTGCATCCAAAAAAATCATTTGATTCAATACGATATAAGCTTTTGTGTTCTCAATAGCTTTCATCTAAACTGAGAAGGTTTACGGGGTTAATTATCTAGGAAGCGCTGCGTATGAGAAGTAGTAGGCTTAAGATTGTAAAAACATCCATGCTGTTAGCAGCCATATCTGTGCTGGGCATTACGTCAGCCTATGCCTCAGATGACCAATGCCGTGAGCTCACTGCAAGTGGAAATGCCGAATACCCCCCCTATTTATGGCGTGATCCGAATCGTCCGGGCGAGTTGGCTGGAGCGGTACGCTACTTAATGGATGACCTTTCTGACATACTGGGCCTTCCTATTCGTGTTGTGGACAGCGGACCTTGGGGACGGACACAAGAGGAGGTTGCAGCAGGACGAATTGATCTGATAGCAGGTGCCTTTTTTACTTCAGCTAGAAGTGAGTGGATGGACTACCTAGAGCCCAGTTTGATGCTGACTCAAACAGCTGTTTGGACCGCCGATGACAAAGAGATCAACTACTCTGAGTGGCGCGATTTAATTCCCTATCAGGCGTCACTGTGATTTACAACAGCTTTGGCCAAGCATTCGATCAGTTTGCAAAAACACATCTAAGCATCACAGAGGTGGGCAGTCTAGAGCAAGGCTTGCTCATGGTGGCCAGTCAGCGAGCGGACTATCTCATTTATGAAGACCAACCGGGTCTGATCTTTGCTCAAAAGCTAGGGGTCTCGAATATAAGGGCTTTACCCCGTGCAATTACTCAGCAAAAACTCTTTTTAACCTTTTCTAAATTATCAAAATGCAACAGTGAGTCGCTCAAACATCGAATTAGTGATGCATTACGTATTATCCAAGAAGAGGATCGGCAGTCCTATTATCTTGCTAAAGCCAGTGCCTACTTTTCTCAAAATTAAATAAAAGGGTACACACTGGACCATGCTTAACTACAGCAAGCACAGGACGTTCAATATTTCACTAACCAAAAAATTTTTATTGGGTGTGATTCCACTGCTGGTCGTTGTCATGCTGGTTGCAACCAGCTTGTTGGTCGTTTACGAAAACAAACAAGCGAAGCGATTAGAAGCCCAGTATGTTCAGCAACGGGTCGACACGCTGGCAAGGCAATTAGCTGAACCCGTGTGGCAATTGGCACATAATGTTACTGCAAACATATTGACCGCCTCATTAGAGGATAAAGGAACCCTCTGTATCGTCTTAGAGCATGTGTCAGGTATAGTGCTAAATGCACAACCTCTGACAATTGGTAATTGTGGCTCAGCGGTTTTAGACGTGCGAGTCTTTCACAGTCCAGTGCATTACGAGGGGCTTGGTGAAGCACGGCGTGTTGCTGATTTATACCTTCATTACCGTCCTCAAACAGGGAACTTCATCGCTCATTTGATGCAAAGTATTAAAGGCTTGATGTTAATATTGATTACTGGGGTTCTGACGCTGGTTATAATTACAACCGCTTTGTTTCGCTGGATAATATTTAGACCTTTGGAGCAAGTATCGAACTCCTTGAAATTTTATCAATCCACAGGCGTTCGGCACCCAGTGGACTGGTCATCGAACGATGAGCTAGGCTTATTGATAAAAGATTACAATAATACCTTGTCACTGCAAGTTAAAACTGAAGAAGACTTAGCGAAGGCTCGGGATGAGGCGCACATCGCTTTAGAAAATTTAAAAAACTTACAAAATCAGCTTGTGCAGACAGAAAAACTGGCCTCACTGGGTAAAATGGTAGCCGGTATCGCGCATGAGGTTAACACGCCACTTGGCAATGCCAAAACCATCAGTACATCCTTAGACATAAAACTACAAAACTTTGATGCTCTTATAAAAGCCGGTGGATTAAAAAAATCCAGTCTAGAGGAATTCATATCTGAGTTTAAAGATGGTCTGCGAATTATGTCATCCAGTCTGCAAATGGCCGTCAAACAGGTGAATAGCTTTAAGCAGGTTGCCGTTGATCAAACCAGCATGCTCAGTCGAGAGTTTAATCTCAAGACCGTCGTTGATGAAATTTTAAGCACACTAAAGCCGCGCCTGAAGCATTTGAATGTCCAGCTAGATGTTGACATTCCAGAGAATTTTACGCTATTTAGTTATCCAGGCCCTTTGGGGCAAATTATTTTGAATGCCGTCAATAACAGTTTGACGCATGGTTTCGAGCACCAATCGCAGGGCGTCATTTACGTAAAGGCCTACACCGATGATGCGCAAACACTGGTGTTGATCATTGGTGATAACGGGTGCGGTGTGGCACCAGAATCGATCGATAAATTATTCGACCCTTTCTATACCACAAAGTTTGGTAAAGGCGGATCAGGCTTGGGCTTATATATTGTCTACAGTCTTGTAACGAAAATTCTGAAAGGATCGATTATTATTCGTAATAATCCGGGTTTGGAAATGGAAATTAGGATGCCTTTTCAGGTAAGCTCTGTTGAGACAGTTATAGCATCAAGTGAGAAACAGTGACGAACGATACATTTGAATTTGCGCCTGAAGACGATGCATTCGAAAGCGTCTCGGCAGGAGAGCCTTGGCAGATATTGCTTGTCGATGACGAGCAGCAGGTTCATGAAGCAACTCGGTTTGCGCTAGAGGGGAGTTTGGTTTTGGACAGACCCTTATCCTTTACCAGTGCTTACTCTGCAGCTGAGGCGAAAGCCATTCTTAAACAGCCTAAGCGTTTTGCTTGCGTCTTACTTGACGTTGTCATGGAAACAGAGCATGCAGGTTTAGACCTCATAAACTTTATTCGCTGCGACTTGAATGAGCATTCCACGCGTATTGTGATTCGGACGGGCCAGCCCGGGTATGCACCTGAGCTTCGGGTTGTGCATGACTATGACATTAACGATTACAAGCAAAAAACAGAGCTGACGACGACGCAGCTAATTGTAACACTAAGCACGGCCTGTCGATCTTTCCAACAACTTGAAATGATTAATCGCCATCGTGAAGGCCTGGAGTTGATTATTCAAGGCGCGGCTCAGATATTCTCTGAGCATGCTATCGAGACCTTTTCAGAAGGCGTGCTAGTCCAGTTATGCAGTTTGCTTGAGGTTGAGCATCATGCCATGCTGTGCCTACGCCAAGACAATGCGCATCGTGTACAAGTGATTGCGGGTTTTGGGCCCTATGCGTCGATGGTAGGGCACTCTATTGATAACATCGCCAATAAAGTGCTCGTCAGTCAGATCGAGCAGGTGTTGCAAACTCGTCAAAACTCAGTCAATGAACACCTTGCGATCTTGTACCTTAAGTCGCCATCTGATGATGAAATGGTCATTTGTTTGCACACTAGCCGAAGCCTGACGGAGAGCGATATCCGTCTCATTCGCTTGTTTTCGGTCTATGTTTCCGTTGGACTTGATAACGTCACGCTTTTTGAGCGTATTGAAAATCTTGCCTTCAACGATTATCTAACATCTGGACTCAATCGAAACGGTTTCATTAAGCATCTTGAAGAGCAAATGTGCCATCAAGACCCCTGTATGGTTTTGCTGGCTGACATCGATAATTTTCAAGCGATCAATGATGGTTTGGGGCATCGAATTGGCGATCTAACGCTGATTCGTATGCGTGAGCATCTGCAGCGTGTGCTGGGTGCAAGCTGTCCTATAGGGCGTATTTCATCAGACAACTTCGCCATTATCTTACCCATTGATGTCTATGATTCATTGCCAGACTTGATGAGTTCCGTGTCAGAGTCTTTAGGGCAGGGCTTTAGCATTAAGGATTACGAAGTTCCCGTTTCTTTAACGTTTGGTGTGGCTGTTTATCCAAACCATGGCTTAAATGCCTTTTCACTTCTGCAAAATGCAGGCATTGCACTCAAAAAAGCTAAGGCCGAAAAACGTGGGTCCTATGTTGTGTTTGGTGAAGGTTTTGAGCAAGAGCTTCAGCAGCGCTTAAAAACAACCATTGAATTACGTCATTGCATTGAGCTAAATGAATTGCGTATTGAATACCAGCCTCAGTACTGCCTTAAAACAAAGACCCTCAGTGGGGTTGAGGCATTGGTGCGCTGGCATCATTTAGGTCAGCTTATTTCCCCTGTTGTGTTTATTCCCATCGCTGAAAAATCAGGGTTAATTATTACGATTGGGGCCTGGATACTGGAGCAAGCTTGTTTGCAGCAGGTCAGCTGGCTTCAAGCAACGGGTCGCAGTTTGCGCGTAGCTGTCAACGTATCCGTCCGTCAGCTTGTTGATCCTGGGTTTCTGAACACGCTTGACGCGATTCTGTCCCGCACGGGTATAGACCCCGCCCAATTGGAGCTTGAAATTACAGAGTCTATGATGATGAATGATCAGTCCCAAATGATTTTGATACTTCAAGCAATTCAAGATCGAGGCATTACGATTGCGATTGATGATTTTGGTACAGGTTACTCATCGTTAAAGTACCTTCAAGAACTACCTGTCAATCGATTAAAAATAGATCGTACGTTTGTTTCTAGCATGTCTGCATCGATTAAAGATCAACAATTGGTAAAGTTAATGATCGAAATGGGGCATTTGGTCGATTTAACGCTGATTGCCGAAGGGGTTGAAGAGGAGTCTGAAGGTGAATTGCTCAGTTCATTAGGCTGCGACGAGGCGCAAGGGTATTTTTATTCACGTCCTCAACCTGCGCACATCATTACGCAAATGCTCATGGATTCATAGCAGGCGCAATTTATGCGCCCGCGTCTATTAAGTGCTTTAGATGCTCAAGAATGATCGGGATGGCCGGTGGTGTATCCTGTGAGGGCATAAGCCTTACCAAGAGCCCACGATGTGAAGCATCTAAAACAACTTCTGATGCTGCACCATCAGGAAGCAGGGCAGAATCCAGCGGTACAACCCCATCACCGATCATATCATCAAGATCCAGTAATTTACCCGCGATGACGTGTGTTTCAACCTGAGAGGGCCATGCGCGTTGATTCAAGGCCTCTAAAAACTCACTTCCTGGCCTTAAGTCCAGCTTTGCCGCTCCGGTTCCGTCTCTGAGCCCTGAGAAAGCATCTAAGTGGCGCTCATTGTTTAGTGTTAAATGGTCTCGCAACTCAAGGAAACCGCGCATTCTTGCCCATTCTGAACCGTTATTGGGGGTTCCGATTAAGATAATGGACTTAACACTTGCGCCATCAACAAGTTCAGTTTCGGATACTGGATGTCGATGCTTTGAAACAAACTCTCTTGCAACAAGCCCTCCCATACTGTGTCCAATCAAAACAAGATCTACATCTTTTGGAAGACTAGGCCATTGTTCTGCTAAGTAGTTGGCGCTCATGTCCACGGCATGATCGTTCGGATAGTGGAATTCCCACACATTCAGGTCTAGCGCCTGCAACTGCGGTAGTAAATCTTGCCAGATGTTTCCCGGCTCATCTAATCCGTGAATTAAAACGACGCCAATAGGCTGGAGGGCGTCAGTTGTGTGCTTGGTGTGCATGCCATGCCAGCCGTCCTCTAACGACATCTGTTCTGGAAATTGTACCTCTAGCCATTCGTGCATCTGCAGACGCACCTCACGTTCGGTCGATGGATGTGTTTCAGACCAGAAAACCCAAGTAAAAAATGGAGCAAGTAGCACTAAGCTCCAGAGCAACAGACGATATTTGAATTTTTTAAATGGGCTTGTCTTGCGCATAGCTCTCTCTAATCTCGGCCAATTTTGTTCCTTTATGACACTTGTTCATCTATTTTGTGCCCTTAAAGAGCAAGGTTTAAAGTCGCTTGAACTCTTTCCAAAGCAAAACGGCTACAAACATTGAAAGGCATAAGTTTGAAATCGGTACGGCAATCCAAACACCATTCAGCCCCAAAAGCCAAGGCAAGGTTAGTAGAAAAGGTATCTGAATCATCATATTAAAGAGTGTTATTAAAGTAGCTTTTCTAGCCAGTCCCAAGGATTGAAACCAGCTGGCAGCCAAGACTAGGAAGCCATCTAAGAACAAACCGCATAATTGCAAGCGGATTGCCCAGCGTGCTACAGCTTCGAGCTCAGGGTTTCCGCGACTAAAAAAACCGACAAAGAAATCCGGCACCCATAAAATCATGATGACAAAACCAACCCCAATGCCAATTCCGTACTGGGCGGCCAGCTTAAAGGTATCTTTAACGCGCTGGAATTGACGGGCTCCATAGTAATAACTCACTAAAGGCTGCATGCCGCCAGATATGCCTTCAGCTGTTAGATAGTAAAAAGCCATGAGGTAACCCGAGATGCTGTACGCGGCCACCTCAATGGCGGTGCCATATTTTAATAAGAGCACATTGTGCAAGATGACTGAAAAGCTGATGTATAAATACATTAGCATGCTCGAAGCACCTGTGCTCACAATGCGGCTGATTTGGCCAAGGGTTATTTTGAGATCCTTAAGTGACAGCTTAAGAGGGTTGCGCGACCCCATCAAAAAAACAGGCAGATTAGAATTGAAAGACTTTCACCCAATACCGTTGCCAGTGCCGCTCCTCGCAACCCCCAGCCCAACCACGCGATAAACAGGGCATCTAATAGAATATTACTGATGGCTCCTGTGAGCATGGCAAGGGTTGCTATGCGTGGGGCTCCCAGATTACGAACCAGAAAAGGCAAAGCAATGCTCGCTAGAATAATGGGAGCCGATGGGGCGATAATGCCAAGATAGGCATTTCCTTGTGCGGCCGCATCCTCTCTTGCACCTTGAATATATAAAAACCACTCACTATTATGGTGAAGGATAAGTGCAAGCGGGAGTCCGACGATACACAGTAAGGCGAGCCCATTGACTAAGAAGGATTTGGCGAGGTCATGCTTATCCGCACCCGTTGCGATAGACACCTGAGCGCCAGTTCCAATGCCAATCATCATGCCGACGGCAAGTAAAATACCTATCCAGGGCCATGCGAGATTAATTCCAGCAAGTCCCGATGGGCCGATAAAATGCCCAACAAAAATTCCATCAATGATCTGATAGGTTCCACTCACCAGCAAAGCCGCAATGGATGGAAGGGTGTAGTGCCAAAAAGCTTTGCGTAACGAGGTTGTTTTTAAATCCATTTGTATTTTTGCCTATTGCGGATTCAGGGGCGTAAGTTCAACACACCTTAAAATGTATTAAAAATACTTAATATGTATCGTGTATTTATGGGTAAAGCTTAATGATACCTGAGCTGCCTTGCATATCACCAATAACCCAGATTTGTTCAAAGGGATGACTATCCGGTAAATGTACTAGATGTATATTGCGTATTAACTCTTCTTTATTCCAGAGCGGGTTTGCGTTGCGTATGACTAACCAAACGCGCTCACTGTGGTAGGTTTTTTGAGCCTTGCTCAACAAAAGTGTATTGAGTGCCTCCAATAGACGATCTTCTACTGGGCTCAGCAACAGGTGGTGCAAGGCCGATAAGGTTTGCTCGTTGATTTCTCTGCCTAGGATAAGCATGGCTTCCGCTTCGCTGCCATAGAGATGCGCAATCTCTAAATCCAGCTTTTGGTTGTCAAGATAACACGAAACATCTGGCTTTCGTGGCTCATTATGCCAGATGTGGCGCATGGGCAACTGAAATGCAGCCTCATAAAGGCGCATAAATAAGCGCGCAGCCTCGTGTTCTAATTTAATTTTTTCAGATTCACTTGGACTCATCATGCTTGAAGGCATCATTTAGAGAAAACATCTGAATATACTACTGTGGAAGATGAAAATACAAATCTTGCTCTATTATCAGTCGAATTTGGCTTTTTATTTAGTATGTTATACTATAACAAAAACAACATTATCAGAGACAATAAAAAATGCTTTTAGAACAGAATCTTACTTTTTCTCGTTACGCCGTATCGGGAACCGACGCATCAGTGTTATCCGAGATATACAATCCAGACACGCAGATATGCATTTGGAACCCTCAGTTCAGTCAAGACGTTCTGGAGTATGCACTGACCTTAAGGCAAGGAGCAGGCAATCTGTCACTTAGACAGGTCATAGCCCCATTAGAGCTTAGTGAATATCTGGCATCTGCGCTGCCTAACTCAGAGGCACGGCCCGTTTTTATAAATGAAATTCAAACCATAGCTGAAATGTTTGCCTATCTTTTTGAATTAGAACGAATTGGCTTTCGCATGGGGGTGCTGGAAAACGCAATGTGTCCCAAATTTCACACGGATAAAGTGCCTTGTCGATTGGTCGCAACGCTCAAAGGTAAAGGAACAGAGTGGTTAAATCAGTCCCAAACACTAAGTTGGCGTCAAGACAAAACATATGAACCTGCTTGGGAGTCATTAGAGCCGGGTCAGATTGCTCTTTTAAAGGGAGAAGGTTGGTTTGAAAACGAAGGGCAGGGTCTCGTTCATCGGTCTCCATCGGCTGGGCCGGATGACTGGCGACTTTTTTTGTCGATAGACTTTGCAAATTAACCCCATGCGCATAAGTAACAATTAGCATCGGGCAAACATAAAAATTGAACATTTACGTTATGTTTTATAAAAGCAGGGTTAGTTAAGCTTATTTTTTGAATAATAAAAATGAATAGGCTGAAACAAATGATCAGAGGTATTTTAACGCCTGCTGTAGTCCTGATGAATCAACTTAACTATAAGAACAAGTTTTGGTTGATGAGTGTGCTGTTCCTGTTGCCACTCTCCATCACGACGTATGTATGGATTGAAAGTGACATTGCTGAAATACAACAAGCACGCCATCAGCGCCAAGGGGTCAATGACCTCATTATTCTAAACGAAATACTTCAAGCGGCCATGTTACACCGCGATATAAAATCCGTTACTTATTTTCGAGATGATGCTTCACTTCTTGCATTCTCCAATCAAGAAGAGGCGAAGCTACGGCACTTAATTCAACTCTATCAAGCCCATTTGGAGCCTAACAGCGACACTATTTGGCAATATTTTTCCAATGAAGTGAGTCATCAAGGAGCGATAGAAGCACAGTTTGCCGCCCATCAAAATCTAGTTAATGAGTTATTCAGAGCGCAACGCAACATCGTTCAGCGAAGCGGATTGAATAAGGAGCATGATGAAAACATTGCGCATGTGCTAGAACTATTAATGCGCGACCTACCAACCTTGCTAAATTTATTAGGTCAAGTGCGCAGCTTTGGTATGTATGCGCTTCAGGGTGATTTTTTAGAATCCAGCCTAAGTGATCGCCTCAACCTAATCTATGACGATCTTTCAGAAGCTCAAAATAACTTTGAACGATCAGCCCGTTTAATCAATTTACCAGATGTCGCTCTGTCGAGTGAGCTGAAATCAGCCTCTTTGACAGCAAGAGAACATATGGATGAGCATATTATTTCAGCGATGTCTTTATCAATGAATTGGCAGGAGTACTTCAATTTAATTTCTAAAGAGATTAATGCTTTAGTCTCATCTTATAATGTATTACTTCCACAAGTTGATCGTATTCTTGAGCAACGATCCAAGAGCTTAACCAGTCAATTACGTACCGTGCTTTTCAGCTTGAGTCTATTACTGCTATTGATCTTGTATCTTTATGCGGGCTTTTATCGCTCTGTTAAAGAGTCAATACGACATATTTGGCAAGCCACTCACCGCATGGCGGAGGGGGACATGACCACGCGTATCTGCAGTCAAACACGGGATGAAATGAGTGAGATTACAAATGAGTTTAATCGAATGATTGATCACGTTCATCAGCTGATCCAAGCCGTTCAGAAAACAGCCGACGAAGTGGATCATCAAGCATCCAAAGTAGCTGAGATCTCAATTGACAGTCATATCGCCATGCAAGAGCAACAAAAGCAGACTGAGTTAGTGGCCGTTGCCATGAATGAGATGGCACATTCCGTTGAGGAGGTGTCTACCTATGGGCAAAAAGCATTGGCATCAACGCTCGAAGCCGACACGCACACTCAGCAAGGCTACCAACAAGTTACTCAAGTCCTGAACGAAGTCAAAACCCTGGCGCATGAGATTGAGGTGTCAGTACAGGTCATTAATCAGTTCGCGGCGGACAGCTATAAAATTACTCAAGTGTTAGAAGTCATCAAAAGCGTTGCTGAACAAACCAATCTACTGGCATTAAATGCGGCGATTGAGGCTGCGCGTGCGGGTGATCATGGGCGGGGCTTTGCTGTTGTTGCGGATGAGGTTCGGACACTCGCACATCGAACACATCAATCCGTTGAAGATATCGAACTGATGGTGAGTAGTTTGATGAGCAGTGTTGATCAATCGGTAAAGGCAATGATCAAAAGCCAGGAGTTAGCACGCAACACCGTTCAAGAGTCTTCACAAGTTGGAGGCGCACTCCAGAACATTGCCAACTCAGTTCATACCATTGTGGAAATGAATGAACAAATTTCGAGTGCGGCAACAGAGCAGGCCAAGGTCGCTTCAACCATTGATCAAAACCTGGTTTTCATAAATCAGTTTGGAGACTCAACTTCAAAAAGTGCAAATCAAGTTGTTGCAGCCAGTCAGCAGATGACCGAGCTTTCATCGCATCTACGTCAGTTAATGGCGCGCTTTAGGGTGTAGGCTGGAGTTATTTCCAGCCAAGCTGCCATATGTCATGGTTCTTCAAGCTTTGCCAGGGCATAGGGTAGGTGTTTTTAGTCATCACGGCTTCAAGCACACAGGCGTGTACCCGTTCATTTTCATCGCGGACTAATTCAATAACTATAAAGTGTTTTTCTTTATTTTGAGGTGATACCGCTGTCCATTTGCTGTTGAGTAGCTTCTCAGGGTTTAGTTTATTCATTGTCTTCTGGCGATTCCGTCATGATTTGTTAGTATCTGTTAGATTACGCAAAGACAATACATCAGGATCTCTGTATTTTTTAAATTAAGATCCTCTGCAATCAAAGGATAGACGCATGCCAATTACTTCATTTTCTGCACGATTTCCATTCAAGACACTTGCTCTGACCGGTCTTTTGCTCAGTGCATCAGGTCTTGTTGCTGATACAGGTCTTCGTTACCAAATTCCGATACAGCCGGAAGCGGCTACGGGTTATCAGGAAAAGCCTGGCTGGAAAACTAAGACTTTCGCTGTCGCAGCGGCAAACCCCTTGGCAACCGATGCAGGATATCAAATCATTAAGGCGGGTGGATCGGCTTTAGATGCGGCAATTGCGGTTCAAATGGTGCTAACCCTAGTTGAGCCTCAATCCAGCGGTATCGGGGGCGGTGCTTTTTTAATGTATTTTGATGGCGAACAAGTACTGGCATATGATGGACGAGAAACGGCTCCCGCAGCGGTCACTCCCGAGCTGTTTTTAACGGAATCAGGAGATGCGTTAAGCTTTATGGATGCAGCCGCCAGCGGCTTATCTGTTGGTGTGCCGGGTGTGTTGCGCATGCTTGAGCAAGCGCATAAAGAGCACGGTAATTTGCCTTGGGCTGAGCTTTTTATTCCTGCGATTACCTTAGCTGAGCAAGGCTTTCCTGTCAGTCCTCGCCTACAAGGTCTGCTGGCCAATGAAAGCGCTCTGAAACTCAATCCTGCAGCAGCCTCCTTTTACTATGATGCGCAACAAACCCCCTTGCCAATTGGATATCAATTACAAAATCCAGCTCTGGCCGCTATTTTTAAAACACTCGCAGAGCAGGGCAGTGACGCTTTCTACACAGGCGAGATAGCTTCTAATTTAGTTGAGCAGGTCCAGCAACATCCAACCTATGCTGGTGCGATCAGTCTAGATGATATGTCTGCGTATGAACCCATTGTGCGAGCCCCGATTTGTACCGATTGGAAAGTCTATCGCGTCTGTGGTTTTCCACCGCCTTCATCAGGCCATCTAACGCTTATGCAAATACTCGGTATTTTAGAGCAGCGGCCGATGATGACGCCCGCATATGAGAATGAGCTGATCAGTGTCGAATGGCTGCATAACTTTACGGAAGCTTCGCGCTTAAGCTTTGCGGATCGCGCGCTTTATATTGCTGATCCAGACTTCGTGCCAGCACCAGGCAATCAGTGGGAGTCCTTAGTGTCGCCCGACTATTTGGCGCAGCGTGCCAACTTAATCGGTGAGTCTTCAATGGGAAGAGCTGAGGCTGGCAATCCCGGCGCTTGGGAGGTGAGCTTTGTCAGCATGCCAGACCAACCCGAATACGGTACCAGCCATATTAGTATTGTCGACCAGCAAGGCCATGCATTGGCAATGACCACCACGATAGAGGCTGCCTTTGGCTCAAGAATGCTTGTGGATGGAGGAACAGGGCTTGCTGGTGGCTATTTGCTCAACAATGAGCTCACTGACTTTTCATTTCAGCCCACAGATGAGCAGGGGCGTCTCATCGCGAATCGCGTCGAGCCAGGTAAACGTCCTCGTTCCAGCATGAGTCCAACACTTGTCTTTGATCGCGAGACGGGTGAGTTTGTCGCCAGCCTCGGATCACCGGGCGGTGCAGCAATTATTCATTACACTGCACGAACCTTGATTGCTATGCTCGATTGGGGGCTGAATGCACAGGATGCAATCAGTCTTCCCCATGCACTTAGTTTCAATGGGCCGACCTTGCTTGAGGCAGAGCGCTTCCCAGATGAAATACGCCATGAACTAGAAGCTAAAGGCCATGAGGTTGTAGAACGTGATTTAACCAGTGGGTTACAAGCCATTCAAAAAGATGAATCTGGTTATTTCAGCGGGGCTGATCCGCGGAGAGAGGGCGTGGTGATGGGGGAGTAATCCCCCGCTAAGACAGTTCGTCTAAGTCAATTGGGCCCCATACGGGATATACATCTCCGGGGCCAGGGTTTGCCAAAGACGACTGCCCGCCAAAATGGTTCATCACACCCCAAACGGCATTGAGCGCTGTCTGTACAGCGCCTTCAGCCCATGCGGGTGTCCAACTAATATCATCACCTGCTAGAAACACACCCTTATGATCCGGCGAGAGCGTTTGTTGCATAAAGTGTCCATACATTCTGTGGTTATAGCGATAGTGCCCAGGCAGAGCGCCTTTGAATGCACCTAAAAAGTTGGGATCATTTTCCCAGCTGACGGTTATTGGATTGCTGCGAATATGCGACTTGATATCAACATCGGGATAAATTTTAGACAGCGCGCTCAGTGCCAATTCCGTCCGTTTTTCGGCATCCAGCGGTAACACCTTTAGCGCATCACTCATCCACGAATAGCTTAAACACATTACACCGGGTTGATCAGGGCCGTGATCAAATAAATAGGTGCCTCGCGTTAAGCGATCCGTTAACGTCATCGACATTAAATCTTCGCCCGTTTCAGGGTGTCTATCTTTCCAGAAAGGGCGATCAACCATGACAAAGGTTTTTGCGGACTGCATATAACGTGTTCGGTCTAATGCCATCCACAAAGGCTGACTAAATAAACTTTCTTGAGTATCTATGGCCGTGGTTAACAGCCAACTCTGGCACGTGCATACAATGGCATCAAAACGGTCTGTATGACCGCGACGATCCGTGACGTATAAACCCTCAGGGTCGCGAAAGAGTTTTGCAGCCCCAGGTCTTGGTGCACCTTGGTTAAGCTTTTGTAAGGAGGTACCATTTGGCCAATAGGATAGATCTTCAGGCTCATGAGACCACAAACGTTTTGGCAACTGCTCAACACCCCCTATCACTAAATGTTGATCCGTGTCGCATGCAGTCACATTGACGCGCAGGATTTCCAACATAGTGTTTGAAAAGTCTGAGTCCCATCCCCCTGTACCAAAACCGACTTGGCCAAATATTTCACGGTGACGAAAACTCAAGTGGCGAAATGCCTTGGAGGTGGTAATGAAATCATAAAAAGTGCGTTCATCCCACGCCTTTACCAACGGATTCCAGATGGCTTTGATGGCATTTGGATCTCGACGCTGTATCGCGGCCTGAAGCGAACTAAAGTGAGCACCTTCTTCTAAGGCAGAATCATAGGCCTGCGCGACTTCTTGAAAAATAGGCGGTAAATCCGAGAGCGTTTTCGCATAAAACCGCTCTCCCTCTAACTCAATAACGGTTGAGCCAGCCGCGGGAGTGAGGGGATTAGGGAATGGCGCTGTCTTCAAATTCATCAAATCTAAATAGTGATAAAAACTGCGTGAAGAGGTTGGAAAGCGCATTCCGCCTAATTCTGCAATCATGTGCTCTGCACCCTCAAACGATGCCGAGCGAAGACGCCCTCCTAGTTGCCCCGATTCATAAAAAACCGGACGAAGGCCCATGCGCATCAACTCATATCCACACACCAAGCCGGCTATGCCCGCCCCGATGATCGCTACCTTGGCACCATGACGATTGACCGGTATCCTGCCCAAGCCCTCAGGGTGCTTTAACCAGTGGTCATAGGCAAACGGAAAGTCGGGGCCGTACATTGAAAAAGGGGCATCCATGGGTTCATCTCCAAGATCAGTATAGGTCTAAACGTCGGTCAGAAAGGTAAGGCATTTGCCTACGAGCCGTTTCGATGTCTTTTTGCTGGATATCTGCGATTAGCATGCCCGTGCTATCTTCAAGCGTTGCTACACACTGACCATCGGCAGCACATATGGAGGATCTACCGCAATAATCGATCGAACGCCCTAAACCTGTGTAATTAGCGTAGGCGATCACCATGCCATTTTCCATTGAGCGGCTGGGTATCATGTGTGTAGCGACCGTCGTGAAAGGGTGCATGTTAGCCGTTGGGACAAGCAACAGATCCGCACCTTGGCATCGATGCCAGCGGACAAGCTCCGGAAACTCGACATCGTAGCAAATCGCTAAACTTATTTTAAAATCTCGATACGTGACGGGTGCCATTAATTCAGATCCTGCACAAAAACGGCTTTTATCTAAGTCACCATACAGATGGGTTTTACGATAATTTTGCAGGCATTTACCTTCAGCCGAAATGAATTGTGCCGAGTTATAGAAGCGCCCTTGCTCATCCATCTCTGCATATCCAAGCACGATGGCAAGCTGGTAGGTTTTTGCAAGTGTTCGGGCCTTTTGTAATATTGCATCGTCAACAAAGAGTGCTAGGCTCGAAAGTGCTTCTAGAGGAGCCTCATAGCCTGTTAAGCCCATTTCGGGGGTTACGAGTATATCCGCTCCTTGTTGAGCGGCTTCTTCGCATAAGGCTTCTAGGCCATAAAGCTCGGTATCCGTCAGTGCCGTTGGAGATGTCTGAGCAACAGCGATTTTCATGGTTTTGTCCTTACCTGGATTGTTGGGTTTGAGTATGGATATAGGATAGTAGAAGATCTAGGTTATTACCTCGCTATAAAGCTGTACGTTATAAATCAAAGGTGCTCAGGCGATATAGATCGCTTTTATCCTGACTTTGCCACCAATAGCGTTCAGTTGCGTAAAGCCTTTGAGAATTTCTTGAGAGTAGAGCTGGATTCAGTCGGTACTGAAATGGTGATCAATGAGTTCGTAAACTCACTCTATGGTGAAGAGGGGGCGGTACAGCTGATTAGCGGCCTGCATGGCCTGAATTTAAAGATAGATAAGCAGCTAAGTGAGGTCTGTATGGAAGCAGACGCGATCATTATCGAAACATCATCAATCAAAGCTTTAACCGTATGGCTAAATAGCTGGAACAACTGATGTTCCTGTGAGGCTATAACATATAGTAAAAATGTTTTAAGATTGTAACTATTCAGCCATTATCAGCTGGTTATTTTAAATAAACTTAATCAGCTTATAAAAGCTGAGTAAACATAAAGGTTTTTGACGTTGAAGCAGGTTGAAATTGTTCTAGAAAAAATATTGTGGAATTCACGATTTCTGGTTCTAATCGCAGTTGTTTCTAGCTTGTTAGGATCATTGGTGCTTTTCGTCGTTGGAACCATGGATATTTTCAAAGTGGCGTGGATGACATTTGAATACTATCTTGGGTCGAGTGACCAGGATATTCATGACTTTATCATTACCGATATCATCTTAGCCGTTGATATTTATCTGGTAGCGGTCGTTCTGCTGATGTTTGGTGCAGGGTCATACAGGCTATTCATTTCGCCGATAGATGAGTCGGAAGAAAGTGGAGTCGCTCATCCATTCAATATCCAGACATTTGATGAGTTAAAGGATAAGATCGTCCGGGTAGTGATTCTTGCAGTGATAATCGAATTTTTCAGAGCAGTGGTAGACATTCGGTTTACTACTCCACTGGATGCAATATACTTGGCTTTATCGGTTTTCGCATTAGCAGCGTCTGTTTATCTGATGAATTTAAGCCACAGTAAAAAAGCATAGATAGAAAGGTGCGCCTGTCATCATTAGAAATGCTCATTAATCTCTGGGATGCTAGCGAAAACATCAAAAGGTAAGGACACCATAAGCAAACTCATTGCACATTTGATTGCTTATGGTGTTAACACTGGAACCGATCACATAACTGAGCACGTTAAGACGGCGGTAGATACTGGTGAACTTACATTGGAAGTGGCGTCGTGTGGTATGTCATTCAGAATGCTGATGGAAGACAGTTGGTCACAAGAGATCGTGCCTGAATTGAATTAATGAATCATTTGTTGGTGTTGAGTTGTCTCCAACCTTGTCGCCCCTTTTAAAAAAGGGGCGAAACTCAAAAGGAATATCAAGTTAACGAGGATTTAGATGAGTCAGCCAATACCGACTTCTTATAATCAAATTATTGCGCATACGATTGAACAGGCACTTGCTCTATCGGCTAATGCAAAGAACGAAAAGGCTATTGCTGGCTTTTGCCAGTTACAAGGCCCCACAGGCGGTGGTAAAAGCAGTTCTCTGTATCGTAGCCCAGACGGGAAAATTCCAGCGAGCCTTGAATTTATAAAATCCAAAGGGTTGCAGGCCATATTGGTCACCCATCGCTGGAACATCCTGCATGACATTTATGAAAGTGCCACGAGTGCAAAAGACAGTTCAGGTAATCCACTGCTCGTTAGTATCCTTTATGCTCAGGATGAAACTGTCGTTAGTGCGGTTTCTCAAAGGGCACTGCCACATGAACAAGGCGTTCAAAAGTCTGACTTGCCCGATCCTTATAAGGCCATTGAGGACATCCATGGTTTAGGAGTGTTTCGTTCTAATGCTGATAAAGAGGCTCTCGTTCGTGCTTGCCACAACGTTGCGGCCATTGCCCGTAATGTTCAGTACAAAAAGAAAAATCCTGATTCGATGGGCGTCTTACTCGAACGAGAAGAGCAGGAACTAAGAAAACTGTGTGGCTTTGTCGAGCGCACGCTACTTGGGGGTATGTCATCCTTAGAGAAGGCAGTGAAGTATGCCAGTAAGCACCATGGCAAGACGCATGAACTCACAGAACAAGCAAAAGAAAAGCTTCGTTTATATAGAGAAAATAAATGGGTGCGTCGAATTTTCCCAGCAATTGCTTGGCACGATGATAAGCAACATTTGCTGGTGTTAACGACGCAGAAGCTGTTCGCTTCCTTTTACGACGGTAAACAGAAAGTCAGAATGTCGAGCGGACAACTGGCCGGTAAGGTGATATTTGTTGATGAGTTTGATTACCAAGCCGACATTTTACAAACATTACTCGCACAATCCCAAATGGTTCAAGAGCCGCCTGAGTGTATTGGTCAATTACTTGAAGGGGGTAAGCGCCTATTAGCGCGAATGCAGTTTGTTACTGCTGAACCTATACCTGAGCTTTACAGTGAGCTTAAACAGCTTATTGCGGAGTTAGAGGAGGATTTGACCAGCAAAGGGGTCGATCTGAATCAGTCTAGGGCGCTGGTAATGCCCTTAAAACAGTATGAATTAGGTGTTCCGTTCGAAAAGAAATATCTGTTTCGCTCAGATCACTTAGTAACCAGTGAGCCTTTGCAGTTACAGCAAAAACCTCATGGCTTTGAAGTGAAAAGTTATGGGCAAAGCGATGAAGAATTAATTGATGTCGGTGATTTTTTGCGTGTGATGGAGAAATATATCAGACGCTTCAGTTTATTGCTGTCGCAGTTCGCAACCGATGAGTCCGAAGCCTATGAGTATCTCGTTCGGCTAAACCGATTGCTGTTTGATCCTGCGAATGACTATCGACCATCCTACTACAGCACAGCGTTACCCAGTTTATCACTGTTCTCCTTGCCTCGCACTAGCTTGCCTGAGTTAGAAGAGCTCAGTAAATCAAACCGATTGCCTAATACTCAGACAAATATGTTTGGCCTAACAACCTGGCTATTAACCACTGATGAAGCTGAAGCGGATATTGACCCGTTGAGGATCAAGATTAAACGCGCACTATTGCCGACAACACCAGAAGGGTTAATGGTTTCGTTATCGAGTCGAAACATCGTTTTTGCACTATCCGCAACCTCTTATATCGAAAGGGGGATTGGTCATTTCGATATACGCTGGATTGAAAGCGCTTTGCGTTACGTGGCTCAGGCCCGCAATCCACAATGTACCGAGAGTTTTTTGGGCGATAGCTTTGAGCAGCGCCCCGAAGATTGGTTTAAGAAGCCGATTCCATATTTACAAACTGACGAGGATAAGCAGTTACAAATGGCGGTGATCCGCTCGTTGGTTAAAGACAAATCTGAAAAGCGTCGCTCGACACTGAAAACCACGATTCATGACTTTGATGATGCTATCAATGCGCCAGTTTTTCAGGAGGCAAAACTGCATTTGAACGCTGCATTTTTTGAGGCTGAGCACTCTGATTACAAGTATGAATACCGTCAGTCTGTGTTGTTTAAATTACTGCACGTTCTGCATTTGGCAGCGAATGAGCCACAACATAAAGGACACCTGGCCTTTGTTAACTCAGTCAAATACCTTCGGAAGTGGTTGATAAGTGATACCGCAGAAAACAGTAGGATCAGCGCGGATTGGCTTGAAATGGAGCGTTTAACCACTGGCGTATTGTCTTCTTTTGACGATGTGTTTATTACTTTGGCTGTCAACGGTAAGCCCATGATGATTTGCTTGCTCAATGCTGAAGCACAAAAGCGAGAAGGATTTGAGCGCGCCTATCAAGCGGCGTTCGACTCTGGCCGCACCGTGGTGGTAATGACACAAACTGCATCCGCTACCAATGGCATCAATTTGGACTACTCCTTGCCCAACTCTCAAGGACAGATGGATCTGACGTCACTGTTTATTATTGAAAGTAAGCACTTTTACTTTTCACCATGGGATAGCAATGACGCTGATGATGAAATGTCTCATGCTGGCTTTCAGCTCAGAAACTTAGAAAAATTAGTCAGACGTTCAGAGTTTTCACGCAAGCAGCAGCGGCAATTTATTATGCCGTTAATGAATAACTCAGTCGCTAAAATCCAGGAGCTAAACAAGCTCTATAAAGGGACAAATGACTACGTTAAGAATCTTGCTGCTGACGTGCAGCAGCAAGTTGGTCGTATTGAACGTGCTTGGACGTATGTGCCCCATGTCGCCATTCATTTAAGCGATGATTTAGCAGGCCATCTTCGCAACTACGGCCAATTAACCGTTTGTACTAACAACCGAAATTGGGTTTCAAACCTTAATAATCAGCTGATTGATGATCTTACTCATTCCGAAGATGCATCGGTTTCCAACTTTTTTACCCTGTTGAAAACGCGATCCCAAGATGGCGCTGCTGCGGTAGATATTATTGATAACAAGTTAGTTTCCGCTATCCGAGATGTACGACAAGGTAAGGGTTGTATCGAAGATATTTCAGTGCTTTGGCATGAACTAGGCCGCGCTGTATTGCAGCATGATCTCCAATGGATGCCGCATAACAACACGTTTGGCATTACTGAGCCTTTGTGTCGTTGGGCGTGCTTTGAACGGCCCAAGGAAACAAAGGTTACTGGTGAAATATGGTACGACCCCAAAAGTTGGCAGTTCTTTGAAAAGCGTGCAGCGGGATTGATTAAGTATAACCCACAGACGCTTTATGAGGTTGTTAACCGGCAACCTGCTATTTCGGATTGGTTTAATCGTAAAGGTTTTCGAACATCGTTTCAGCCGTATGCCAATGACATTGAAGAGCAATTTGCGTTTCATCCCGTTGTGATTCAACGAATTTTACAAGGGCGTATTGGTGAGGAAGGTATTCGCGCACTGCTGAATGACAAGCAGCTAGTCACTAAACAAGACGTCTACAACCATGAGCTGTTTGAATTATATGATTTTGAGATAGCCAACGCGGATGTCTTTGTTGATGCTAAATTTTGGTCGATAGCTGCTCTGGAACAGTCAGATGAAGGCTTTGAGCAATGGCTTGCTTCAGGAAAGAATCCTGAATTTGCGCCTTTGGGATTAATTAAAAAGCTGGAAAAGATCCGACAAATCCGTGGTGAAAATGCCATTTTGGTTATCGCGAACCTATTGACTGGTGAAGATTGTTCCTTATCGGGCTTTTCTGGAATGTTGGAGCCAGTAAAAGTTGAGAATGCTTCAATCCTGTTTCTCCCAGGTTGTTTGATGAGTGATGGATATCAAATGACGTCTGGCTTTAAGTGGTTTTCAAAAATAGTTTGGCAGCGTATGGGGGAGCAAGGTTAATGGATAAAAATAAAGATTTGAGGAAGTTGCCGCTGTCTCATTTGGTTTATTTGAATAGCGAGGTTGATGCAGATAAAGCCAATAAATTTGTTGTTTATCACTATCCACTTCTCAATAACAGCTATCAGTGGAAAGAGAAGAAAGCCTGGGAAGAGCGTATTGATGCTGAACTAGACAGTCGGCAGTTTGCCTATTTAATGAAAAAAAATGGTAATCAGTTTGGTCTCTATGTGGCTTTACAAAGTTCAAGTGATATTCCTCCATCTATTGTAGACGCTGAGTTGCAACCTATTACTCCCGTTCGAGTTGAATATTCACCGGTGTTAAATCCTGTGTGGATTCGACTAATGATGCGATCATTACGGGCTTTTGGCGGTCATTGTAAAGGCGCTTACAGTTTAGGTTGTCCGTTATTGAAAGTAGATAGCTGGGCTGGCGGTGTCAATGCGATCAGCCTAGATTGTAGAACTCAGCAGTTAAATGATGGTAATACCACTGAAATTGCTCTCTTTTATACCAATGTTCCATTAAGACCGTTATCTAATGATGATGATATAGATCGCATTCAGAAGCCTCTATGGGTCTATGACAAAAATAAGGTACTCGTCAGGTGGTATCCTGGCCATGAAAGAAAACCGAGAGGTACACTGTTTAAAGAAATTGGAAAGAGTAAAAATTCACGGAAACAGCGTCCGTTTCTGGATCTTTCTACACCAACTAGGTTTGAGCAAAGTTGGCCTATGGTGTTAAAACCAGTGCAAGATGCGTTTATCCTTTTTGCGCGTGACTATGGTTTTGAACTTTCAGCTAAAACCTTAAATCTCCAACCACTGATGTTGAAAACAAAGCATAAAGCCAATAAGGCAAAGTCATCTTTCCCAAGCATCGAGATATCCGGTGAAATCAAGGTGATAGACCTAAGAGTTAATGCCGTTGTTGCTTGTGAAGAAATATTAGACTTGTTTAAATCGCTAATTGCACTGAAAAGCGTCGATGTTTCGTGGAATTTACTGGATGGTGTTGTGCCAAATGACTTTGAACGGATAAAGCTTGATCATTCGGATCGTGTTTTGATTCTGCTAGATCAGGAAAAAGGTATTGAAGATGATCGTTATCCACTAACGAAGTCGTTAGTTGCACGGTGTGCAGTTCAACATATCAACGTAAACCCTCATGATGTAACTGGAGATCCAGTTGAAAAAGGGTTGTTAATCGAGTCAAAAAGAGACGACGATCCGATCAAGCTATACGTTGCATATGAAGGTGGATATTACAACTACAATAACGACTTATTGGATACCAAGGATTACAAAGAAGCGATTATTAGAAAGCTTGAAGTGGTTCTTAAAGAGTTAGAGCTCAAACGTTTACTGATTGACTCTGATAGACCTATTTCGCAGGTTTTACCATTGCAACGCGCTTGCTTAAACGAATCAACCATCGTCATTACTGATGGTTATTTATTTACGGTTTCAAACGACAGACCTGTATTGATTCCTTTCGACCCCACTGATTCTGATATGACTTCGAAAGCGAATGAGTACCTGTCCAATTTCGAAACATCTGTAGATGACTTGCTAAATTTGATGAATGAGAATTGGCCTTATAGTTATCGGCAGAATGTCGTAATGGATTACTACGGTTCAGAAGTTGATAAACAACGGCGATTTGCGGCAAGAATTACACTTGTTTTGAGTAGAGGTGAGGACGCACAAGTGTCAATCATGATGCAAGATCCATCATATGACCAACCGAATGTACTGCCACTAGGTATGGAAGATGCGTTTTCGGATTTAACCAAGAAACAGAAACCTTATCCGTTGATGGATTGGATGCTTCCTGATATTGAAGTATTGCACAATATTGTCAAAGAGTTGAGTGATGATGGTGTGTTGTCCAGCCAAAAGGCAACAATGCGCTTTGAAAGTGAATTACCCGAATTGGTTGAACTGTGGCAGGAGCAATTAGTCCTTTTTCATCAGAAAAATGAAGCAAAGGTAACTTACTATCAGGTGAAAAAAGAGGTTATTCAGCGTTGGTTAGATAAGCGAGGTAAGAAAAAAGACACATCAATAAGTGGTAGTTTAGATACCTTATTATCCCGATACTTCGATAAGCCTTTAAATGATATCAAACGCTGGATGAGTAACATACCTGGCATTCAACGCATATGGTACGACAAGGAAAAGGGATATTTTGTTGTTGGTGGATTAACTTCTCCAAAAGCCCAGTTAATGAGGCAGCCGAGCATCCGACAATGGCACACCTTAAAAGGTGAATTGGACATTGAGCTACTTGCTGATTTACTGGATGTTGATTGGGTTCGTATGAACCAGCTTGCCGGTAATCCATGTGTTGCAACATTAGTTAAACGATGGAAAGAAATTAACATAGATGTGAATGACGCCATTTTGTCTACATAAGCGATATGTAATTGAAGGAGTAAAAGGGAAGGGAGACGCTCAGACACTTTGAGTGAGCTTGAGAGCATATTTTATTCACTATTCGACTATATTCGAAGTGGCGTTAGATGCTCGTAAGTCTTAGAGTAGGAATTACGAAATATCCATCCCTCATGCTTCCAGCAGCCCAGCTAATTTGGGCAGCTGATATCACTAGCTATGATTTTGAGATCGAGGCCTATGGACTGGAACGAAAGTTAGGAGATTGGTTGGATAAAAAAATCATGTATAGCGTAATCGCATACCATCAGCTAGACATGTGTATCGGTTATTGGTTTTTTCCACACTGAGTTCCAGTCAGTTGCATATCTACTCTGGCCAATTGTCAAAGCCGAGATATTGATCCACGTGTAAGAAATTCTGCCAAGAGTAGAGCATCTAGATGTTCTTCAGAGGACCAAGCCAGATACGCCAGCAGAAAGAGCGAAAGTTTCCGATAGAGCTGAATTAATTCAGAGTTGAACCGGAAACTACACAAATAAGCAGCACGCCCCCCCAATCCAATATAGTAAATTTAACATAATATATATTATACGAAACTATATATAGAGTGAAACTAAGTGAAAAATCTCTCACTTTACGTCGTATTTGGGCGGTAAAAACTGAAGCCTGACGATATAAGCAGATCGCACAAAAATATGTGCAAACATCTTAGCTCCTAACTCTCTCTACTTGTCCCAGCCTTGAGCACTCATGTTTGTATAAACCATAAATCATCACAAGTATCGGTACGTTTTTTGTCAGTGGACCAAACGGATGAAGCCAAAGGCTTGGATCGATAGCCGTTAATAACAGTGTGTACGTTACAATCACGATCATTTGCAGCTGGAAGCAACGCTTCAGCTTTTTGCCAAGCAGCAACCAAATACCAATCAGAATATCTAGAACGCTACCAGACAAAATACTGATATCAGCTAACGCACCGACAATCCCACCATATGCCAACACTTCGTAACCGATTTCTTTGGCAAAGAACTCTGACGTGATGCCTGTGAATATGCAGTAAAACGGCTGGCGTCGTAAAGATCCAATCCGCCAAAACCACATGGCGTGCTGTGACCGCTATTGCAGTTACATTCGAAGAACGGTTTGCCATAAACATAAAAAAGGCAATACCTGCTCCCGTTCCAGCAACCACCACAGCACTCAAAATATGCAAGAATGATTGCCGAAAGCGTAGGTATATAGGGCCCTATCCCCTTCTCAGCACATAGCGTCCATTATCGATTTCTTCAAGTGTTGAAAACTGCTGAGCAAAATGATCTACAACCACAGAAGAAAGCCCAGGCACTGAACTTGCTCCTGAGACAATCAGTACATTTTGAGCACACGCTTGCTCATGAAGTGAAGTGATATCGCAGACAAAACGACGGTCATCCGCTAAATCGATGTAATGGCTGCCTAAATCTATGCAGGCGCGTGCAACACGGTAATCTTGTCCTTGAAAAGGACCGCCTGTATGGATTACAAGATCAGGTGATAGTGCACTGAATAAACTGAAGCACGATTCACTCCCTGAGGTTAAATTGTAAAGCGCTTAACCAAGTCCTCTAAGGTACCTGCTGTGACGTTGAGACTTTCGCTGGCTCTCACATTATCCAAAACAGCTTCACTGGCGTGCTCTGATTGTTGGCGAACACTTTCGACTCCTGCCTCAATCGCTCCTAGTTGCTGGAGTTGGGAGCGAGTATGTTTTCCAATTTCTAAATTCAAGCGACTTATGGTTGCCACTTGTTTTATTACAGACTCAAGCGACTGAGCAACGGACTCCGTTGCTTGTGTGTTTTTTGCAACTTGTGCCAAGCCCTGGGTCATGGATTGCACACCCAAATCTGCACGCGCTTGAATTTGCTCAATCAGTTCGCGTATTTCAATCGTAGCATCGCTCGTCCGTTGCGCCAATTGCCTAACCTCATCGGCTACGACTGCAAATCCACGTCCATTTTCGCCTGCTCGCGCAGCTTCAATCGCGGCATTCAATGCAAGCAGATTGGTTTGCCCCGAAACATTTTGGATAACACTAATAACCTGTCCAATATCGTCACTCTGCTGTTTAAGCGACTGAATAACTTCATTCGATTGATTAACGGTTTCAGCAAGACTGGCCATTTCACGCTTGGCATTCTCAATGTCTTTCTGGCTATCTTGAATGAGTTGGTTGGCAGAGTGTGCCTGCTCCCCTGCTAACTCACCACGGCTAGCAACTTCGCGAACCATTTCAGCCAAAGCACCCGTTGAGTTGATAATCGCTTGCTCACCTTGTGCCTGCTGCTCAAGCGCATCGCGGGTTTTATTGGATGTATTCGTCATCATTTTTGCACTTTCGCTAATGCTCAGACCTGATTGCTTCATATCCAGAACATTTTGGCGCAAACTCTTAATCATCGCATTTACTGAAGCAATAACCGATTTTAACTCACCGATTGCACCTGCATCACTTACCTGAGACGTTAAGTCATTGTCTGTCACACGGCGAACGCCACTTACAAAGCTAGCCAAGGGTTTTACCAATAAGCGCTGTAATAACAGGCCAATGGTTAAACTAATAACAAGTGCAATAAAAATAAACGCCAGCAAAATCAGAGGAACCGTTTCGGCATTGCGTTGAGCTTGCATAGCACGGTTTTCAGCTTGCCCAATACGCTCGACTTGGTCAGATGCAATCGCACGTTGCATAGCTGCTAGAGATGCATCGATCTGACGTTCCACCTCGGGAATACTTCGTAAAGAAACAGATAATTGCTGAACAGATGAGGACAAATCACCGATCACTAACCGGTGACTTTCATTGGATTGATTAATCAACTTGAGCGCATGGTCCAATACGTCGGTTGAGTTGGCGCTGGTCTCAAGTTGTGTACGGGTTGCAGCCTGTGTTTGCTTCGCTAACTCATTCGCTTCAGCGGCTGTTCGATTAGCCAAGTCTAAACTACCTGTTTGAATGCGAACGGACAGGCTAATCAACCCTTCCAGAGCTGCAATAATTTCAGTTGCCAATATCTCTCTTTCAAACGAGTCATCTAAAGCTGCATAACGACGAACCTGATTTCGAAAAGGCCTTAACTCTCGTCGAACATCAACCAACAGATTACGCGTATCATCACTTTGATCAACATTAAACATTGCCGATGTCATCGTTGACGTTGCGCGATATACCTGTTGAAGACTTTCTTCAAGCGATGCTAACGCATCAGGCTCGCTTCGGCCCAGCTTATAAAAGTCGATGAGCGCTTGTAGCGACTGCTGGTTAATTTGCTGTGCGGCCGTAATCATGGTGTGCAAAGGACCCGACACCAGTTCCAGGTTGGTTGCTATATGCTCTGTAACTTCACTGATTTGAATTAAGCTTTCACTTTGCTGAGCTGATACTTGTCTTAACTGATTTAGCCCTGCATCGATCTCGCCACTCGCCTGCTCAGTTTCATCAAGGCGTGTCTGCAATCCTTGCAAAGCGGATACGGCTGTCTGCGCTCCTGCTAATTGTTTAACCTGTTGCTCCATTTGCGTGAGTGCTTGGGCCGATTGTGAAAGGCTGGCGGCCACGCTAGCGGTCTCTGATTGAAGATAGTTCAAATCATTGCTCAATGTATTGGCGCTAAAATAGGAAAAACCACCCGTCAGCAGTAAAACACCTAGCATCAATCCAAATAGAAGATTAATAATGAGACGAACACTTAACTTATGGGCCACAGCACAACAACCTTATGACAATACTTTAGATTAATATAACAGAAAGGTTCAAAATCACTTAATTATTAGTCGTTTTTTTCTGTTTTCTGTTGTTTGAAACACATAGGTGAAGTTTTTTTCTATTTCCTGCAAAAAAACAGCATTTTTTACTTTCGTTTTTACTGCAATACACATACTTTATAGAATGAAATTACGCATTGGTCGTGCTCACCCAAACAGTCAGGTATATTCGATATGTTTAAATTAGCATTCAAGGCTTGTATCTTTTACGCAATACTGAGCTTTATGACGTGTTACGCGGCGGTTGGTACGGTCAGCCTCCTTAGCGGAAGCGCCGTGATTCAACGAGATAACCTTTCCATCCAAGCCCAAACAGGCAGCCCTCTTGAAACAAAAGACATTTTTGTAACAGCTCAAAATGCGCGCGCTCAAATCGTACTGAATGATGGCACCGTTATCTCTGTAGGAGGGAATACAGAATTACAGATTGACGAGTTTACCGAGGTTGGCACTCCAAAAGTGTCAATGAATGTAGCTCAAGGAACGTTTAAAGCGATTACAGGACGCATCGCTCGGCAAAATCCAGAAAGCTTTCGACTGGGTACCCGCACAGCAACCGTCGGAATACGCGGAACAATTATTTCTGGAAAAGTAACGCCCGACTTTGAGCTGTTTGCAACCTTGCGGGGGCAAATTTTTGTGGTAGAAAGCATTACAGGTGCCAGCGTTGATGTCCCTTCAGGCCAGTACACCCGTGTCCTTGCTGGCTTTACACCCACTCCAGCCTCTGACTTAATTCCAGCGATTGGTGAGGAGCTCAATACCGATCCAACAACGCCGCCTCCCTCAGCCAACTTACTCACAGACACACAAACCTTGCCGGAAACGACTTCACTGGCCAGCCAAATACCAGCAACGGATAGCACTCTTTTAACCACAACGTCACTTGAAAGCCTGAATATATTCAGCGAGATACAATCCCCTCTCTCTTTTGAAGAACCTGCTAGCGTGAGCGATGTTTTAGATACTCAGGTCAGTCAAGATAACTTCGACGATACTCTGGCGACAGCCCCAACTGAACCCACAACACCTCCTATCAATCCACCTCCCGTTAATGTGAACCCCTTAAGTTGGTGGTATTCAGCCATTAATGCCGATTTTTTAGCTATGCCCTTCACACCGCCTGTGGGTGACCTTCCTGACGCTGCAGACAACTACTCCAAATGGGGGTTATGGGATGGAGGTGCTTGGGTAGCAGGTGTAGAACGCTTAAGTGCTGTCAATCACTTGAACTCACTTACCAATCAGATTTACACCTTCGAAGGTAAAGCTAAAGGCCATGTCTACTATGGATTTGTCGATGTCCCTCCTCATGCAATCCTAGAGAATACGCTTAATAAAACTGAACTGACGTTTAACTTTGGCACCAACGAGCATACTGGGTTTATGCGCTTCGAAACCAGCAATGGATTTGTCTGGGCTGTCTCACTAGAAGATGGAAATGTCACTAAGAACATTGCACACTTTAACTTCCTTTTGAAAGAGATAGAGCAAGATATTCAAGGAACCTTGTTAGGCAGCTTTTTTGGTCCCGAAGCTCAAAGTTTGGGCGGATTCTTTAATATGACGGATACTGTTAATGAAATACAAGCACTTGGTGTGATTAGGGCGGAAAAATAACATGAATAAGATACAGCTGATTTTGCCTTGTTTATTGCTTTCTTGCATCACAGGCCTTGCTCACTCTGACACTTTACCCTTGCAATCAAATGCCGTGCATTCGCAGGAAGCCATTAATGATTACTATGATGCTGTGAAAAAACTTGAGCAAGGGCAGTATCAAGAAGCCTATGAGCTGTTTGAAAAGCTATTTCTACAGATGCCCGACAGTCTCGCGATTAATGTTATGATGGCAAGAGCCGCCATGGCACAAGGCATGTATGATGAAGCATTAACAGCATTAGATAGAGCATTGATTTTAGATCCTAATAATGCACCAGCGCTGCTTGAAATGGCACGTTTATACTATGAGTTAAAACAATACTCACTGGCTGCCAGTGAAGTTGAAAAAGCTCTGAATCAGCCCCTGCCTGATACCGTCAGGACGCAAGCTCAAGACTTTTTAGCAGTTGTGAATACGCGTCAAAATCGCCACCATTTAGTGTCGACTCTAATGCTGGGTCTGCAATACGACGACAACGCGAATAACGATATTGGCAGCTCTACACACTTTCAACTGCCTGGTTTTGGTAACATTAGCCTCTCCGGCCAAAGTGAACAGGAGGACTTCGGATTCACTCAAGCCTTCGCTTTGATCATACCTATGATTTTGGACTAAGAGGTGGATGGTACTTAGACAATCAACTGGTATTGTTAAACCGCAACCACAAGAATATTCACAAAAACGATTTATTTTACATTTCAGCTTCCGTTGCCCCCACCCTTGCAACCAATGCATACAAATTTGGCATTCCCTTTTTTACAGAAAACATCTTGCTAAACTATGATCAATACTTAAATATCTCGGGCTCTGGATTCGAGTACCGTCGGGTGATCACGCCTCAGATTCAATTTCTTAGCTATTATCGAACAAGCCTTCTTAAATATGCCTCTCCTAGGCAAAATCGGGATGCTTGGTCTAACCAAGTGGGCGTCGAACTGCAAACCTTGTTCGGACCAAAATCAACGCGAGGCACCATTGGCGTTGATTTTGAGCATCGCGATCAACGTAACTCGCATCGCCATACGAGCGATCCAACTTCGTATGAAATGTGGACAGTACGAACAGAGCTGTCACACCCGCTGTCACAAGCTCTACGCGCGAGCCTAGGATTTACCTATCAAGAGACCGACTACAAACAACGTGATGTGCTCTTTGCCAATACCCGTTCCGATACACTCAAACGCCTTGACGCATCGTTACTCTACTCCTTAGACACGAACAGTGCGGTAAGTTTTGCCGTGTCTGAGCACAGGCGTCGATCAAATCAAAAGCCAAACAGCTACGATAAAACACTGGTGAGTATGAACTACCTCCTTAGGTTCTAAGTGTGCGACAAATAAAGCTACACATTGCTCTATCCTTCACGCTGCTCTGCATTTTCAGTGCATTGCAGCTGTATCCTCCGCAGATATTGAAGACGTTTGAACTCAAACTCAGTGATCAAATGCTCAGCATTCGCGGTCAACAACCTGTCGACCCTCGAATTGCGATTATCGACATAGATGAGCGCAGCTTACAAGAGATTGGACAATGGCCTTGGCCGCGCAACCGTGTCGCTGAACTGCTACTCAACTTGCGTGATAGCGGTGTCGCAATCATTGGCTTGGATATCGTCTTTGCCGAGCCTGATAATGCATCACCAAGGCGCATTCTTCAAAACCTCAATCTCCCTTTAGACATTGACGCATTACCGGATTACGACGAAATCTTTAATCAGGCCATTGTCGAAACACCGACCGTCCTGGGTTATGTGTTTGTGATGGAGAATGATCAACTGCACAGCGAGCATAGGCCAGACACTCATGCCATTATCCTTGAAAGCAACAAACCGCCTCAGTCCTTAGTTTTGAACCCTCACAGACCCATTCTGAGCCTACCACAAACCCATATTGATGGATTGTTTAGCGGGTATATCAACACATTGCCAGATATTGATGGAACCATCCGACACCTACCTTTGATTATGGAATATGACGGCAATCTTTACCCCTCTTTAGCAATGGAAATAGCGAGACTGGGGATGGGGGCACAACGTATACAACTGAGATATCACCATCAGTTTGTTGAAACCCTTTTGCTAGACTCACTCGAAATACCGACCGATATCTATGGGCGCTTGGCCGTCAATTTCCGAGGCCCGTCCTTCCAATACCCCTATATTTCGGCAGTAGATGTGTTGACCCGGCCAGAAACACTCTCGCTTGAAGGAAGCGTTGTGCTGGTCGGTACATCGGCCGCCGGATTATTGGATTTAAGAAGCACGCCTCTGGATTCGGTCTATCCAGGCGTAGAAGTCCACGCCACAGTGATCGACAATATTCTGAACCAAGACTTTATTAGCAAGCCTAGCTGGGCTTTAGGCGTCGACTTCGTTACTTTGTGTATTATCGCAACGGCTGGTGCATTGATTTTAAGCGTATCAAGCACCCTGATCTCCGCTTGTTTGGCGCTGAGCAGCTTAATGTGTCTGCTCGTTTCTCACTATTACTTGCTCAGTCAACAAGGGTTACTGTTCACAACGCTAACACCATCCTTGTTGCTGATCAGTCATTTTGTATTAGGCACGTTGCTGAATCATCATCAAGATCAAAAGCAAAAAAACTTTATCCGCCAACGTTTCGAACGCAAGGTATCTAAGGATATTGTAAATGAACTTTTGACCCACCCCAATTTGATGCTAGAGGGTTCAGAGCGCTACATTACGATCTTTTTTAGCGATATTCGCGGGTTTACACAGTTGTCCGAATCGATTGGCTCGGCTCGACAGTTGGTCACCCTTCTCAATCGCTATATGAGCTGCATGATCGATAGGATTACCCACAAAAATGGAACCATTGATAAGCTGATAGGTGATGCCATTATGGCTTACTGGAATGCGCCAATGGACGATGCTTTACATGCGGATCATGCCTTAAGCTCTGCCATCGAACAAATTGAAGCGCTGCAGCAGCTAAACGCTGACTTTATTAAAGAGGGATTGCCTATGCTGAGCATCGGGATTGGCCTCAACACCGGCATGGCCATTGTAGGGGAAATGGGGTCCGAAGATCGTTCAGATTACACCTGCATCGGCGATGAGGTCAACCTAGCCTCAAGGACAGAGGGGTTATGCAAATACTTTCAGAGTCAGTTGATTCTCACCGAATCAACATATGGAGAGTTACAGCAGAGAGACCTATATCACTTCCGCCCCTTGGGGCTGTTAAATGTAAAAGGTAAAAGCCATCCCGTGCGATTTTACGAGTGTTTGGGTTTAAGATCCCAACCTTGGTGCAACTACTCTGAAAATGAAGATGCTCAGTTGAACAAGGCGCTTGAGGCATTTCAAGCTGGCCACTTCCAACAGGCTCTAACACTCTTCAGGCGTCTTGATGAGTGCTTTTCACAGCATCTCTACCAGCTGTACGTTCAGCATTGCCTAGATGCCATTCGGAACCCGCCAACTGACTTTAATGGCACGCTCACCATGACTGAAAAATAAGCAGTCATGCAATTTAGGTCTCAATTAGCCCTTGGCGTACAGCAAGGCGCACAATATCTGCATTATTCTTCAACTCTAATTTGCGTAAAATATTGGCACGGTGCGCATGTACGGTTTTAGGGCTTAAATGCATGACGTCCGCTATTTTTGCAATAGGATGGCTTTCGGCCAACATACTAAAGACCTCAAGCTCTCGTTGGCTTAAACGCATTAATGAGTTGGTACTTTCGTCGCCAGTATTCAACTCGGCTTTAATGGCTGCCGATAAATAGCGCTGCCCAGCATAAACGCTACGCACAGCCTCAATTAATTCATTCGGAGCACAATGTTTGGTGAGATAGCCTAAGGCACCCGCCGAGAAGGCTTGAGAGGGGTATGGGTCGCCACTCAGAGCTGTTAATACAAGAATTTTGGCCTTTTCATCATGTTGAATAATTTTACGAATGGTCTCAATACCACAGGTCGATGAAACTTCATCCGCGTCTTTTTTTTGCGGGATGGATAAATCCATAACAACGACGTCAGGCTGAACCTTTGCATAAATTGCAACCGCACAAAAACTTGACTCTGCTTCTGCTATGACTTTTACAGAAGGGTCTCTTTGAAGTATTTGCTGGTAACCTGCTCGGATGATGGAGTGATCATCAACAAGAAGGAGCTTGATAGTTGAGCTCAGACATTTCTCCATACAAAATGTATCAATCAGATGTTTAATTTATTGGGCAAATATATCATGCCTAGGTGCCAGTGTGTAGAGAGCTAATTCATTTCACTTAAGCTTTCAGCACCACAATAGACCCCTTGTGTATCAAGATCGAGCGCAAAGGGAGATACACCCTGCCTTAAATCCAAGTGAGCTGCTGCGCCACTAATTCATCACTAAAGCCAATTAACTGAATGCCTTCTTTTTTACAGTGCGCCAATACTTTTTCCAACGCACTAATGACTGCAAGCTGTCGATCATTAAACTGCTCGTTTCGCTTTTGCTCTGTTCGAAGCTTGCTGGACACTTGCTTAATGACATATCCAGACGTATCTAACAATTGCACTGTGACCCCCGTCACCTTTTCAGCAACGAGTGCTGTTTTGGCCGTCTGAAAAATATACTCATCATCACAGACAAACACATCGCCTTTGCAAGCCTCTCTAAAAAGAGACCTCACCTTCATGACCGAGCTATCAGCGCTTATAAATTTATCCATATTTTTCAATCACTAAAAATTGTAATTTAATTTAAAATATCAAACTATAACTCCGACCCTTTTGAGAGCACTTGACGCAACTTCGCATTTTCATTGGTCAGCTTTTCGTTGAGCCTTTTAAGGCGTTCAATTTCCTCTTCCTGAATTTTAATTCTAACCCTGGCATCAATCACTTCATCCATTTGATTCTCTGCAGCCAAATGAAATTGATGCTCGTGTTTGCGCTGCTGGGCTTGCTGCTCCAAATCCATCGTTAATCGAAAGACGCGCTCCTCTAGCTTGAAACGCTGTTCTTCTGCCGACTGTTTTTCCTCGGTCATTCGAGCAAAGCGCTCAAGCAGCTGACCATACTGCTGCTGAAGGTCGGATAAGGCCTTGCTGCTGCCTTGAACAGTTTGACTCAATGAGGACTCAAGATCAGCCTGCTTTTGCAATAAGGCCAACTGACGCTCTTTGAATGCCTGCTCTGCGTAGGCGAGTGCACGATCCCAGGCTTGGCTTGCCAATCGAACCACAGGTTCAGGCAAATCTGGATGAGCCTGTTGTCGAGTGATTCGTTGGCTAAGCGTTTGCCACCAGTCGTTTAGTGCGCTGTTAATGGTCGTCAGACTGCCGCTGCCGATGAGATCCCGAACATTTTGTTGCGTGGGTCTGACCCCTTGCGCCAAAAGCTCATCTGCCGTTTGAAATACTTTTTCGCGCGTACTACTTTGCTTCTTCATATTTAAAATACACAATACGTATTGAATGATATGTATCAAAATAAAATAATACCATGATTTAAGACTTCTGCTAGACGCTCTATCGCCTGTTACGCGTGATTTCGGTAAAATTTACTTTTATTCTTTTGAGGGTTTTTACGCAATGAACGCACCTAAGGTCGGTTTTGTCAGTCTTGGCTGCCCTAAAGCTTTGGTTGATTCTGAACGAATCCTGACTCAGCTTCGCACAGAGGGTTATGAAATTTCTTCCTCCTACGACAATGCCGATGTTGTCGTCGTCAACACATGTGGCTTTATCGATTCTGCCAAAGCAGAGTCGCTTGATGCCATTGGTGAAGCAATTAAAGAAAATGGGCGCGTTATTGTAACGGGCTGCTTAGGTGTGAATGCAGATGAAATTCGCGAACTACACCCTCAAGTATTGACTGTAACAGGCCCTCAAGCCTATGAAGCGGTTGTTGGCGCAGTGCATGAGCACGCCCCGTATCAAGCAACGCATGATCCATTTATCAACTTGGTTCCACCTCAAGGCATTAAACTCACCCCACGACACTATGCCTACGTGAAAATTAGTGAAGGCTGCAATCATCGCTGTACCTTCTGTATTATTCCATCCCTTCGCGGAGACCTAGTGTCACGCAAGGCCGATGAAGTGATGAATGAAGCAGAGCGATTGGTGACGGCAGGCGTTAAAGAACTGTTAATTGTGTCACAAGACACCAGTGCCTACGGTGTGGATCTTAAGTACCCATTAGGCTTCTGGAAAGGCCGCCCTGTAAAAACGCGCTTGCTCGAACTGGCCGAGGCGCTCGGAGAGCTAGGTGTTTGGGTGAGACTCCATTATGTCTACCCCTACCCTTCAGTCGACAAAGTCATCCCCTTAATGGCACAAGGCAAAATATTGCCGTATTTAGACATTCCGTTTCAGCACGCAAGCCCACGCGTTTTGAAGGCAATGAAACGTCCTGCTCATGCCGAAAACACACTAGAACGCATTCGCGCCTGGAAAGAGATCTGCCCAGAACTGGTTATCCGTAGTACATTTATCGTTGGCTTCCCCGGCGAGACCGAAGAAGACTTCCAGATTTTGCTCGACTTCTTGGAAGAAGCTCAGCTTGATCGTGTTGGATGCTTCCAATACTCGCCTGTTGATGGCGCGACGGCGAACGAAATAGCAGACCCTGTGCCTGATGAGATCAAACAAGAGCGTTGGGATCGTTTTATGGCGGTTCAAGCCAAGATCAGTGCCGCCAAGCTTCAAGCAAAGATTGGTAGCGTAATTGATGTCATCATCGATGAAGTGGTTGAAGAAGGCGCTGTCGGTCGCAGCAAAGCCGATGCTCCAGAAATCGATGGCCAGGTATTCATTGATAACGCAACGCACTTACAACCTGGAATGATTGTAAAAGCAAAAGTTGTCGATGCTGACGAATATGATCTATGGGCTGACCTCGTTGATTAAGCCTTGAAAATAGGCACTCCAGCCCCCATAAACAGTTTGAAATGAGTTAAGTTTAAGAGAATAGACGTATGCATACTTTATTTAAAACGCCTTTCAATGAGCTTCCAGAGCAAATCCCGCTCTTTCCGCTTAACAATGTCGTTTTGATGCCAGGGGCTCGCCTTCCTCTCAATTTGTTTGAGCCGCGCTACCTAGCCATGCTTGAATACTCAATGAAAACATCAAGGTTAATCGGCATGGTGCAGCCGGATGAAGAGACCGGAGAGTTAGCGCGAGTCGGCGGTGTAGGTCGTGTTCAGTTCTTTAATGAAACCTCTGAAGGCCGTATCGAAATTGTGCTAACGGGTCTGTGTCGATTCGATTTAATCGGGTCGACTTTGACTGACGAAGGCTTTCTTCTTGGTCAAGTCGACTGGCAACGCTTTAGCAAGGACTATGACGCTGTGCTCAACCTGAACCCCAGTCGTGAGCAAGCGTTTCTTGAGCACCTTGAAAACTACGCGTCAGCCAAAAACTTATTTTTGGATCGCCGCTCTCTCGCCCATTTAAACGGCTTAGAAATGCTGAATGGCTTAATCACCGTCATGCCTTTCCCTGCCCGTGATAAACAAATTCTACTTGAGATAGAGCAGCCTGATGATCGCTTTGATTGGCTAGAAACCTATCTCGCGATGTCAGATAGCTCACCCACTAAAGAGCATTCCCGACATTAGTTCGCAGAAAGTGACGTTAATATGACATTTTTTTGCTGAGGCTCAATAGACGTTCACTTAGCTCTGTATATAATGAACTCAAATCGGTGGCATTGTTTTAAAGGCACTCTTAATTCGTTGAAATATGAGTGTTCAAAAAAATCATGACCACTCATCTTCTGTCATTAAGGTGCTAACGTGTATGTGGTTTAATAAGAATAACGCGGTTATTGAGCAACTCCAAAATCAACTTGTATCCGAACGTGAAATGCACTTGCATGAGATTAACGAACTTAAGGAACTGCTCAGCCAAAAAGACGCCACCCTGCAGTCAATACGCAGTCTAAGCGACAACACCGCTCATGTCATTGCATGCCAACTCCAAGGTGGCAGCATGTTAGAAACCATTCGCCAAGGCTTAGCCAGCACAGCTGAACAATTGGTCGAAGAGCGCAAGTCTTTAAAACATTTAGACAATGTCTTTGATCAAACACGCGTGGCCCTTTCCACACTGAGCCAACGTGCAAACAATATCAATACCTACGCATCCAAAAGCATGGATGCGGCCATTGTTTTGGATAAAACAGCCAATTCCATTAATCACTTTGTCTCAAGCATAAAAGAGATTTCTGACCAAACGAATCTCCTTGCGTTAAACGCAGCCATTGAAGCAGCGCGTGCGGGTGAAGCAGGTCGAGGGTTTGCGGTTGTTGCAGATGAAGTGCGTCAACTTGCTGTGAAAGCAGGCGATGCCAGTGGCCAGATTGAAGCACTTGTTAGACTGGTTTTGCAGCAAGCCGATGAAATAAAAAAATTAGTTGAACAGAACCAACTGAGTGCAACGGATGTATCTGCCTCCTCTACCCAGATTGACGGTGTTGTTGATGAAGTGCTTGCGCGCTCAGAGCATATGCAAAAAATCATCAGTAACGCTACAACTGCAGCCTTCTTAAATACCGTTAAGCTGGATCACGCGGTTTGGAAAAATCAAATTTATCAACATGTTGAAGCGGAAGCCTTTACTCAACCGGTCAACGCGCACACTGAGTGCCGCCTAGGTAAATGGTACTTTGAAGGCTATGGAGCACGTAAATATGGGCATCTTTCGAGCTTTAAAGACCTCGACAGCCCTCATAAAGTTGTTCACCAGTCTGGTCGCTTGGCTCTGGAGGCAGGAAAAAAACAGGACGCAGCCGCGATGGTCAAACACCTAAAAACAATGGAGTCTGCAAGTCAAAACGTGGTCGGCTGTATTGATCGCCTCATGCAGGATGTGCAAAAGTAAAGCACTGAAAAGACACTATGCAAACGATATCGAATCACCAGAATGCGGCATTGGCATTGGCTGAGTTTATTCAACAGCATCCTTCTCTCTTTATTTTGACGGGTGCTGGCGTCAGCACAGACTCTGGCATTCCTGATTATCGTGATGAAAAGGGAAACTGGAAGCGAAAGCAGCCCGTTCAGCATCAAGACTTCATGAACAGCCATGCAACGCGACAGCGTTATTGGGGGCGAAGTCTCATCGGATGGCCCATCATTCGTGACGCCCAACCAAATGCCTGTCATCAGGCGCTGGCGCGTCTTGAACGATTAATACACGTACCGTTAATGGTCACACAAAACGTTGATCGACTGCATCAAGCCGCAGGCAGCCAAAAGGTGATTGATTTGCATGGACGTTCCGATCGTGCGATTTGCATGAATTGTGGCTTTCAATGTCCGCGTGACGAGATACATCATCGCTCGGCCCTTCTCAACCCTCATTTCTTGCATTTCATAGCTACGGCAGCACCTGATGGCGATGCCGACCTTGAAGTCGATTTTTCTAACTTTGATGTTCCAGACTGCCCAACATGCGGAGGAATTTTAAAACCGGACGTTGTGTTTTTTGGTGACAACGTCCCTAAACAGCACGTTGAAACGGCACTATCGGCACTTGACGTCAGCGATGCGATGCTGGTGGTTGGCTCATCATTGATGGTCTATTCAGGTTATCGCTTTTGCAAACGCGCACAGGAATGGAATAAGCCAATTGCCAGCCTGACCTTAGGAAAAACACGAGCAGATGATATCACTCATTTAAAATTGAGTGCTAGAATTGATCAGACACTGATGACCACTCTAGCACTTATGGAATGATGATTACTTGATGTGACGCCCGCCATCTAAGGGCAGCGTCCTGCCTGTGACATAGCCACTTGCTAGCAAATACTCAACAGCCTGAATGAACTCCTCCGCACCACCTTCCCTTTGCATGATGGATTTTGCTCGAGCTTTTGCTTTGTACTGATCGTCATCCGCCTCATTAAAAAGCATCAGTGCTGGTGCAATTGCGTTCACTTTAACCTTGGGCGCGAGCAACTGTGCAAAGGATAAGGTCATGTTGGCCAAGGCCGCCTTACTGGCCGCATAGGCGATATGCTTCTGACTACCTTTTTCTGCAACGTAATCGGTGATATGAATAATATCAGCGATCCCATCAGAGGCTTGCAACAACGCGCCAAGTTCAAGGTTCATGACATAGGGCACATTCACGTGGACCTGCATCATATACTCGATGGTTTCAAAATGCTGGTGCGTCTCCGACTCAGGCAACCAGTCAGAGGCATTGTGAATCAGCGCATCTAATTTGACGTATTTTCTCTTAAACGCTTTAATAAAATCAGACACATCCAACTGACTCTTAAAGTCAATTTTATAGGTTTCCATACCTAAATCGCGCAAGGCTTCAATAACGGGCGTTTCTGTGCGATAGGTACCAATGACCCGATGGCCTTGCTCAAGAAGACGGGTTGACAGGGCAAGCCCTAGTCGACGCCCGACCCCAGTGATCAAAATAACCTTACTCAATTCACACGCCCCCTGCATTAGCGCAAAAACTCAGCGCGTGTATGGAGATTGGTTTTAAAAATGCCCCCCAATGCGGTGGTTGAGGTGCTGGAGTTCACGTCCTGAACACCACGAGACTTGACGCAGTAATGGGTTGCCTTGATCGACACGGCAACGTTGTCTGTTTCGAGTAATGCTTGGAGTGCAACCAGCAGCTGCTGGGTTAGGCGCTCCTGCACCTGAGGACGCTGAGCAAAAAACCGTACGATCCGATTGATTTTCGACAATCCAATGATTTTGGTAGCAGGCAAGTAAGCCACCGTTGCCGTGCCATCAATCGTAATAAAATGATGTTCACAGGTACTGGTCAAGCTAATGTCTGACACCCGAACCATTTCATCAAGCTTCATTTTATTGTCAATGACCGTTATTTTAGGAAAGTTTTGATAATCCAATCCCGAAAAAATCTCTTGCACATACATTTTTGCAATGCGATGGGGTGTTTCGGCCAAACTATCATCGCTTAAATCTAAACCTAATGTCGCAACAACCTCGGTCATCAGGCCCTTAAGACGCTCATATTTTTGCTCGGGTGACATGCCCGTATCCAACATAGGGGTTTCCAACCCTCTGTCGAACAGCGCTTTTTGCACTAAAGCCGCTTCTTTTGAAATCATAATTGACCTCTCTCCTGATCTAAACCGTTCAGGATTTGTGATATTGAAGGGTTAATGAAACGGAATCTGCAAATCTCAAGGCATGAGGTTTATCAACCGTCACCTGTGCATGAGTCACGCACGCAGGCTCTGCACAAATCTGTAAGACATCTGCAACTAACTTTTCCAATAACAAGAACTGCCCCTCTTCAACATGCTGAATAACCTTTTTGGTGATCTGTTTGTAATCCAGTGCAGCAGACACATTATCCGACAAGCAATCTCGACTGGTTGGATAGTGGATTTCAGCGTTGATCACAACGTCCTGTTTTTTTTCACGCTCATCTGGATTAAATCCAATATAGGTCCGCAGACGCAGGTTAGTGATCTTGATGATCGCATTACTGATAGTCATAATGAATCTCCGTGTTTTTTCACTAGTACGCAGTCTGCCACGAAAGTAGACCATTTTACTCGGATATTTTTTAACATCCCAGTCATAATTCATTTCTTTCCTAAAAAAGAAGGTCAAACATTATACGCTCTTTTTCATCAAAGACTGTATTTATGTTATTTATAATCATTATTAAATACTTTTATCGTGCACAAATGACGCTTTTAAGTGTATTTTGCTGCGACGCGCCCGCTTGAACACATATAAAAATATGTGTCTTAAGCTCTCGACAAGCGAAAGGGTTTTGTCTATCGTTGAATTCGAGTTCACTAGCCGCCCGTCGCACTTGGCCGATCAAGCAGATCAACGTCAAATCCAACCGCAGCTAGTGCTCAGACGGCTGAAGCATCAGCCAGCGTCGCTCGGACGGTTCCGGGCGCTTACGTATATAGAGAGACTCACATGTCAAAACCACGTCGTTTTGAGCGCATCGAGCGCTTACCCCCCTATGTATTTAATATTACAGCAGAGCTCAAGATGGCTGCGCGCCGTCGTGGCGAAGATATTATTGATCTGAGCATGGGTAACCCTGATGGGGCCACACCAGCGCACATCGTAGACAAACTCTGTGAAGTGGCACAACGTCCTGATACCCACGGCTATTCGACTTCTCGCGGCATCCCGCGCTTACGTCGCGCCATTAGCCACTGGTACCAAGAACGCTACCAGGTGGATATTGACCCTGAGCACGAAGCCATTGTCACCATTGGCTCCAAAGAAGGGCTAGCTCACTTGATGCTTGCCACGCTTGATCGTGGAGATGGTGTACTTGTACCCAATCCAAGCTACCCTATTCATATCTATGGGGCCGTCATTGCCGGTGCTCAAGTTCGTTCCGTGCCATTGATCCCTGGAATGGACTTTTTTGAAGAGCTGCAACGCGCCATCAAAGAAAGTATTCCTAAACCCAAAATGATGATTTTAGGGTTTCCATCGAATCCCACGGCTCAATGCGTTGAATTGGACTTTTTTGAACGTGTGATTGCCCTAGCCAAAGAGCATGATATTTTAGTCGTGCATGACCTCGCCTATGCCGACATTGTTTACGATGGCTGGAAAGCGCCCTCGATTATGCAAGTGCCGGGGGCTAAAGAGGTTGCAGTCGAGTTTTTTACATTATCAAAAAGCTACAACATGGCTGGTTGGCGCATTGGTTTTATGGTGGGAAACCCCGAATTGGTGAGCGCACTTGCCCGCATTAAGAGCTACCACGACTACGGCACCTTTACGCCCCTTCAGGTTGCGGCCATCGCTGCCCTTGAAGGCGACCAACAGTGTGCAAAAGACATTACAGCCAGTTATCAAAAACGGCGCGATGTGTTGGTGAAAGGCTTACATGAAATCGGTTGGATGGTTGAGAAACCCAAAGCATCAATGTACATCTGGGCGAAGATTCCTGAACCTTATGCTGAATTAGGTTCACTGGAGTTCTCCAAAAAACTCTTGGCAGAAGCAAAGGTGTGTGTGTCGCCGGGTGTTGGCTTTGGTGATTATGGCGATGATCATGTGCGTTTTGCATTGATTGAAAATCAAGACCGTATTCGCCAAGCCTTACGTGGCATAAAAGCTATGTTCCGTGCGGATGGTTTGCTACCCTCTAGTAAATCGTCAAGCTAAAGGCCATAGGTTCGAACAGGACTGACGCTGTTGATCTTTTCGAACCTATTCTGTCAACCCTTCATACACGATAAGACTATGACTCAACAAACACTTTTAATGAATCAAGACGATATGACTGCTTTCTTGCAGGATGTCTATCCACAATTTAATGGCGAAGTTGCTGAAATCACCGAAGACTATGCCCTGTTACGTTTACCCATCGATAACACGCATGTACGCCCAGGTAATACGGTTTCGGGCCCCACGATGATGGCACTGGCCGATGTCGCGCTGTATGTGGTGATTCTATCTAGAATTGGGCCAGAAGCCCTAACCGTGACCACAGATTTCACCTGTCACTTTTTAAACAAACCCAGTGCAAACGCTGCGCTCATGGCAAAAGCCACCATCCTAAAATTAGGCAAGCGCTTGGTCATTGGCGAGGTAGAGCTTTACAGTGAGGGAGAGGAAGAGTCCATGGTGGCACATGTTGTCAGCACCTACTCTATTCCTCCCCGTAAATAAACGTCTTTCTTATGCCTTGATCAGCCGCTCCAGCGCTTGATCAAGTGTCTCGTCCCGCTTCGCAAAACAAAAGCGCACCCATCGTAACTCTGGAGGCGCTTTTTGATAAAACACCGACAAGGGGATCGCAGCGACCCCCACCTCTTTAACCAACCAATGCACAAACTCAACATCATTGATATCAGAGATATTTGAGTAGTCCATCAGCTGAAAATACGTCCCTTGCGAGGGCGTAAATTGGAATCGACTGTCCTGCATGGCCGTATTAAAGCGATCTCGCTTGGCTTGATAAAACTCACCTAAGGCTTGATCGTGATCCTTATCTAGGTTTAGGTAATCCGCCAAGGCATACTGCATGGGTGTACTGGTGCTAAAAGTGAGGAACTGATGGACCTTACGAAACTCAACCGACAAAGCCGCCGGTGCAACGCAATAGCCAATTTTCCAACCTGTAATATGGTAGGTTTTGCCAAACGAAGACACAATAAAACTGCGCTCAGCCAATGCCTCATAACGATGCAAACTTAAGTGATGACGCCCATCAAACAGGATATGCTCATACACCTCATCGGCCAATATCAAGATATCCGTGTTTTCAACCAGAGCCTCCAAGGCCGCAACATCTTCGACAGATAACGTCGCTCCGCTTGGATTATGAGGTGAGTTAAGAATAATCATACGCGTGCTCGCGGTGATCGCTTCACGCACTGCGTCCCAATTGATTGAAAAATCATATGAGTCCAGTTGAATGTGTTTTGCTACGCCGCCGTTAAGCAGGATCGCAGGCTCATAACTGTCATAGGCAGGATCGAAAACGATGACCTCATCACCCGGCCTAACGGTCGCTGCAATTGCTGCAAAGATGGCTTCTGTTGCACCTGAAGTGACTGTTACTTCAGCTTGAGGGCACACCTTGCGTCCATAGCAACGCTGTATCTTATCGGCAATGGCCAAACGCAAAGGCTCCACCCCTGTCATGGGCGCATATTGATTCATGCCTTTTTTAATGTATTCCCCGACACGATCAAGGAGCACCTGTGGCCCCTCAAAATCAGGAAATCCTTGCGATAAATTAATGGCCTGATGGTCTGATGCAAGTTGCGACATTTGGGTAAAAATTGTTGTACCTACCTGAGGTAAACGCGATGCAGGGTAACGCATGAAATACTCCATTGCGGGAACACATTTAACTCGAATGATACCTTGCGCTCAGATAAAATGCTCGTTTGGATTGTATCTGAGACCTAAACTATGCCTAAAGCTGTTGAACTAAAACGCGGACACGTGATTGAAATTAACTCTAACCTTTACATTGTCCAAAACGTCGATGTTAAAAGCCCATCTGCCCGTGGAGCAGCCACACTGTATAAAGTCCGCTTTGCACAGGTCCCTAGCGGACGTAAGCACGAAGAAACCTATGTGGGTGATGATATTGTCAAGGATGTTCAGCTTGAACGTCGCAAAGTGTCTTTTTTGTACAAAGAAGATGATCTCTACACCTTTATGGATCTTGAAGACTACAGCCAATACACCATTAACAGCAACATCATTGCACATCAGATTGACTATTTAACCGATGGCATGGAAGGGTTAATGGCCCTGTTAGTCGATGGCAATATGATTGCTCTGGATATGCCAGTTACAGTGGTGATGGAAATTGTTGAAACTGTACCCGGCATGAAATCAGCTAGCGCAACAGGGCGCACCAAGCCTGCTATTTTGGCAACCGGCTTAGAAATTCAAGTCCCGGAATATATAGAACCCGGCGAAAAAGTGAAAGTTAACACCGAAACCGGCAAGTTCCTGTCACGCGCTTAAATCCTATCTTCGCTTAGGTGACGACTCCACGCCTCTGATTTATGCCCTTCAGGGTATTTATGCCCTCTAGGGTGTTTATGCCCTTCAGGGTACTGTTAGGCGTGAAGTCGTCATACATCCATACTTTACTTCTTCATTTCTTCATTTCTTCATTTCTTCATTTCTTCATTTCTTCATTTATCTTTCTTTGACTGATTGTCTCTTTTGCTTGATTTTACCTAAAATACTGTATATAAATACAGTAACTGTATAAATGATCAGTATTGAGGGAATAAACGATGTACTCAACCTATACTGCAATCGAATGCATTTCTGCCGATGCTCGACTTGTTCGCCCTGCGCTTGAAAAAGTCGCCCATCAAGAAAAGTGGATCACCCTGATTTCCCCACCACAAGACTACCCCGACGTACATCTACTCTTAGACGCGGGCATACATCCGAATAACGTACGAATGGTTCATGCTGATCAGAATGGATCATGCGCTCTGGCCTGCAAAGCAGCGGAAAATGGTCTTAGTAGTTTAGTCATGTTGTGGGTGAGCACACCTCTAAAGCAGCACGAAATGCAAGCGCTGCAACGTGCAAGTCAACTGGGAAACTGCATGTCATTGGTCTTTAGAAAAGTTCAGACCGCTCATGCTCAGTATCATCAATACCCCTTGTGGGCCGATAGAGCAGGATCTAGCCCTGCTTCTCTAGCTTAAAGATGTTTACTCACTAGAGATTGAAGATCCTCTTCTGACAACTCACCCAGATGGCTTGCCAGCAAATACCCTTCACGGGAATAAAACAGAGTTGTTGGCAGCCCTCTGACCTTCATATGATGCAAGGCCTCTTGCCGAGGATCCAGCCAGAGATGTTGAAAGTCGAGCTGGTGGGTGGTTAAAAACTGGTTGATGGCCGGTACGGTCTCACCTTGGTTAATTAAAACAACCGAAACCCCCTCCTTCGCTGCATAGCTCTCTAATAAGGGCATTTCACGCACACAGGGTGGACACCAGGTTGCCCAAAAATTCACGATCAACAAATCGCCTTTTACATCACTGAATGACGCAGGTTGTCCGGATAGGCTGGCCAAGACAAGCTGCTCAGGCAAAGGCTCTTTCGGCCAGAAGTGCACATAAACACTCACCGCTACCGCGAGTATCAATGCCAATATTCCAAAAGGCTTAAGATATTTCATAGATGTAATTTCACTGAAGTGGAGGGTTTTGGTGCCACCAAAACCCTCCTTAAAACGAAATACCCTTTAACCCGATACAAAGGTTGGGCTAATACCAAGGTCCCAGAGGACAACAGTGGAGGCTAACATACTCACCAGAACTACCATCCCCACGGTTAGGATAGACGTTGAGAACATAAATCCGCGATCTGCGGGGATGTTCATCAACTCAGGTACTCCTGAATATAAAATGTACACTGTATAAGCCAGAGCAATGAGCCCAACACCCACCACAAACCAAAGCATCGGCCATAAGCCGGTAATTCCCGCTAAGAGTAAGGGCGTCGCGGTACAGGTTGCGAGTACCATACAGTGAGCAAGATCAGATTGTGCGCCATAGGTTTTTTCCATCCAATGAATCACATTCGCTATAAATGCAACCCCAACCAATAACGCAATATAAAAGACAACAGCGATCATAAACGCGCTGTCGGTTGTTAACTTGACATAACTGCCCGTTCCGACACTCCACCCCACTTGCGTTGTTCCGATAAAGAAACTAACGGGTGGAATTGCACAAAGCCATACCAAAACGTGTGTGTAGCACTCTTGAATAGTATAGCGCCGCTCTCGGATCGTCTTCCAAATATTTTGCTGGTGAAACATCACACCACTGATTTGCTGCAGTAACATAGTTTCGCTCCTTGGAGGGTAGTCACCACTCCATTTCTGTTGATCGCTTGACTGTTCATTTTGTTTTTATTTTCGTGTTACTTAATATCGAGTGATACTGATCGTTGTACGCTTTAGACTCCGTTTACGTTTAGACCCATATGAAAAAATAATGATCAAATAATAACCAACAAAATAAGTATAGAAGATAGCGAATAGAAAACCAAAAAGCGGATAAAGGAGCCGATGGATCATCACCCTTCCATACTTTCCAGTTGCAATACATAAACTTGCTGTTTAACAGGAGCGCTCCCACTAGATAAATCCAGCCACTCATCCCAGATGCAACAGGCATCAGGGTTGCGGCCACCGTCAACCATCCATACAACCAAATTTGCAGCCGTGTAAACTCGTTGCCATGGGTCACTGGCAACATCGGCACACCCGCCTTGGCATACTCCTCTTTTTTATGTATGGCTAAAGCCCAAAAATGCGGTGGGGTCCAGGCAAAAATGATCAATACCAGTAACAGCGCATCGGCGTGAAGCTGCCCCGTCATCGCCGTCCAACCCAATAAAGGTGGCGCTGCACCCGCTAACCCCCCAATGGTAATATTTTGCGGCGTTGCCCATTTCAAAAACGCCGTGTAAACCACAGCATACCCCAATAAAGCACTTGCAGTGAGTACAGCCGTTAGAGGGTTTACTTCAAACCAAAGCAAACTGATACCCGATATAGAAAGTGCCAAGGCATAAAGCGCAGCCTGCCAACTTTTCACACGCCCTTCTGCAACAGGTCTTCTTGAAGTGCGCAGCATCAGTTTGTCTAAGCGCTGATCCAATAAATGATTAAATGCCGCCGCCCCCATTGCCGACATGCCAATTCCAAGCAGCCCCAAGAAGGCCATCATTGGGTCTGGTACACCCGGCACAGATAATGCCATTCCCACAGCCGCACACACGAGCATCACAACCACAACGCGGGGTTTTCCAAGCTCAAAGTAATCACGTGCTAGCGCTCTTCCCGACGCAAAATCCCATTTATGAGCAATAAGTAGATTTGAATTACGCATGAGAGACCTTCCTGTAAGTAGCGGGACTGTAGGAAACTTGAGCAATCGACAAACGCCAACCTGTTCGCAATAAACAGAGCATCAACACGGCAGCACCCGCTGTATGCATCAGCGCAACAGAGAGCGGGAGCGAAAATAGAACCAGCACTATGCCAAGCGTGATCTGCAGTGCATAAATGCCAAGCATCAACTGAGTGATCCCCCTAATTGATGGTTGCTTGGTGTGACCATAATGCCATAACATCAGTAAAGCGATACCGACCGCTAAAGCACCGATACGATGTGTGTAATGAATGGCGGTACGTGCCCCTGCATGAAGTTGACCATACAAGTAATTGGGCCCCACTTCCTGAGTGATGTGAAAGCCTTCATTAAAATCCATGTAACTTGGCCACCATTCATTATTGCAGGTTGGAAAACCTGTGCAGGCGATACCCGCATAGTTACTGGATGTCCAGCCTCCCAATGCCACTTGAAGGGTCAAGAGTGCAATAGCCAACCACCAAATCCTAGGTAAAGATGAGCGTGTAACAGGCTGGCGTTGACAGACGCCTAAGCGGCACCTCAGCCAGAAGAAAATTGCGAGAACAGTAAAGCCACCCAGCAAGTGCAATGTGACCACTTGTGGCCAAAGTTTGAGCGTAACGGTCAAAGCACCAAACGCACCTTGCAGACAAATCACCAGTAGCAGCAATACACTGACGCCAACAGGATAATTGCGTAAGTGACGATTTTTCCAAGCAAGAACGACCAATACAATTGCCAAAAGCCCTAGAGAGGATGCTAAGTAACGATGAACCATCTCAACCCAAGCCTTAAAAGGGTCAAGCGGTATATGAGGTGCAAAATCACTGGCTCGCTCTGCATTGGGTACAACGAGTGCACCATAGCATCCAGGCCAATCAGGACACCCTAGCCCCGCATCGACTAAACGTGTCCAAACCCCTACTAAAATCACAATGAATGTAAAGACTATTCCCAAACTGCTCAGACGAATTGCCATGTTGAGTTTGGCTGGTGAAGACTCATAGGAAAATGAGTTCGAATCCATGTATCACCCCGATTTATAATTGTTTTTTGGCGATCTTTACTAAGACTAGATCAAAAATGCATGTTCACCAGTAAAACTCACAACTTATTTTTCTGGATTGCGCTTTAACAGTCGTTCCAAGTCTTTATGGACACTACGTGCATCGACCTGTGCAGGGTACTCTGTAACAATATGACCTTGTGGATCAACGAGCCATACTCTATAGGCTTCATGCCAATCGGGGGCTTTTCCTTCCCAAAAGACAGCAATTTCGCCGGGCAATACATCGGTATCAGAGCCAATACGTAAACGCAGGACCCGTTCAGCTTGACGCCCTAAGGCTCGATGCAGTCGCCACCATTTATCGGCTTCGGCTAAACAAACATCATCACAGGTCTCATGTGTTGACCAAACCAACCACCACTGGGATTGATCCGGAAGCTGACCGATTGGCCATTGACTGAGTATCGGACGATCATGGTCTAAATTCCCATGCGCCACTTTATGATCAGGAATGCCGATTTGCCAATGCAACATCGCCCAAGCCATTGGCATAGGCGCACCAAGAACAAAGATTAGGCACAATAGCTTTAAACGATTTCTCACGACTCTCTCCTTGCTTCTTTCGTCATCACACGAAACCCCAGCACAGCCACAACAATGCACAGTCCAGATAGCATGAGCCATTGAACAGCGTAGGCTTGATGTCGCTCAGGAGGCATTTGATTAGGCGTCCACCAAGGTTGCAGCAAACCGTCCCCGTCCGTTTGATGAACCACCCCTTCAAACACCCGGTCACCAAGGTGTTGCCAAGCGCTTAAGTCAATCGACTGCAAACGCATACCCTCGCGATTCGTGCCCAGCACCAACTGTCGACCCAGCTCCGTTTGCCAACGGCCCGTAAGGGTGACTTGGCCCGAAGGCGTTTCAACTACGGGATCAATACGACGATCCACCGATGTTGGGATAAAACCTCTTTGAATTAGCCACCACTGGTTTTGACCGGTCATCAACGGGGTTAGCACCGCAACGCCGAGTTGCCCTTGATAAATCCGATTGTCGAGCCAAAGCGTTTCCGATGTTAGAAACTCTCCCGTTAACGAGAGGTTGCTCCAAGCAGGCGGTTCAAATTGAGGTTGTTCGATCACAGGTGCCAATAGCCAAGCCTGTTGTATTTGAGTTTTTTCTGCTGCACGTGTCCACTGCCACTGAGACAGAGCCAAACCCAGCAGCATTAATGCCGTCCAAAACACCCACCAGACAATCCATTTAAAATGAAGCTTGACCCAACCTGTTTTATTTGTTCGACTGACAGGACTCAATGCCATTGATGACAAATACTTGGAGTCTTTCATGCTAAAAATCCTTATTGCACTTGTATTTTTGGCAATGCTAACCAGTTTAAGCTTAAGTGCTGGTTTTTTACTCAAAGATCCCAGTTCATCCACCCGAGTACTAACATCACTCAAAGTGCGCGTCAGCTTAGCCTGCCTACTGCTTTTTTTGCTCGTCTATGGTTTTACATCCGGCCATCTCGGCTGAGAGCTTAAAAGACATACACAAATAGAAACAAGCCGATCCACACCACATCCACAAAGTGCCAATACCACGCGCCCGCTTCAAATGCGAAATGTTGGTTTGCACTAAAATGCCCTCGTCTTATGCGGAGCAACATCACGAGTAACACAATGGCTCCAATGGTGACATGCACACCGTGAAAGCCTGTTAGCAGGAAAAAAGTCGAGCCATAAATACCGGCCTGCAGCGTTAGCCCTAATTGTGTCCAAGCTTCGACATACTCAATGCCTTGGATGACCAAAAACACAAAACCTAACGCCAAGGTCACAATTAACCACTGTGTTAATTTTGGTCGGTTGCCTTCCTTTAACGCATGGTGTGCAACGGTCAATGTAACGCTCGACGACACCAACAATAAGGTATTGATCAGTGGAAGCGTCCAAGGATTAATGACCGCATTAGGCCCTCCGATGCTGGGATCTGGCGTATTCATTAATGGCCAACTAGCAGTAAAGTCAGGCCATAGTAATGCCGTGATGCCTTTTGCACCTTGCCCATCCAACCATGGGAGTGCAAATACGCGAATGTAAAACAAGGCACCAAAAAGGCGGCAAAAAACATCACTTCCGAGAAAATAAACCAACCCATCCCCTGCCGAAATGATCGATCCATTTGCGCATCATACAGGCCGCCCATCGACTCATTGACGACGTCTCGGAACCAGCCATACATAACAAACGCAATCCCCACAAGACCCGCCAATAAGAAGGGCAAGCCTGAGCCATAGCTCATTAACGAGCCTGCTCCCACTGCGGTTAAACCCAATACCACAACGGCAATAATCGGCCATTTACTGGTGGGCGGAACATAATATTGACTACTCACGGTAACCTCCTTGGGCAACCACCTCACTCATAGGGTAAAGGGTATAGGCAAGCGTTAAGGTTTGGATATCAGCAGGTAATGCAGGGTCAACCTGAAAAACCAACGGCAACTCGATGGACTCACCGCCTTCAAGCCACTGCTCCTGAAAGCAAAAGCACTCCATTTTTCTAAAATGCCGAGCCCCTTGTGAAGGGCTTACACTCGGCACGGCTCGACCTGAGCTGCGAACATCACTGGTATTGGTAAAACGAAAACGCGCTTGTGCAATTTCACCTGGATGGACGGCAATGACTTGATCTAGAGCCTCTAAACGCCAAGGCAGCCCGGTTCCGCTTCGTGTGACCAATTGCACACGAACCCATCGAGTGTCATCACGCTCCTGAGCACTCATGACTTGAGCCGATGTCGCCGTTTTGCCATTCAAGCCTGTGACTTCGCAAAACACGTCATACAAGGGCACAAGCGCAATGGTAAACAACACCATGCCCAACAACGCCCAAAGTGTTATTCGTACCGTGCGTTTAACGCCCTCATCAGAACTCTGTGACTTAGACACAGCGACCTCCCCATTAATGTCGACTCGGAGAGTCAACTTCAGGTACAAATTTAGGTGGCGTTTCAAACGTATGGGTCGGTGCTGGACAAGGCACTGTCCATTCCAAGCCTTCAGCACCTTCCCATGCCTTAGCCGGCGCTTTTTCACCACCACGAATGGCTTTTACCAATACCCAAACAAAAATCAATTGCGAGAAGCCAAACAAGAAACCACCAATGGATGAAATCATATTAAAATCTGCAAACTGCAAGGCATAGTCTGGAATACGGCGTGGCATGCCAGCGAGACCTGAGAAATGCATAGGGAAGAAGGTTAAGTTGACGCCAATCACCGATAACCAGAAATGCCAGCGCCCCAGTGTTTCGTCTGCATAATGGCCTGTCCATTTCGGCATCCAGTAGTAGGCTCCCGCTAAAATAGCAAAGAGCGCTCCCGGAACTAACACATAGTGAAAGTGAGCTACTACAAAATAGGTATCATGGTATTGAAAGTCAGCTGGCACAATCGCAAGCATCACACCCGATAAACCACCGATCGTGAACATCACAATAAAGCCGAGTGCAAAGAGCATCGGGACTTCGAAGGTGATCGATCCTCTAAATAGAGTCGCTATCCAGTTAAAGACTTTCACCCCTGTTGGAACCGCAATCAACATGGTTGAATACATAAAAAACAGTTCGGCAGTCAAAGGCAAACCCACCGTGAACATATGATGGGCCCACACAACAAAGGATAACAGCGCAATAGAGGCGGTTGCATACACCATCGATGCATAGCCAAATAAACGTTTGCGCGCAAAGGTAGGAACAATCAAGGATACGATACCAAAAGCAGGCAATATCATGATGTACACTTCAGGATGACCAAAAAACCAAAATAAATGCTGGAACAAAACAGGATCCCCACCCCCTGCTGCATCAAAAAAGCTGGTGCCAAAATTAATGTCCAATAACATCATCGTCACAACACCGGCTAACACGGGCATTACCGCAATAAGCAAGAAAGCGGTAATGAGCCAGGTCCAAACAAATAACGACATATCCATCAAGCGCATGCCTGGAGTGCGCAAGTTTAGAATCGTCGCAATTATGTTAATAGCGCCAAGAATAGAGCTTATCCCCGCTAAGTGGATAGACATAATAAAAAAGCTGGTTGACGGCGGTGCATAGGTCGTTGATAGAGGCGCATAGAATGTCCAGCCAAAATTCGGTCCACCTCCTTCCATTAACAGGTTGATAATAAGATCCCAAATGCGACCGGCAATAACCAAAAACTGAAATTATTGAGCCGGGGCAGTGCCATATCCGGCGCACCAATCTGCATGGGAATCATCCAGTTGGCCAGCCCGACAAATGCCGGCATAATCGCGCCGAAAACCATGATCAATCCATGCATGGTTGTCATTTGGTTAAAGAATTCGGGTTGTACATACTGCAATCCAGGTTGAAACAACTCAGCCCGAATGACCAGTGCCATGGTTCCACCAACAAACAGCATCAGCAGAGAAAAGAGCAAATAGAGCGAGCCGATTTCCTTATGGTTAGTGGTTAATACCCAGCGCATAATGCCCGTTGGCATCTGAGCAGAGTGATGTCCATGCTGCTCAGCTGTACCGACATTTGGCTGAAGAACCGCGTGCGTTGATTCAGATGCCATCTCACTCACCTCTTATTATTGTGAACCCAACAAGTCACGGATTTCAGCGGGTTGAACACTATCGGCGGTATCGTTGCCCCAAGCGTTTCGCTCATAGGTAATAACTGCGGCTAATTCGGCGGCAGACAGCGTCGTTCCGAATGCAGGCATAGGCGTACCTGTCTTGCCATACAGCACAATATCGATATGGGCTTGTCGAGCGTTTGGATCAATGGAAATCCCAGTGCCTGCCAGTGCAGGGAAGATAGGTGGAAGCCCTTTACCATCCGGTTGATGACACGCCGCACAATAGGTATTGTACGTTCCTTCACCTCGCGCCATCAGTTCATCCAACGCCCATTCCCTGTCGGCACCCTGTGCTTCCGCCATGGCGGCGTCACGCTTGCTTGCCAACCATGCCGTATACTCCTCTTCCGACACAGCCTTGACCTCAATGGGCATAAACGCATGGTCACGACCGCAGAGTTCGGCGCACTGACCTCGGTAGACACCCGGTTGATCAATTCGGGTCCAAGACTCGTTGATAAAGCCGGGGATGGCATCTTTTTTCACCGCTAAATCAGGTACCCACCAAGAATGGATCACGTCATTTGCCGTAAGCAATAATCGAATCTTGCGACCCACTGGAACCACCATCGGCTCATCCACTTCGACCAAGTAAAAGTCGCCGCGCGCTTCTTGACCGTATATTTGCTCTCTAGGGGTTGATAGATTACTAAAAAAGCTGACATCCTCACCCAAGTACTCATAACGCCAGCGCCACTGATACCCTGTCACCAAAATATCAATATCGGCATTACTCGTGTCGTACATCTTTTTTAAAGTGGCAGTGGCGGGAATCGCCATCACCACCAAGATCACCATTGGAATGGCCGTCCACATAATTTCAACAAAGGTGTTCTCGTGGAAGTGTGCAGATTTAGCACCCTTTGATCGACGATACTTAAATAAAGACCAAAACATGACGCCGAAGACAACCACCGCAATTGCGATGCAAATCCAAAGAATCGTCATATGGAGATGAAAGACTTCTTGACTGATGTCCGTAACGCCCACCGGCATATTCCAACCCGATGAGGTATTAATTGAAGACGCATGAACATTGCCAAAGACTGGCAATAACGCAAATCCGAGAAATGCCGCAAATGTAAGCCGGATCATCACTCCCTCCTATTATTGTTATCAATCAGGAAATGAAGCCAAACGTATTGAATGAATTGAGTCTAAGACAGGAATCTAGAACGCGCAAAAAAATAATTGATTATTTTGCAGCCAGATGCGCAACGAATGCGACCAATAGAATAAAGATAATTGTCATCAAAATTCCCACCCCTATGTAGGGCCAGGGGGATGTGCGTTGAAAATCCTTACGTCGATTTTGATCCGACTGGACGCCAAAAAAAGCGGCAAGGACGGATTTAATGATGTCTAACATAACGGGTCACCACTCAATTTGTGAGCAGTCTTGAGTATTGCCCACAGACGCGCGAAGTTCAAAGCGACAACTAAGGAAGTTTAAGCACCAAAACACCTGCGCGTTGATTAATTTCGAGATTACGCATGAAGCTCATCCCCAGCAAAACAATGTCTGATGACATATGGGGATTGATATGCCCTTCGACTAACTGCATTTGAATTCCACCGAGCTGAACCGTATTGAGCTGCGTTTGATATACCGAAACAACCCCGTTCGCCGTGCTCACTCTTACCGCCCGCCCAGGTGTAAGGCCCACTTTTTTCGCAACTCTTTCGGGCACACTCACAGTCGTTGCTCCAGTGTCCAACAAGAAGGTAACGGGGTGTCCATTAATGAATCCAGGAGCGATATAATGCCCATTACGATTGCTTTGCAACACGACTTCGGAGCTCACTTCAAGATCAATAACGGCCAAATTCCGATTAGGATTATTACGCTGGTCCAAATAACCCGAAAAGTATAACGACAATAGAACCAACAACAAGATCCAAAAGGCAGCTTGAAAAAACCGTGTCATTCGCCGTTGTGTAGATGTGGATTCGGCCACTAGATCCCCTGCTTAAAATCGTAATATGGAACCAATTACGCCCGTTTACCGTCTCAGAATCAACGTTTTTGACCTAAAGTTATCTAAGTGGTTCGATGCCCTGCTGATTTATTGTCTGCTGCTGATCACTTGGGACTGTAACAACCCAACGCAAAAATAATGCAGATGTCACAAATATGTCACATTTATGACATAAAATGTTCATCTAATTGTCATAAACATGCATAGGTAGGTCATGTCGTACACACTCTTTGATTTTTTACAACTCATTGGTTCGCTGGGTATTTTTATTTTTGGAATGAAAATTTTCAGTGAAGGCCTACAAAAAATAGCCGGCAATCGACTCAAAGGCATTCTCAGCGGAATGACGCGAAACCGTTTTACCGGCGTTGTTACCGGTTTTGCTACTACGGCCATCACCCAATCTTCGACCACCACGACCGTGATGGCGGTTAGCTTCGTAAATGCAGGCCTACTGACCTTCATTCAATCGACAGGCGTGATTATGGGGGCCAATATTGGTACAACCATTACCGCTTGGCTGGTTGCATTATTTGGTTTCAAGTTTAAAATCACACCGATTGCACTTGCCGTGATTGGCATTTTCTTTGTGTTCCTATTCTCCAAAAATGCACGCTGGCGCAATATCGCCGAGGCTATGGTTGGATTTGGGATCTTGTTTATTGGGCTTGAGTTTATTAAAGGCTCTGTCCCCGACATTAACAGTAACCCAGCTCTCTTTAGTTTTTTAGATGGCTTCACTGAGTATGGCTTTTTATCCCTTATCCTGTTTGTATTTGTTGGTACAATTTTAACGCTACTAACACAGTCCTCATCTGCGGCAACCGCCATTACACTCGTCATGCTATTCGAAGGCTGGGTATCCTTTCCAGTTGCCGCGGCGATGATCTTAGGGGAAAACATTGGAACCACCGTCACAGCTAACATAGCGGCACTCGTGGGAAATGTGCATGCAAAGCGAGCCGCCCGCTTCCATTTCTTCTTTAATGTTATTGGCGTCATTTGGATGATGCTTCTGATCTACCCTGTTCTAAACTTAATTGACCATGTAGTCCAATACTTCACTGAATCCTCCCTATCGGTGATGAGTGGTGATATTGAGTCTAGATCCAATGCGACACTCGCATTGTCATTGTTTCACACATCCTTTAACGTATTGAACGTCATTATTTTATTTGCCTTAGTCCCCTATATTGTTCGATTTGTTGAATATATCCAACCGGAAAACGGCAGCGAGAAAGACGAGTTCCATTTACAATACATCAGCACTGGGATGATGACTTCCCCGCTGTTTGCCATTCAACAAGCACAGAAAGAAATTCAAATATTCGCTGGCATTATCGATCAAATGCATGGCCGTGTCAGTGAGTTGCTATTTGATCCTAGCGCTGACAAAGAAGCGCTCATCAAAAAACTACGTCAAGATGAAAAAGCAACCGATCGTCTCGAAATTGAAATATCAGACTACTTGGTTAGAATCAGCGAACGAACCTCATTGGAGCACGAACTCACTGAGCGCATTCATAATATGCAAGCCATGCTGAATGACTTAGAACGTATTGGCGATATTTATTACCAAATAGCAAAAATGGCAGAAAAACTAGAAGAATACCGCTCAAGCTGGCCAGAAGAAGCCTACGAAGAAATTAAAATCATGATGGATGTGCTGCATATCGCGATTACCAATATGGTGCAAAATGTTGCCAAAGAGCCACATGAAGTCAAACTAGATGAAGCAATTAGCCTTGAAAAACGTGTGAATAAACAGCGTAAAACCTTTCGTAAAAATCACTACAATCGCCTTGAAAATGGCAACTACGCTCCAAGAGCAGGCGTTGTATTTATTGATGCACTGAACCGTCTAGAGCGCATTGGCGATCATGTCATCAATGTCAATGAGTTTGCGTGCGGAAACCGAATCAAGCGAGAATAAACACTGCTTCGTAATGACAAGTGCCAGTAGGACTTTCCTGCTGGCACCCTGTTTGCTCTTATTCTACTTTGCTTAAACACTTTTGGAATAAAAATTCTATACAAAAATGGAATTTTTATTTCATTTTGTTATGATCTTTCCTGCCTGACTTAGCACTAAGGCTTCAACCTTATCTTAAAAAGCGGAAATCAATATGACAAAAATAACAGCGACGAGCTTTGAAGATCTTGAAAAGCAAATTATGGACGAATACAACTCTCTTAGTAAACGACTGCAACAAACAGCACGCTACCTACTCGAAAACCCAAGAGATATCGCGTTAGAAACGGTGGCCGTCATCGCCAACAACGCAGGCGTTACGCCCTCAACGCTTATCCGATTTTCAAATGCCTTTGGGTTTCAAGGTTTCACTGAAATGCAACGGCTTTTCAAAGGAAAGCTTATAGAAGGCGTTCCCGATTACAGCGAGCGTATTCGCCTAGTCCGCCAAGAATATGGCCAATCGGATACGCCAAGCCCGCTACAACTTCTTGATGAATTCAGTGCAGCCAATATCGCTAGCCTTGAACAACTCAGCCATGAGATAGATGCGGACACACTCAATAAGGTGCTGGATATTCTAGCAGCCGCTGAAGCCACACATATTGTTGGGGTGCGAAGAGCGTTTGTGATTGCCTCCTATTTTGCCTATGCCTTACGGCACGTAGATAGACGCGCTTACTTAATTGATGGGATTGGTGGAATGTACTCCGAACAAGCACAAGCCATTGGTAAACAAGATGCGGTGATAGCGATTAGTTTTTCACCTTATGGTCAAGAAACACTTAATGTTGCCAACATTGCACTTGAAAAAGAAGTACCGCTTATTGTGATTTCAGACAGCCCATTAAGTCCCCTTGCACGCCATGCATCTGCTTGCTTGATTGTACAAGAGGCTCAGGTCCGCAGCTTCCGATCACTGAATTCATCTTTATGTTTGGCGCAAACCTTATCGATTGCTTTAGCCTACCGCTTAGAGTCCGAAAAAGCCGATTAAAATCCATAATCCTAGACAGGGTAGCTAGATGCCGGACTCTCGCTGGGTATAGAAGATAAGTAAGTCCCTTACCACTCGGTTCAGTTTAAAAATTCTCCAAAAACTATTGACATGGAATGCTATCAGCAGTAACTTGGAAAAAATATTCCAATAATTTAAAATTGGAAATAACAATTCCAAATGGAGTTATTGCAAAATAAACAAGATGTAAACGCTCTACCATCCGAAACGAATGAGTGAATCGGACACTCGATAAAGGAGATAAAAATAATATGAAAACCTTTTCCCTTAAAAAAATTGCTTTGATCAGCTTAACTTCTGCTCTATTAGCAACCCCATTGGTCGGGCATAGCAAGATCTTCGAATTGGGGTATCAATGGCTTTGTTTGATGACAACTTCTTAACTACTCTAAGAGGTGCAATCCAAGACTCTGCTCGAGCACAAGGGGTCAACGTTCAAATTGAAGATGCCAACAACGAGGTTGGACGTCAGTTAAATCAAATCCAGAACTTTATTGCCAGCAATGTTGATGCGATCATTATCAATGCTGTTGATACAGATGCCACAGTTTCGATCAGTAGCGACGTCAGCCGCGCAGGCATACCCCTCATCTATGTTAACCGTCAACCCGTCAATGTTGATAATCTTCCAACAAATCAAGCATTCGTTGCTTCTGATGAGACAGTTTCAGGCACAATTCAAACACAAGAAGTGTGTCGTTTACTCGGAGGCAAAGGGAATGTGGTCATCATGATGGGCGAGCTTTCCAATCAGGCCGCGATAGCGCGCACGCAAGACATTCATGATGTGATTGCGACCGAAGAGTGTTCGGGTCTTAAAATTGTAGCAGAACAAACTGCGGAGTGGTCACGCACTCTTGGTAATGACCTTATGACAAACTGGATTGCAGCTGGCATTGAGTTTGATGCTGTAATTTCGAACAACGATGAAATGGCACTTGGTGCTATTCAGGCATTAAAGGCGAGTGGTCGTAAGATGGACAGCGTTGTAGTCGCTGGTATTGATGCAACACCCGATGCACTGCAAGCCATGAGAGCTGGAGACTTGGATGTAACCGTGTTCCAAAATGCAGCAGGTCAAGGTGAAACCGCTATCGACGCTGCAATTAAGTTAGCACGAGGTGAAGAAGTCGACACCAAAGTATGGGTACCTTTTGAGCTCGTTACCCCAAGCAATTTAGATGATTATATTAATCGATAACTAAGCATTCTTGCATGGTGTGCACACCATGCAAGAGTCTAACACCGACAATAGACGTTTAAATCATCATTGTTTAAGAGTTTCTAAGAGGTTATCTATGAATAGCGCAACATCTGCCCTGCAAATGCAGAATCCGGTCCCATCTAACGTAAATTACGAGTACGTCTTAGAAGTGACAAACGCTCGAAAAGAGTTTCCAGGGGTTGTCGCATTAGATAATGTATCCCTTCGCATAAGACCCGGCACCGTTCATGCTTTGATGGGTGAGAACGGCGCAGGAAAATCCACGCTTATGAAGATTATCGCAGGTATTTACCAGCCAGACCAAGGCGAGATCAGGCTTCGCGGTGAAGCAGTAAAACTTGATAATCCTCTTACTGCTCAAGAAGCAGGTATTGCTATGATCCATCAAGAACTTTTATTAATGGATCATATGACCGTTGCAGAAAATATTTGGATTCGACGTGAACCCAAAAATGCGTTTGGTTTAGTCAACCATCAAGCAATGAGCGATATGACACAAGAGTTATTCGAACGATTAAATATTCGTAACATTGATCCAGAAGCTCCTATATCAGAATTATCTGTTGCTAATCGACAAATGGTGGAAATCGCCAAAGCCGTCTCCTTCAACTCTGATGTCCTAATCATGGACGAACCGACCTCCGCAATTACTGAAAATGAAGTTGAACATCTCTTTGAAATAATCAGAGAGTTGCGGGGAAGAGGAATTGGAATTGTCTACATTACTCATAAGATGAACGAACTATTTGAAATAGCCGATGAGTTTTCAATTTTTCGAGACGGGTGCTACATAGGTACACATTTATCATCCGATGTAACACGTGATGACATCATTCAAATGATGGTTGGTCGTGAGCTCACCCAGATGTTCCCTAAAGAGGAAGTTGACATTGGTGAGACCGTTATTGAGGTTAAAAACCTGACACTTAATGGTGTGTTTGAAAACGTTTCATTTAATGTGCGTGCAGGTGAAATATTTGGAATTGCTGGATTGGTTGGCTCGGGTCGTTCAAATGTAGCAGAAGCCTTATTTGGAGTAACACCTGCTGACAGTGGCACAATAACACTCGATGGCAAGCAGGTCAGGATTTCCTCCCCACAAGAAGCCATCAAGCTCGGCATGGCATTTTTAACTGAGGATCGTAAAGACACAGGATGTTTTTTGTCACTGGATATACAAGAGAACATTCAAATTGCGGTACTTCAGGATAAATACAGCACAGCAGGCTTTGTGAACGAGAAACAGCTTGAATGCGATAGCCTTGCCATGAGTAAAGTCTTAAGGGTCAAAACACCAGATATGCACGAATGTATTGAAAATTTGTCCGGTGGAAATCAACAGAAGGTCTTAATTGCTCGATGGCTCATGACTCACCCTAAAATTCTTATTCTTGATGAGCCAACTCGCGGCATAGATGTAGGTGCAAAGTCTGAGATTCATGCCTTAATTTCGAAACTGGCCCACAAGGGTGTGGCCATCATCATGATTTCCTCTGAAATGCCTGAGGTACTTGGAATGAGTGATCGAGTCATGGTCATGCATGAAGGACATGTCACTGGAATTCTAGACCGTCAAGAAGCGAGTCAGGTGAAAATCATGGAGCTTGCTTCCCAATAACCAGTTTATTTTATTCAAGCTAACCATATAACAAACATAAAAATGATAGAGGTTACTATGACAACAAAAGCCGCTACATCCCCCTTAGAAATAGAGACTAAACCCCAGGGGAATAAAAAACGTTTCCCTCAAGAATTTAGCATTCTACTAGTATTGATTGGTATCGCTTTATTATTCGAAGTACTGGGCTGGATGATTGTTGGCCAAAGCTTTTTAGCCAATATGAACCGTATTCAAATTATTGTGCTTCAAGTATCTGTGATCGGTATTATCGCCATTGGCGTTACAATGATCATTATTACTGGAGGTATTGATCTTTCGTCAGGCTCTGTCGTTGCCATGTGTGCGATGATAGCAGGCTCATTCGCTCAATCCTCTGATTGGGCAAGAGCTCTTTACCCTACTCTAACGGATCTTCCTTTCTTCATCCCTTTGCTTGTAGGCCTTTTTGTTGGCGGCTTAGCTGGATTGTTAAATGGCTTTTTAATCGCCAAAACGAAAATTCCACCCTTCATTGCTACGCTTGGCATGATGGTATCGGCACGCGGTGTAGCACGTTGGTATACAGATGGCCGTCCAGTTTCTGGTTTTACTGAAAGTTTTACCATGCTTGGCAATGGACTTGACCGTTGGGCACCTGTGGTTATTTTTTTAGGGGTGGCCGTTATTTTTCACATCATCATGCGCTATACACGCTTTGGTAAGTTTACATATGCGATTGGAGCAAACCCTCAAGCTGCACGTGTATCTGGTATAAATATTGATGCTCATATTATGAAAGTCTACGCCATTGCAGGACTTTTAACCGGCTTAGCTGCGATGGTTGCCATCGCCCGTATTCAAACAGCCCAAGCTGGCATGGGTATGATGTATGAACTTGATGCAATTGCCGCAGCAGTAATTGGCGGTGTCTCTTTATCGGGAGGTCGTGGTCGCATTCTGGGTACGGTGATCGGCGCACTTATATTGGGTGTTGTTCTTTCAGGATTTACCTTCTTGCGGGTTGACGCTTATTACCAAGATATCATCAAGGGCGGAATTATTGTTGTTGCAGTGATTGTTGATCAACACCGCCAACGTAAACGCAGTAAGAAAACCTAATCCACTATTAAGGTTAATCTATCTCTCAGTGGATTAACCTTAATTGGCTACATTGTCGAATGTACCTGTTAAATACAAAAACTTAAACTCAACGCTGGAAAATCTATCATGCCAAACCTATCACCAAAATTTGCTCTTAATCATATGATTTGCCCACGCTTTACTGCATCTGAGCTAATACAGTCAGCAGCTACTATGGGGTTAAAGGCCGTTGAATTGCGTAATGATGTACAAAGCAACTCTGTAATTGATCTTGCTCAAGCTCGTGACCTAGGCACACTTGCTAAACGTCAGGGTATTGAAATTCTGAGTATTAACGCACTATACCCATTCAATATTTGGAATGAAGAGCGCAAGGTTCAAGCTGAAAAATTAGCATCGCTTGTTCAAGCATGTGGTGGTAGAGGTCTGGTGCTATGCCCCCTCGTCGATGCTAACAACACCGCATCTGCCGACGAAAAGCAAGCCCAGCTTAGTGAATCCTTACAAGCCTTAGCGGGTATTCTTGAAAAATATGAAATTCAAGGGTATGTCGAAGCATTGGGCTTCCCTATTTCCTCCATACGCACGAAACGTCAAATTATCGATACCATAAGTGCACTTGGTCTCAGTGAACGTTTCGGACTTGTACATGACACATTTCATCACGTCGGTGCACAAGAAAGCGAGTTTTTTGCAAAACAAACTGGCTTAGTACATATCTCCGGTGTTGAGGATCCCGAAATTTCATTTGACGACATGCTTGACTCTCATCGTTTACTGGTGGGGCCCAATGATCGTTTAAACAGTGTTGAACAAATCAAAACTCTGCTGACATCAGGTTATGACGGTTACATTTCTTTCGAGCCGTTTGCGGAGTCCGTATGGAATTTAACGGACCCCTTATCTGCAGTTCAAGCAAGTATGGATTTCATTCATGCTCAATTGAATGCCTAAGATAATCACAACACAGTAGGAGAGCACTATGAAAATTGCACTAGATCCTTACATGCACAGACATCTTTCGTTGGAAGAAACCTGTCGCTTAACTGCAGAACTTGGTTATGAACACCTAGAGCTTTCTCCTCGTGATGATTTTGTGAAATGGTGGACACGCCCTCGTGTTTACCCTGATCGGGTAAAATACTTCAAAAAAGCACTAAAAGATTACGGACTTACTCTTGCGAGTATGCAACCCATGTATCGCTGGTCTAGCCCGTATGAGGATGAGCGTTTAAATGCAGTTGAAAACTGGAAGCGAGTCATTGAAGTGGCACTTGAAATGGAATGTGAGCTTTTAATTTCCGAGTTTGGCCGAGGAGGTTCACCTGAGCGTTCTCTGGTTGACAAGCAAGGTATTCATTCGCCTGAAGCCTGTGAAAACGCCTTCTGGAAAAGCATTGACGTTCTGGTCCCTATCTTAGAACGTGAAGGCCTTACACTCAGCATCGAGCCACATCCAGAAGACTGGATAGAAACGATGGAACCCGCTGTTGACATCATTAAAACGATTAACTCAAAAGCGATCAAGTGCTCATACATTGCCCCCCATGCGTTCTACTACGGTGATGATCTAGAAACAACCTTACGAATGACACAAGGCGAGCTTGTTCATGCTCGAGTCGCTGATACTTTTAACCACAAAGCTTCTTCTGGATTGCGTTATATCGTCAACCCGCCAGGATCAAATGCGAGAGTTCATCAACATTTAGACATGGGGCAAGGCGAAATAAATTGGGATATTTTCTTTAAAACTTTACATGACATGGGCTTTGACGGCGTGTTATCGAGCTGTGTTTTTGGATGGGAAGAACGGGCCGAAACATCATCACGGTTTATGCGCGAAGAAATTCAACGTTATGTTGATAAATACTGGCAATAACAACAAAATTTTTTTCTTGGAGATACACTCATGACAGTTAGAATTGGCGTAATCGGAACCGGTATGATTGGCGAAGATCATGCAAAACGTATCAGTCAAACTCTTACAGGCGGTAAAATTGTTGCCGTTACAGATGTCAACCCTGATCAAGCAAGAGCAGTGGTTGACCGTTTAAATTTAGACGCTCAAATTTATGACAACGGTCATGACTTGATCAAAGCAGATAACGTCGATGCTGTTCTAGTCACGTCATGGGGGCCAACTCATGAAGAGTACGTACTAAGCGCTCTGGCAGCAGGTAAGTACGTATTTTGTGAAAAGCCACTTGCTCACACAGCTGATGGCTGCAAACGCATTGTCGATGCAGAGGTTGCCGGGGGAAAGCGTTTAGTGCAAGTCGGCTTCATGCGTCGATATGACAGCGGCTACTTACTCCTAAAAAATGCTATTGATAAAGGTCAGATTGGCGAGGCGTTGATGTTGCATTGTGCGCATCGGAACCCAAGCGTACCTGAAAGCTATATCACACCCATGGCAATCTATGACACGTTAATTCATGAATTGGATGTATTTCGCTGGTTGCTTGACGACGACTTTAAAACTGCACAAGTGGTCTTTCCTCGTAAAAGTCGATATTCGCACAGTCAACTAGCTGATCCACAAATCGTACTACTCGAAACCGTTAAAGGGGTTCGAATCGATGTTGAAATATTCGTTAATTGTCAGTATGGATACGACATTCAATGTTCAGTTGTTGGTGAGGAAGGTGTAATCAACTTGCCTGAACCTGAGAGTCTTTTGATGAGAAAGCAAGCGCAACTATCAAATGCTATTTTGATGGACTGGAAAAAGCGCTTTGTCGCTGCATTTGATGTAGAACTACAGATGTTTATCGATGGCGTTGCCAAAGATTCAATCACCGGCCCCACTTCTTGGGATGGCTATGCAGCCGCTGTTGCCAGCGATGTCTGTGTTCTGGCACAAACATCTGGACAAATTGAACCAATCGAGATGCCTGAACAACCTGCATTTTATCGATAGGCAACACAAGGCTCAGGGTTGGAAGTCAGCCGTGAGCCTTTTTGACTTCACCAATTCTGAATTGACCCTCCAATCTAATAATTACAATCAATGAGGTCCTACATGATTTGGAATATTCGTTTCAAAATCGCTTTAGCCGCTGGTGGATGCTTGATTTTGGCAACCAGTACGCTGGTGATGTATAGCCTTTACAAGGCTAAATCGGCGCAAGCAATCGTCAATACTCAAGTATCTGCATTGGTGGAAGCATCCGCTGTTCGCAACCTACTCGACCTTGCAACGGCTCGCGCAGGTAACATTCAATCAACGTTACAAGTTGGATTAGATGCGGCGAATGTTATGGCAATGAGTTTTCAGGTCGCACAACAAGAAGGCAGCCGCCGCGCGATGGGCAGTGATCGTGCGCGAATAAATAGCCTGCTGTCGGCAATTCTAAATGGCAATCCTGAACTCAACAGCACCTATTCCATTTGGGAGCCTCAAGCACTTGATAATCAAGATATGTTTTTCAGAGACAGCTGCATACGGGCAGTCAATTAGACACAGGCCGCTTCATTCCGTATTGGACACGTTCGAATGGACAACCCAGCGTTATACCAGCTACCGATCTTGATACAGCCGAACAACATCACAATGGGATAGCGATCAGCTATTGGTATAATCAAACACAGCATACACTGCGTCCAACCCTTCAAGACCCAGTCCCAAGTTCACAAGGTGATGTCTCCACATGGATAACACGCATATCTGTTCCCATTATCGTGAATAAGACTTTTCTAGGGATCGCAGGGACAGATTTCAATCTCACATTTATTCAGCAGTTAGTTGAAGCACTCGATAAAGAGTTATTTCAAGGTGCGGGGCAAGCAACCATCGTCAGTTATCATGGCATCGTAGTAGCAGATAGTGAAAACCCGAGCCGCATAGGTCAGAAAATCAACGAACAGGAATGGCAAGCCCTGAGACCCGCCATTCAACAAGCGAAAGCAAACGCTGAGCGCAACTTAAGTAATGGTGAATTTGAAGCGATCGTGCCCATCACACTCGCAAAGATTGAAACACCTTGGGCTCTTCTCATCAACGTACCTGAATCCGTCGTATTGGCTGAAGCCCTTGAATTAGATCAAGCACTTAGCCAAGCCAATTTAAAAAGTACATTTTGGCAAGTCATTGTGGGACTGACAGTTGCACTTGTGTCCATCCTACTTATGTGGATCAGTGCTGGCCGACTCGCAACGCCGATTAAGCGAGCAGCACTGCTCGCAGGAAGCATCCAGCAAGGCGATCTTTCGCAACGCTTAACACACACCTCTAACGATGAAATTGGCCACCTAACCCAGGCATTAAATGCAATGACCCTGAGTTTACAAGCACGTGCCGATGCTGCAGAGCGAATCGCACAAGGTGATTTAAGTGTAAAAGTGGATGTCCTCTCCCCTGTTGATCGGCTTGGAAAAGCCTTACAGAATATGATTAAGAGCCTGCATGAGCTTGTCTCTCAGGTAAAAGACAGCGCTGAGCATATTGCGCACCTCACTCAGAATGTCTCTCGCTTAAGTTATTCATTAGCTGAAGATGCCAACCACTCCGCAGCAGCTGTCACGCAAATTAGCGCCACAATGAACGAAGTCACTCATCAAACTGAAGCCAATGCGCAATATGCCAAGGAAGCTGATCGTATTTCGGCGACCTCTCGCATCTCCGCTGAGCAAGGCGATCAACTGATGCAAGAGCTCATCACCGCGATGCAAGACATCAACCAAGCAGGCGACAGCATTACCCAAATCATTAATACCATTGACGACATTGCAGGACAAACCAATCTATTGGCCCTAAACGCAGCGATTGAAGCCGCCCGCGCTGGAGAACAAGGTCGTGGCTTTGCAGTGGTCGCAGATGAAGTTCGCAATTTGGCCTCTCGTAGCGCGCGAGCAGCACAGGAGTCAGCAAGTCTTATTGAGAGCTCCTCGCAGAAGAGCCAGCGTGGAATGAATATAGTTTCTCGAACCGCAGAGTCACTTAAACAAATTGTCGAGTCAGCAAAAACGGTTTCTGAGCGGGTTGAACTCATATCTCAGTCGTCCACAGAGCAAGAGTCTGCATTGCATCATGCGAACCTTGGTGTAGAGCAGATTAGTCAAATTACAGAGCGAAACAGTCATACAGCTGAGACCTGTGCTGGTGCTGCACAGGATCTCACAAAACAGAACGAGCGTCTGCAGGCCTTAATTCAACGCTTTAAAATTTAAAAAATTGTGTCTTCAGCTTTGTCTTAACGCGTAATCAAAAACAATTAAATACATTTATTCTATCTATTGTAATTTTGGAATAATTATTCTAATCTGTCATAAGATCACTTGAAACTAGAGAAGCCAGTTCTTCCTAATACAGGATGCGAAAAATATGAATAAAAATGAAAAGCCACTGGATCTGATTTGTTTAGGCCGTGCTGCTGTTGATCTCTATGGTGAACAAATAGGCAGTCGTCTTGAAGACATGACAAGCTTTGCAAAATATCTTGGAGGTTCTTCGGGAAACATCGCGTACGGCACTGCGCGATTAGGATTAAAATCCGCTATGCTTACACGCGTGGGAAATGAGCACATGGGCCGATTTGTTCGTGAAGAACTGTCCCGCGCAGGTGTCGATGTTAGCCATGTTGTCACTGATGAAAAGCGTTTAACGGGACTCGTTATACTGGGTATTAAAGACCGCGAAACTTTCCCTTTGATTTTTTATCGAAATGACTGTGCTGACATGGCCATTGATTGTTCAGATTTCAGCCCTGAGTTTATTCAATCTGCTAAAGCACTGTTAATTACAGGAACGCACTTCTCTACTGAACAAACCTATAAAACAAGTAACACCGCGATTGAATATGCTAAAGCCGCCAATACACAGGTTATTCTGGATATCGACTATCGGCCTGTGCTGTGGGGACTCACTAATCCTGGCGATGGTGAAACCCGCTACATCTCGAGTGATGATGTCACCCAGCACTTGCAATCGATACTGCCTCATATTGATCTACTCGTTGGCACAGAAGAAGAAGTTCATATTGCCGGTGGAAGTACCAACACACTGACCGCACTTAGAAAAATTCGTGAACTAACAAATGCCACCATACTGCTTAAATTAGGTGCGGATGGGTGTACGCTTCTTCAATCAGAGATACCTGACTCTGAATCTGAATTTAGGGTGTACAGCGGGGTCAAGGTCGATGTACTCAACGTTCTAGGCGCGGGAGATGCATTTTTAAGCGGCTTCCTGCGCGGATGGTTGACGAACACCACGGTGGAGCACGCCTGTGCCTATGCAAATGCATGCGGTGCACTGGTTGTTTCTCGTCATGGTTGCGCACCAGCCATCCCAAGTGCAGAAGAACTGGACGACTACATCGCTCGCGCGCACAACATTGCTCGTCCAGATCTCGATAAGCGCTTAAACTACCTTCACCGCGTCACAACAGAGCGTCAACCAAAGGCATGGAATGACTTGTGTATCCTAGCCTTTGACCACCGCAAACAGCTGTATACGATGGCACGTGAAGAAAACGCTGATCCAGCACGCATTCCTATGCTCAAACAACTTTTAGTTAAGGCCACAGAAGTTGGCGCATCGCATATCGGCCAAAGCCAAGTGGGAGTTCTAATTGACGATACCTACGGTCAAGATGCCCTTAATGCGGTCACAGGACGCGGTTGGTGGATTGGTCGCCCTGTCGAGTTCCCAAGCTCACGTGTCATTGAGCTTGAGGGTGGGCATAACATAAGCGCAAAACTTTCAACCTGGCCGAAAGAACATATTGTCAAATGTTTAGTCTTTTACCACCCAGATGATCAGCCTCAGTTGCGACTAGCACAGGAGCGGCAAGTGATTGAGCTCTATCATGCTTGCCAAGCGACAGGACATGAACTGTTGCTTGAAATTATACCGCCCAAAAATATGCCTGAACATGATCAAGTCTATATCAATGCGATGAAGCGATTCTATAACCTAGAGGTATTTCCTGACTGGTGGAAATTACCACCACAATCACCCGATGGCTGGCAACTTATTACGCAACTCATACATTCACGTGCACCCCATTGTCGTGGAGTTGTTATGCTTGGTCTGGACGCTCCTGCTGAAGAATTAAAGCAAGGATTTTTAAACAGTGCTGGCTTTGATATCTGTAAAGGTTTTGCGGTTGGTCGTACCATTTTTAGTCAGCCCAGTCGGCTTTGGTTACGAAATGAAATTGATGATCAGGCACTCATTGATGCAGTTGTCGAAAACTATTTGCAATTAGTTTCCTACTGGAAAGCTCGTAATCAATAAGCCCTAACTTTAAGTACATGAGCCTAAAGGCATCCATGTTCATCGAACACACGAGGTGATCCGAATAATGAAAACAATCAAACTCACCATGCGCAAGCCGTTATTCGTTATATGACCGCACAAAAGGTTATTGTTGATGGCGAAATTAAGCCCCTATTTGCAGGTGTTTGGGCGATCTTTGGACATGGTAATGTCGCAGGAATTGGTGAAGCACTCTATCAAGTAAAAGATCACCTCCCAACCTATCGCGCTCACAATGAGCAAGGCATGGCACATGCTGCAATTGCTTATACCAAAACACTTAATCGTCGGCAAATGATGGCCTGTACCGCGTCGGCAGGCCCAGGCGCAGTAAACATGGTGACAGCGGCTGCCGTGGCGCATGTGAACCGCCTACCTTTGCTACTTTTACCAGGGGACACCTTTGCTACTCGCTTACCGGATCCAGTCTTGCAACAGGTCGAGAATTTTCATGACCACACCTTAACCTCCAACGATTGTTTCAAACCTGTCAGTCGTTTTTTTGATCGAATTACAAGACCGGAACAACTTTTAACATCGCTGCCGCAAGCCTTACGTGTTCTTACCGATCCCGTCGATTGTGGACCCGTAACCTTGGCCCTACCACAAGATGTTCAGGTCATGGCGTACGATTATCCTGAACATTTTTTTGCTGAACGAATTCACCATCTTCGTCGCCAGTCCCCTGATGTTAGAGAGCTAGATGAGGCCCTTCGCTTAATTAAGGCATCAAAAAAACCTTTAATCATCGCAGGAGGTGGTGTTCACTACTCTCTTGCGCTTAACGAGCTCAAGCAGTTCTGTAGTCAAAGCCAACTGCCTGTCGGCGAAACTCAAGCAGGCAAAGGTGCCTTGCCTTGGGATCACCCACAAAATATGGGCAGCATTGGTGTCACAGGTGCTGCATCCACCAATCAACTAGCGGCAGAGGCTGATTTAATTATTGCGATCGGCACACGGCTGGGTGATTTTGCATCAGGCTCCAGAGCCATGATTAACCCCGAAGCAAAGCTTCTCTGTTTGAATGTCGCTGCATTTGACGCCATAAAACACAAGGGTCAAGCCCTTGTGGGTGATGCCAAGCTAACACTTAAGCTATTAAACCACGCACTTACGGGCTGGACTGTCTCAAGCGAGTGGATTGAACGCTCTGCATTTGTAAAGCAATCTTGGGATCAAACCGTTGAAAAACTGACCGCGAACCGTCAGTCAGATCTACCCTGCGATGCAGAAGTTGTCGGTGCAGTGAATCGGGCAGCGAATGAGCAGGATATTGTGGTCTGTGCAGCAGGCGGCTTACCCGGAGAATTACAGAAACTCTGGCGCACACGATTTGATAAAGGGTATCACATGGAGTATGGCTACTCCTGTATGGGATACGAAATAGCCGGTGGTCTTGGCGTAAAAATGGCGATACCTAACTCCGAAGTCTATGTTTTAGTCGGTGATGGCTCATACCTGATGTTGAACTCGGAAATTGCTACCTCTGTTATGCTGGGTCAAAAGATCATCTTGGTTGTGCTCGATAATCGAGGGTTTGGTTGTATTCATCGCCTCCAACAGTTCTGTGGTGGCCCTGGGTTTAATAATTTACTGGAAGACTGTTTAACGATTGATGACGGTGCCCCTAAGACTGATTTTGCGGCCCATGCAGCATCTCTTGGAGCCCTATCAGAGCAAGTTTGTTCCATCTATGAGCTTGAGCAAGCACTTGAGCGTGCAAAATTAGCCACTCGCACCTATGTGATTGCAATCGATACAGACCCTCTAAATGATACCAAAGAGGGAGGGGCTTGGTGGGATGTTGCAGTACCGGAAGTTTCTCCACGCCCAGAGGTACAAAAAGCGCGCAACACATACGAGTCACACAAAGCGCGTCAATTACAAAACACATAGTCTTTTTCATAAAAATAAAATTGAACACTGAGTGTTCCTGGAGATAAGTATGAGCGTACGTTTAGGCATTAATCCTTTAACTTGGACCAATGACGACCTGCCAGAGTTAGGTGGCGACACACCTCTTGATGTTTGTCTCAGTGAAGGCAAACAAGCGGGCTTTAGCGGCTTTGAGCTAGGGCATAAGTTTCCACGCACCCCTGAAGCCTTAGGGCCTATTTTAGACTCACATAAACTCAGCTTGGTATCCGGTTGGTTTAGTGGTGAATTACTCATGCGTACAGCAGAAGATGAAATAGCAGCAATCGCTTCACATCTTAATCTTCTTAAAGCTTTGGGCTCGAAGGTCATGGTGTATTGTGAAGTGACCGACTGCGTTCATGGTCAGCGTGAAACCCCCTTATCCCACTCTCCCCGCATGACAGAGTCTCAGTGGGAAGTATTTATATTACGCCTCAACAAACTGGCAGATGACTGTTACAAAAAAGGCGTGCAACTGGCTTACCATCACCACATGGGGACAGTCATCGAAACCGAAGCGGATATTCGTCGCTTAATGGCTGAAACAAACCCTTCACTGGGGTTGCTACTTGATACTGGTCATTTAACCTTTGCGGGCGGTGACCCGATTGCTGTGCAGCGTGATTTTGCGGACCGCATCGTTCACGTTCATTGTAAAGACATACGCCCCAGTGTTATGGCCGATGCTAAAAATCGTGATTTGAGTTTTCTAAACGCTGTATTAAATGGCGTATTTACAGTTCCGGGTGATGGCTTTATCGATTACGTTACCTTGTTCAAAGGCCTTAAAGCCAGCGACTACTCTGGATGGCTCGTTGTTGAAGCAGAGCAAGACCCTTCTGTTGCTCACCCTTTGACCTATGCCACATTGGGTCATAAAAATCTGATGGCTTTTTGCGCTGAAGCTCAGTTAGACGTCATTTAAACCAAGGTAACGTAAATGGGAGTCGCCTATTTCGCTCTCCCTTTAACCCGAATAGGAAACCCTTATGACAGTTTTAGGAAATTATATTGATGGCCAACGTGTTGCCAGCCAAAGTGGTCGCGAAGCAACCGTATACAACCCCGCCACTGGGGAGGCCATCGGCAAAGTCGCCTTATCCAGCGCGGATGAAACACGTGCCGCGATAGCCTCGGCACAAACAGCCTTTGAAAGCTGGAAAAAGGTGAGTCCGTTAAAAAGAGCCAGAATTTTATTTAAATTTAAATCGTTGCTAGAAGCCAACGAAAGCAAAATAGCGGCTGCAATCTCGCAAGAACATGGCAAGGTTTTCTCAGATGCTGTTGGTGAGCTCACGCGAGGCCTAGAAGTCGTCGAATTTGCCTGCGGTATCCCTCACCTACTTAAAGGTGAGCATTCATTGAATGTAGGCTCGGGAGTCGACAGCTACTCGCTGATGCAACCCCTTGGCGTATGCGCAGGTATTTCACCGTTTAATTTCCCAGCGATGGTGCCGATGTGGATGTTCCCGATTGCGATTGCTTGCGGCAATACCTTCGTGATGAAACCCTCTGAAAAAGATCCCACCGTACCTGTTTTATTGGCAGAGCTTTTATCTGAAGCAGGCTTACCAAAGGGTGTTTTTAATATCGTTAATGGTGATAAAGAATCCGTTGACGTGCTTTTAATGGATGAGCGTATTCAGGCCGTCAGTTTTGTTGGATCGACCCCTATTGCCGAGTACATTTACGCCACAGCGTCTGCTGCAGGTAAGCGTGTACAAGCCTTAGGTGGCGCGAAAAATCATATGGTGGTCATGCCTGATGCAGATCCTGAGCAAGTCGTTAATTCGCTAATGGGAGCGGCGTATGGCTCTGCAGGTGAGCGCTGCATGGCCATTTCAGTGGCTGTTTGTGTTGGCGACGAAGTCGCGGACCGTCTGGTTAACGATCTAACGCAAGCCATAGCCGATATGCAAGTAGGTCCTGGTACTGGGCAAGCGGTTGAACCCCACATGGGCCCATTAGTCACGCGTGAACATGCTGACAAAGTCTTAGACTATATCAACACTGGTGTGAATGAAGGGGCAACGCTTGTCGTAGATGGCCGCGAATTTATTTGCAAGGGCCATGAAACTGGTTTTTTTGTGGGCCCAACCTTATTCGATCACGTTATGCCCGGCATGCGAGTCTATGAAGAAGAAATCTTCGGCCCTGTCCTCTGCGTTGTTCGCGTAAATACTTATCAAGAAGCTGTTAAATTGGTTAACAGTCATGAGTATGGCAACGGCACCGCAATCTTTACCCGAGATGGTGATACTGCTCGCCAATACTCAGAAGACATTCAAGTCGGCATGGTTGGAATCAATGTTCCCATTCCTGTCCCCATGGCCTTCCACAGTTTTGGCGGCTGGAAACGCTCACTGTTTGGTCCACTGCACATGCACGGTCCTGATGGTGTACGTTTTTATACTCGTATGAAAACCATCACTGCACGCTGGCCTACGGGTATTCGAGCGGGGGCTGAGTTTTCAATGCCGACGATGAAGTAACCCTTTCCCTATTCACTGATGTGTCGCTTCTTGGGTGTAGCAATGCACCCTTTTTTTGTTTTTAAGCCTATAAATTGGTTAAGATGTTCTTTTAATTTAAGTCGCTAACAAGAGATCATGAAACCATGAATCAACGAGATGTCGATTTTTTTCGTCCAAAGCATCGCCGCGTTGTCGCTGTTATTGTTTGCTTGCTGTGGACAGTGTTTGAGTGGGCAACGGGGGCTCCCTTCTGGGGAATGATTGCAGGGGGTGTCACTATTTACGCCTACTGGAGCTTTTTTCATACCTATGATGAGCATGACTCTTCACCGGATCAATAAATGGCCCTGATCAACAGGTAGCAGAAGCCTACCTGCTTTATCGACAATAAAATGAAATACAAAACCACACTTAAAAGAATTTTTATTCCTTTTTTATTTTTTGTGGAAATTTCATTTCTTTTTAGCCATACTCTTTACATACCACGAATACCAAGAATAAAAATCAAGTATCGTTAGGAGATCTCATGTCATTTTTACACTCAAAATCCAGTCTTAATCAGGAGACTGGCTGCATTCAACACATTTCACCTGCTTCAGCCAATTGGCAATATGTCGGCTTTGAGGTATACGAATTACCACCCGGTGCCATCCTTTCTCAAGCCACTGAAGATCAAGAAGTCTGTGTTGTGATCGTGACGGGTAAAGCAGATATCAAGACTCAGCATGAGGAATGGACAGGCTTAGGTCAGCGTGAAAGCGTGTTTGAAAAACAAGCGCCTTATAGTGTCTATGTTCCTCCTAAAGATCAGTTTCAAGTCACCGCTGTGACACAACTCGAAGTGGCCATTAGCAAAGCCCCCGCTGAAGGACTCTACCCTGCACGGTTAATTTCACCCGACGATACCCAATATGAAGTCCGTGGTGAAGGAACAAACCAACGCTACGTCTGCAATATTTTGTTTGGCAATATGGCCGCTGAAAAACTGCTCGTATGTGAAGTTATCACCCCCAACGGACATTGGTCTAGCTACCCTCCCCATAAACACGATCAAGACGCAGCCCCTAAAGAGACGCAATTAGAAGAAACCTATTACCACCGCATCAACCTCCTCAGGGCTTTGCATTTCAACGTGTGTACACAGATGACAGAAGCTTGGATGAAACCATTACTGTTGAGGATAAAAGTGTGGTGATGGTACCAAAAGGCTATCACCCAGTTGGGGCGCCCTATGGTTATGATTTGTATTATCTAAATACCATGCAGGGCCCAGTCGTAATTGGATCTTTCAGAATGATCCTGACCATGAATGGATTTTAAAACGCTGAAGCTGGCCCAAGATTAAGACTGCATCATTTGGTTAACAACCCCTTCTATAAAAAGAAATAGCCAAGGAATAAAATCGCTCTTATCCCTTGCTAACACGCCATCCCTTATGAAGCCGGTCGTCCCAACAACAATCGCCAACGACTGACCAGCAATGCACTGAAAATCAAACAGCAGCCTAACAGCTGTATCCCCGTCATCGATTCAGCAAACCAATAAACGCCTAAGATTGAGGCCCATACTGGCTCCAGTGTCATAATCACAGCCGCATGACTGACAGGCGCCATGCCCTGAGCTTTCACCTGAATGAAAAATCGCATACAGGTGCCAATCAAGATACTCGCCGCGAGCCAACCCAATAAGGATTGACTAGGCCAACTGGGAGCAGACTCAAAGGCCAAGGATCCCAGCAAGCCAATTATCCCCGTTACCGACAACTGAATAGCCGTCAATGGCCAAACCGGGAGCTTGGCAGCAAAACGACTGTTCAAGTTAAAGTGTAACGAGAAAAGCAGCGCCGACGCCAAAAAGAATAGATCCGATGTCGACAAGGAAAAGCCGCCTTCAATGCGCAGAAAAACCAAGCCAACCAGCGCAATACCCATTGCCACCCAGGTACTGCGAGCGGCCTTTTCGCCAAACAGGAGGCGTCCAACAATCGGTATAAATACGACGGCTAAACTGGTCAGAAAAGCCCCGACTCCCATGTTATCGGCAAAGAACAAGCCCATAATCCAAAACATCATGGCAATCCCCATGACGCAACCTGTCAAGAGCGCTCTTCGCCAAGCTTGAGGTGAGAAGGTACGCAAGCGACTCCATCCAGGAATCGCTAACAAAAGACCTGCACCTAAAAAACGAACACCGATAAAAAACAATGGCTCCATGCCATTTAACGCTTCACGTGAGAATACCCAACTGATTGCTGCCAGCAAGGTTACCAAGACTAGCAGCAAATCAGAGCGTATTGATTGATGTGTGACCATGTATGCCCTTACGGCGACTCCCTAAAGGTCTGTCTTTGGAATTACGCTTCCGCCATTTCACAGGTTAAACAAATTTCAGAATCACAGACATCGATGTGAACTTCCCCACCTCCTTCCGACAATTCACCAAACAAAATCATTTCAGCCAACGGTTTTTTGATTTTTTCCTGGATCAAACGACGCATAGGACGAGCGCCCATTTTGTCATCGTAGCCATGCTCTGCCAGCCAACTGCGAGCCGCTTCGGACACATCCAGCACCACCGCTTTGTCATCCAACTGCGCCTGCAACTCTGTTAAGAATTTATCCACCACACCCTTAATAATATCCAAGGATAATGGCTTGAATTGCACAACAGCATCTAAGCGATTACGGAACTCAGGGCTAAACAGACGCTTAATGGCTTCCATGGCATCCGTCGCATGGTCTTGTTTGCTAAAACCAATGGATGGACGTCCCATGGCCTCAGCTCCAGCATTAGTGGTCATGACTAACACCACATTTCTGAAGTCTGCTTTACGGCCATTATTATCCGTCAAGGTACCGTTATCCATCACTTGAAGCAGGATATTGAAGACTTCCGGATGCGCCTTTTCAATTTCATCTAACAACAACACACAATGCGGTGTTTTGGTAATGGCTTCGGTCAGCAAACCACCTTGGTCAAAACCGACATATCCTGGCGGTGCACCAATCAAGCGCGATACGGTATGTCGTTCCATGTACTCAGACATATCAAAACGAACCAACTCAATGCCTAAAATACGCGCCAACTGGGATGTGACTTCCGTTTTACCGACGCCTGTTGGACCTGCAAACAGGAAGGAACCCACTGGCTTATTGGGCTCTTTTAAGCCAGCACGAGACAACTTGATCGCGGCCGACAGCGTATCAATGGCCTCATCTTGACCGAGCACCACCATTTTAAGGTTGCTATCCAGCTTTTTAAGCTGATCCTTATCAGAAGCTGAGACACTTTTTGGCGGAATGCGCGCTATTTTTGCCACAATCGCTTCGATTTCAGGAACATCAATCACTTTCTTGCGATTTTCGGGCTTCTGCAAACGTTGATAGGCACCGCTCTCATCAATCACATCAATCGCTTTGTCTGGCATATGCTTGTCATTGATATAACGATCTGCCAATTCCGCAGCCGATTTTAGGGCAGCATCGGTGTACTCAACCTCATGATGTTCTTCAAAACGTGAGCGTAAGCCCTTGAGTATTTGATAAGTATCTGCAACGCTAGGCTCAAGAACATCCACTTTTTGGAAGCGTCGAGCTAACGCACGATCTTTTTCAAAAATGCCCCTAAACTCTTGGAACGTCGTTGAGCCTATGCAACGTATTTCTCCAGAACTCAGCAAAGGTTTGAGTAAATTGGACGCATCCATCGAACCACCGGACGCCGCACCTGCACCAATAATGGTGTGAATTTCATCAATAAACAGAATCGATTTAGGTTGATGACGAATTTCATTCAACAAGTTCTTCAGGCGCTTTTCAAAATCACCGCGGTATTTTGTACCGGCTAACAACGCCCCTAAATCCAGTGAGTAAACAACACTGTCTGCAATGATATCTGGCACTTGCTTTTCAACAACAAGCTTTGCTAAACCTTCAGCAATCGCTGTTTTGCCCACGCCCGCCTCACCCACTAATAAGGGGTTATTTTTACGACGGCGCGACAGTATCTGAACAACTCGTTCTACTTCATGATCACGCCCCACAAGAGGATCAATCCGTCCCAAAATGGCTTGCTGGTTTAAGTTGACGGCATAGAGTGATAAAGCGCTCTGGCCCTTTTCAGCCCCTTCATTGCCTTCAGACTCGTCGTTATTACGCTGTTCAGACGGCTCATTGCCACCTACCTTAGAGATGCCGTGGGAAATAAAGTTAACAATATCCAAGCGTTCGATACCCTGCTGCTGTAACACATACACAGCATGGCTTTCTTGCTCGCTAAAAATCGCCACCAGCACATTGGCGCCGTTAACATCTGACTTACCCGATGACTGCACATGGAAAACAGCTCGCTGCAACACTCTCTGAAAACCAAGCGTGGGTTGCGTTTCCATCGAGGCAAAAGTATCAGACAAAATTGGGGTGGTTTCATCAATAAAGTTTTGCAACTGACTGCGCAGACGTGGGAAATCAGCCCCACACGCCATCAAGACCTCTGCTGCCTCACGATTGTCCAGTAACGCCAGTAGCAGATGTTCAACCGTCATAAACTCATGACGCTTATCTCTTGCCGCCCGAAAGGCAGCGCTCAATGAATCTTCCAGTTCACGATTTAACATGACGGCTACCTCTCTAGACCTGCTCTACTTGACATAATAAAGGATGTTTGTTGGCTTGAGCGTATTGGGTCACCTGTGCCGCTTTAGTCTCGGCAACATCACGTGTATAAACCCCACAAACTCCCTTGCCTTGCTGATGAACGGCCAACATGATTTGAGTGGCTTTTTCTTCATCAAGATTGAAAAATACCATAAGCACCTCGACCACAAAGTCCATAGGTGTGTAGTCATCATTTAACAACACCACCTTGTACATGGGTGGCTTCTTCAGTTTAGGCTTAGTTTCCGCCGTTGCCAATTGACCATCAGAATGTTGGTCAAACATATCTCCATCATCTTGGTGTGCCATTACATTTTCCATCTTACTATCGTTATGCATATCACACTCAAAGTCATCATTAAACATAAAATTTGGACTTAGTTCTTTTGTTGGATATCTTTTACGTAATATAATTCAACTCGCAGGAGTGGTATTTAGTATCAGCAGTCCCTGCATGGATGTAAAGACACGTATCCAGTTTCTTTTGAATCTGTCACGGCTTACGTGTTAAATGTTGAGTTCAGGTCAATTATAGGCCTGAAAAAAAGGGATATTGGGGAGCGAGTTATGAAGACAGGTAAGGTCAAGTGGTTTAACAATTCAAAAGGATATGGTTTTATCCTTTCAGAATCCTGCGATGAAGAATTGTTTGCGCACTTTTCTGCAATTTTATCAGATGGTTATAAAAGTCTGAAAGCTGGGCAAGACGTCCAGTTCGAAACTAAGGAGGGCCCAAAGGGATTGCATGCCATCAATATTCGTCTCTTAGAATCTCAGTAATCAGTTCGCTTTTATGAGATAGCAAACACAAAATTCAGTCCTATTTATTTATTAATAGGACTTGATGGTTGTATGTGTTTGCCACATTGCTTACCCTAAGGCATTGTCTTAAGCCATTTGTTTGTGTTGCCATGTCTAAAATTCTTTTATTCAACAAGCCATATCAGGTTTTAAGTTGCTTTACGGATCCAGAAGGACGGTCTACCCTATCCGACTTTATTCCGGTTCCAAATGTATATGCAGCCGGACGTTTGGACTTCGACTCTGAGGGTTTGCTGTTACTCACTCAAGATGGCGCATTGCAGCAGAAGCTCACCCATCCTCGCTTCAAACTGCCTAAAACCTATTGGGTGCAGGTTGAAGGCATACCCGACGACACAGCACTTGAGCAACTGCGTAAAGGTATCATGTTAAAAGACGGCCTAACCCTCCCGGCCGAAGCCCGCGTCCTGCCTGATCCTAACCTTTGGCCACGCAATCCGCCTATTCGTGAACGCAAACATCTGCCGACTACTTGGATCGAGTTGATTATTCATGAAGGCCGAAATCGACAAGTAAGACGTATGACGGCCGCCGTTGGCTTTCCAACGCTCAGACTCATTCGCTATGCAATAGGCCCCTGGACGCTGGCACATCTTCAACCGGGTCAGTGGCTCACGACTCAAGTCAACCTGCCCGCTTCAGAACCTAAACACACTAAAACAGCAGCACGCACAAAACGTCCTCCACCCCGCTCACCTAGCACAGTCTCCCCTAAAAGCACTAAGAAGCAGAGCACACCCGGAAAATAACTGGTATAATATTCGCTTTATTTTGATAAAGATTACGGCGAGAAATGACTGATCTTTCACACACCAAAGTGATTGTGGGTATGTCTGGAGGTGTCGACTCTTCAGTTTCGGCTTTGTTGTTGATGCAGCAAGGCTATCAGGTCGAAGGCCTGTTTATGAAAAACTGGGACGAGGACGACGGTACCGAGTACTGTACGGCTAAAGACGATCTAGCCGATGCTCAGGCTGTTTGTAACACACTTGGCATACCCCTTCATACGGCTAATTTTGCGGCAGAGTACTGGGATAACGTCTTTGAACATTTTTTAGCTGAATATAAAGCGGGGCGTACACCCAACCCCGATATTTTATGTAACCGCGAAATCAAGTTTAAAGCTTTTCTGGAGTACGCCCAATTTTTGGGAGCGGATTTAATCGCCACCGGTCATTATGTTCGTCGTGCAGATATCAATGATCGCACCTACCTCCTTAAAGGACTCGATGGCAATAAAGATCAGAGCTACTTTTTGCATTTAGTTGGTGAAGAACAACTCAGACTCAGCCTTTTTCCAGTTGGAGAACTCGATAAGTCAGACGTTCGTGCCTTGGCCGAGCAACACGGTCTCATTACACACAATAAAAAAGACAGCACAGGTATCTGCTTCATCGGTGAGCGTCGCTTCAAAGATTTTCTTCAGCAGTACTTACCGGCCCAACCGGGTAAAATTGAAACACCCGAAGGGATTGTCATCGGTGAACATACAGGGCTGATGTACTACACCATCGGTCAACGCCAAGGACTGGGTATTGGTGGCCTGAAAGACTTCTCGGAGGAACCCTGGTTCACCTGCAATAAAGACTTGGATCGCAACGTATTAATTGCCGTACAAGGCCAACAGCATTCGCTACTTTACTCCGAATGGCTGACCTGCAGTGATATTTTCTGGATTAACGGCCCTGAAATAGAATTGCCTTTGCGCTGCAAAGCAAAGGTTCGTTATCGCCAATCGGATCAGGCTTGCCTGATCGAACAACAAGAAAACGGTTCATTTTTAGTTACATTCGATGAACCGCAACGCGCTGTCACGCCAGGACAATCTGTCGTGTTTTATCGGGATGATACCTGCTTAGGCGGCGCTGTTATTGAAACCACTAGTCGTAGTTTAAGTAGGGTCAGCTAAGCATGTCACGACAGCATGATGAACAAGTAATTGCGCTTGCCGGTGTTTTTCAAGCCGCCAATCTCGTTAGCCAAATCGCTCGCCGCGGAATGGTGCCACAGAACAGCTTTGAAACCAGCATCGCAAGTTTATTTATCACCAATCCTGACCTAACCGAAGATATTTTTGGTGGCGTCAGAGATATTCCGTTTAACTTAAGCGTCGGCCTTCGCTCTTTGCAAGAGCTGTGCGATAAACAAAAATCAGAACAAAATGCCGATATGATGCGTTACGCGCTCAGTGCGATTCATCTAGAGCGTAAATTAAATGATCGTCCAGATATGCTGCAAACCATTGGCCAGCGCCTTGAAGGTTTGCAAACAAAAGCACGCTATTTTAACCCTGATTTATCCGAACCGTCTGAAAATGAGCTTGATCAGGGTGCGTCGTTTAATCCATCCCAATACACACACAGCAATGTCATTGCGGGCCTTGCCTCTCTGTACCAGGACACACTGAGCACCTTTAGTTTTCGTGTGCAAGTTGGCGGTGATCCAAGACACCTGCAGAATCCTGACAATGCCGCTAAAATTCGTGCGTTATTGTTAGCCTCTGTGCGTGCAGCCATGCTGTGGCGTCAGGTCGGTGGAAAACGCTGGCATTTGTTTTTCTTTAAATCCCGTGTGCGTCCTTCTTTAAAAAGAATTATGGCTAAGCACTAATCCTTTACTGATTAGCCTTACCCGCACAAAGACTTTATAACTGTTAAGTAAGTGAGATCGTATTCATGGAGCTTTCTGCCCTCACCGCTATATCCCCTGTCGATGGTCGCTACGGTAGCAAAACCGCAGACCTACGTTCATTTTTCAGCGAATATGGCCTGATCCGCTTTCGTGTCGAAGTGGAAATCCGTTGGTTACAACAACTCGCGGCTCATCCTCAAATCGATGAAGTCCCGAGCTTAAGCCAAGATGCAAACACGCTACTAAACCAGATTGTCAGCGACTTCAATGAAACAGACGCTGCTCGCATCAAAGCGATTGAAAGCCGTACCAACCATGACGTCAAAGCGGTTGAATACTTCATTAAAGAAAAAATCAGTGACAACGCCGAACTCAATAGCATCACCGAGTTTGTGCATTTTGCCTGCACCTCGGAAGACATCAACAACCTCTCTCACGCCCTGATGCTTAAAAATGGCACGGCGTTGTTGTTGGATCAAATGCGCGCGGTGACCGAAGCAATCGTCAAGTTGGCTCACCAGCATGCCGAACTGCCCATGCTGTCACGTACTCACGGTCAAACGGCGTCCCCTACCACCGTTGGTAAAGAAATGGCCAACGTCGCCTATCGCTTACAACGCCAAATTAAGCAGATCGAAGCGGTTGAGTTTCTGGGTAAAATCAATGGCGCAGTTGGCAACTACAACGCCCACCTGAGCGCTTACCCGAGCATCGATTGGGCCGCCAATGCAAAAGGCTTTATCGAGGGTCTAGGCTTATCCTTTAACCCTTTTACCACTCAAATCGAACCCCACGATTACATTGCAGAACTCTTTGATGCAGTTTGCCGTTTCAACACGATCTTAATTGATTTTGATCGTGATGTGTGGGGCTACATTTCGCTTGGCTACTTCAAGCAAAAAACCGTCGCTGGTGAAGTGGGTTCATCCACCATGCCCCATAAAGTGAATCCAATAGACTTTGAAAACTCAGAAGGCAACTTAGGTATCGCCAACGCGATCATGCAGCATTTGGCACAAAAACTGCCAGTTTCAAGATGGCAGCGTGACCTAACCGACTCAACCGTGTTGCGCAACTTAGGTGTGGGCTTTGGTCACAGTTTAATTGCCTATCAAGCCAGCTTAAAAGGCATCTCAAAACTCGAAGCCAATCCGCAGCGCTTGCACGAAGATTTAGACAATGCGTGGGAAGTGTTAGCTGAACCCATCCAAACCGTCATGCGTCGCTATGCAATTGAAGAGCCGTATGAAAAGCTCAAAGACCTGACACGCGGCCAAGCCATGACACGTGACACCCTGCAAGCCTTTATTGCGACGCTTGAAATTCCAGACTCAGCCAAAACTGAGCTGTTGGCATTGACCCCAAGTACATATATTGGCAACGCGATCTCGCAAGCAAAAGGAATCTAAGCGGCTATGCTGGACAACATCCGTATCGTTCTTGTTGAAACCTTTCATCCAGGTAACATAGGTGCGGTTGCCCGTGCGATGAAAAACATGGGCTTAAGCCAGCTGTATTTGGTCCAGCCTCGGGTCTTTCCAGACCCTGAGGCCACCTCCCGAGCAGCCGGAGCGAAAGATTTGCTGGAGTCCGCACAGGTCGTAAGCTGCCTCGATGAAGCCATCGCTGACTGCCAGTTGATTGTGGGCACCAGCGCGCGCGAACGCACTTTCAATCTTCCCTTACTCGATTTAGAAACGGCGGCAACACTGATTCATCAAGAGGCGCACTCTGGACAAATCGCAATACTGTTTGGCCGAGAGACAATGGGCTTAAACAATGCAGAAATGCTGGCATGCAATCGCCATCTGTATATCGATGCCAATCCCGAGTATCCCGTTTTAAATATAGCTCAGGCTGTTCAACTTGTTTGCTATGAACTATTTAAAACCTACAAAACACCGAGACAAGCTTCAATTGACGAGACCCCCTATGCACGTCAATCGGAGATGGTGTTGTTCTACGAGCACCTGGAAAAGGTGCTGCGGCAAACGCAATTCATTATTCCTCAGCACGAGGGCCGCGTTCTCGATAAGATTAAGCGCTATTTTAATCGCTCTCGTCCCGAACGTACCGAGCTCAGTATTCTCAGAGGTATTTTGAATTCGGTTGAAGAGAGCCTAGAGCGCAATCAACGCCCTTCGCACTCATCGCATTCAAACGACGATCAAGCCTCTTAACCCTGTCAGGACGTTACTCATATGATACCCAACTCCCCGCTCGGCAATATGAGCGCAGAAGAATTTTTGCGCGATTACTGGCAGAAGAAACCCTTAGTGATCCGCAATGCCTTAGCAGAGATGCCACCTCCCATTGAGCCTGACGAGTTAGCGGGCTTGGCATGTGAAGAGGATGTAGAATCCAGACTCATCAGCTTTAATCCGTCAGCGGATCAATGGTCTATGCGTCATGGCCCCTTCAATGACGACGATTTTGCACAACTCCCTGCCTCCGGTTGGACACTCCTCGTACAAGGCGTTGATCATTGGTCTCCTGAGGCGAATGCGCTCTTACGTCGCTTTTCATTTGTGCCCAATTGGCGTGTCGATGACCTAATGATCAGCTATGCCACAGATGGCGGCGGTGTTGGGCCTCACTATGACAATTACGACGTGTTTCTGATACAAGTGAAAGGCAAGCGTCGCTGGGAAATTGGTGGGCTATTTGATGAGCATTCACCTCGTCGTGAAGATGCGCCAGTTATGATTCTTCCTGAATGGGAAGCGCACGAAAGCTATGTATTGGAACCCGGTGATATTCTCTACTTACCGCCAAGAGTCGGTCACAATGGAATCGCAATCGGTGATGACTGCATGACCTGCTCGGTTGGTTTCAGAGCACCGGCTCATCACGAAATCTTACGCAGCTTTACGGATTATATTGGCGAGCGTCTGGGTCATGATGCCCGTTACAGCGATCCAGATCTTACCTTGCAAACCGAACCGGGTGAAATCAGCCATGAAGCTCTTAACAAAGTGCGTGCAACCCTACTAGAAAGTCTAGACCAGCCTGATCTCCTCGCGAAATGGTTCGGTGAGTGGATTACTGAGCCTAAGTATCCTCTTTATGCGGATACAGATGCTGAACCCTTTTCCCTGGATGACATTCGCGCATTTTTAGAAGAAGGTGGCGTCTTAACGCAAAACGAAGGAAGTCGGTATTCATTCATAGAATCAGAGACCGTGACGCATTTGTTTGTCGATGGCAAACACTACACTCTCGATACACCTGACAGTCGACGTTTAGCCAAACGTCTTTGCCATCCAGAGCCCTTACTAGACGATGACGTCAATGCTGCAGATGCACAATCAGTAACACTCTTGTCTGACTTGATCCTCGCCAATTCGCTTTACAGTCAAGATGACCTTGACGCATCAGAATAAACATTCCTAACAAATATATTCATACATATCTTTTTTGTTCACTGTTGTCGCCATTGAAGTCAGCAGTGAACCCTCTCCCCTAGAGTTAACACCTACGACCAAAGGATCACAACTTTGGTATAAAAAGCTTTAAAATCAGTCATTTTGCTTAATTTACCCTGAGTTTGTAGTCGCTTTTATTAAGATCTTTTTGAAATAAAAAAATTACTTTTAATAACTTATTTTTTTGTAAATGACTGTTTATTTAAAAACTCTCTTCAATAGAATCATTTCCCTGATCTTCGACTTGAGCCCTGAATTTACTCACTTTTTACACCAAAACACTCTCCGTAGAGTTGTAGTTTTTTTACATTTTAGCGTGCAAAGCGCTTGTAGTCATACTACAGCCATGCTGCTATGCACAAAATTAGCTTTGACAGTCAAGGCCGAGCAACGCATTATTGATTTCAACGGAGCCGAGAGGAACGACTCTCTCGCGCAGATGTAAAGATTCCATGTTCCTCAACCGATAATTTTGAGAAGGAAAACCCATGTCTAGCATCAATAAAGATATAGATTCTATTGCTACCTTGGCTAAAGAGTTTGGTCCTGCTTACGAAGGTATCAACCCAGAATACGCAGCTCGCATGCGTGCCCAAAACCGCTTCAAAACCGGTCTAGACATTGCTCAGTACACCGCTGACATAATGCGTCGTGATATGGCTGAGTATGATGCAGATAGCTCAGCGTACACGCAATCTCTGGGTTGCTGGCATGGTTTTATCGGTCAACAAAAACTGATCGCAATCAAAAAGCATTTCGGCACCACAAACAAGCGCTACCTCTACCTGTCTGGCTGGATGATTGCTGCTCTTCGTTCTGAGTTTGGTCCATTACCTGACCAATCCATGCACGAGAAAACCTCAGTACCTGCGTTGATCGAAGAGCTTTACACGTTCCTTCGTCAAGCAGATGCTCGTGAAATGGGTGGCTTATTCCGTCAATTGGATGCCGCTCGTGCCGCGGGTAATGCAGCTGAAGAGAAAGCGATTCAAGACAAAATCGACAATTTCCAAACGCATGTTGTGCCCATCATCGCTGACATCGATGCTGGTTTCGGTAACGAAGAAGCCACGTACCTGTTGGCTAAGAAAATGATCGAAGCGGGTGCTTGTGCGATTCAGATCGAGAACCAAGTATCAGACGAGAAACAATGCGGACACCAAGACGGTAAAGTAACCGTTCCACATGCTGATTTCTTAGCGAAGATCCGTGCTGTTCGTTACGCCTTCTTAGAGCTTGGCATTGACAATGGTATCATCGTTGCGCGTACTGACTCCTTAGGAGCTGGCTTAACCAAGCAAATCGCAGTCACAAACGAGCCTGGCGACCTAGGTGATAAGTACAACAGCTTCTTAGATGGTGACTACATCAACAGCGCTGAAGACATTGCCAATGGTGATGTGGTTGTTAAAGCCAACGGCAAGCTGCTCAAGCCTAAGCGTCTAGCGTCTGGTTTGTTCCAGTTCAAGCCTGGCTCAGGTGTTGATCGTGTGGTTCTTGACTGTGTGACTTCTTTGCAAAACGGTGCAGATCTACTTTGGATCGAAACTGAGAAGCCTCACGTTGGTCAGATCAAAGAAATGGTTGATCGCATTCGTGAAGAAGTGCCAAATGCGAAGCTGGTTTACAACAACAGCCCATCTTTCAACTGGACGCTGAACTTCCGTCAGCAAGTGTTTGATGCGATGGCAGCTGAAGGCAAAGATGTTTCCAGTTACGACCGCGCCAACCTAATGAGCGTTGAGTACGATGAAACTGAATTGGCGATCGAAGCTGACAACCGCATCCGTACGTTCCAAGCAGACGCAGCTCGTGAAGCAGGCATCTTCCATCACCTGATCACGCTGCCTACATACCACACAGCTGCGCTGTCAACTGACAACCTAGCGAAAGAGTACTTCGGTGCCGCTGGCATGTTAGGATACGTTGCAGGCGTTCAACGTAAAGAGATCCGTCAAGGTATCGCATGCGTTAAACACCAAAACATGGCTGGATCTGACATGGGTGACGATCACAAAGAGTACTTCTCTGGTGATGCTGCACTGAAAGCGTCTGGTAAAGACAACACGATGAACCAGTTCTAATACGACCTCAATAACCCCTTACTAAGTAAGGGGTTATCAAAATGCGTTTGAGGCTACTCAAGTGTCTCAAACGCCTCTCTTAGTTAAGCCTCCACTGATGAAATTTTTGCAGCCAACCTAACACCGTCTTGGGTGCATGGGCTTTTTTCCAATTGCCTGCCGCAAATTTGTTCGCTTCGGTCATGGTTGGATAAATATGAATCGTCCCCAGTAATTTATTCATTCCCAGTCCATGTTTCATGGCGAGTACAAACTCGGCAATCAAATCACCAGAATGAGGACCCACTAACGTCACACCTAAGATTTTATCTTTCCCTTGCTGTGTTAAGACTTTCACAAAGCCATAGGCCTGACCATCGGCGATGGCACGATCCAAATCATCGATACCATAGGTCGTGACTTCATAATCGATGCCCTGCTCTTTAGCCTCTTGTTCATTTAAACCGACTCGGGCCACTTCAGGATCGGTGAATGTCGCCCATGGAAGAAAACGATAGTCCACTGCAAACTTTTTAAAATCACCGAACAACGCATTCACTGTGGCATGCCATGCCTGATGTGAAGCAGCATGGGTAAATTGATAAGGACCTATCAAGTCACCACAGGCAAAAATATTGGGGTAAAGCGTCTGCAAATACTTGTTTGTATCGAGACTATCGGGTGTTTTAGCCTCTTCGGGTAACAGCCCCAATTCTTCAAGACCATATCCACTGAGTCTTGGTTTTCGGCCTACAGCGATCAGTACACGATCAAATTCAATAGAGACTTCTTCTCCAGTCACTTTCTGGGCAATCAGGTATTTTTTATCGCCAGCAACTTCAAACCGTAACGCTTGATGCTGCAAACGAAGATCCACACCTTCTTGACGAAAATGCTGCATCACCAACTGACTGGCGTCTTCATCTTCTCGTGACATCAGACGCGTACCACGCTCTACTTGCGTCACTTGAGAGCCCAAACGTTGAAAGGCTTGCGCTAATTCACAACCGATGGGGCCTCCACCCAGTATTAACAACCTTTTAGGTAGCTCACGTAACTGCCACAGGCTATCAGATGTTAGATAGTCAACTTGATCTAATCCTTGAAGATCGGGTACGAAGGGTTCAGCACCCGTCGCCAGAATAATGCTGCGGGTAGTGACGCGCTGCACTTCGCCTGTATTTAGGGTAATCTCAACTTCCCAAGGCGAAATGAGTTTCGCACTACCCTGGCGCACATCGACACCTAATCCGGTAAAGCGCTCTACCGAATCATGAGGTTCGATCTCAGCGATCACCGCATGAATACGATCCATCACGGCAGCAAAATCGACCTCCGGTTGTTGGCTTTTTAAACCATAGTGATCAGCGTGACGCATTTCATGCGCAAGTTTCGCTGAACGAATCAGGGCTTTTGAGGGCACACACCCCGTATTCAGACAGTCACCACCCATTTGGTGCTTTTCAACCAGTACCACCTTCGCTTTCACGGCCGCCGCAATGTAAGCCGAGACCAAACCACCACTACCAGCACCGATCACCACTAAATTGGTATCGAAGTGCATCGGTTTTTTCCACTGACGTAACGCTTGACGACTTTTATAGATTTCTAGTGCTTTGCGGGCCAGCAACGGAAATACACCCAACAGCGCGAAGGCGCCCAAGAGTTGAATGGATAAAATATCACTCGGTGACTGAAGTTGTGCAAGCTGAGTACCGGCATTGACATAGACCGCCGTACCGACCAGCATCCCCACCTGACTCACCCACCAAAAGGTCCAGATGTTCATCCGTGTCAGACCCATCGCGAGATTGATCACAAAGAAAGGAAATGCCGGCACTAGGCGTAGTGCAAAAAGATAGAAGGCACCTTCCCGCTCAACACCGTCATCCAGCTTTTTCATGCTATGGCTAAATCGCTGTTTGACCCAATCGCGTAGAAAAAAACGCGACACCAGCATCGCCAGAGTTGCACCCAGCGTAGAGGCAAATGAAACCAATAACAGTCCCCAGCCTAAGCCGAAGATCGCACCACCAGCGAGTGTCATAATCGCAGCTCCCGGAAGGGACAGGGCAGTCACACCGACGTAAACCAAGAGGTAAACCAAACTCACCATGAGCGGTTGAGCGTCTCTCATCGCCATCAGGTTAGCCTGCTGCTGTTTGAGGTTGTCAAAGGTTAACGCATCTAGCCAACCAAGCTGCCAAACCACTAACACGGCTAAGACTAACCCAGCCAGTAATACGACTTTCTTATTCATTGATCACACCTTAAGTAATATTCTGTTTTAACTCAGTCGTAAGCATCACGGTGGTTCTTACACTCTCTATGACTTAAACGCTGATCAAATCATCTAAGTCTTTTACTTCCCTGTTCAATTCTGTCCCAATAGGAGGTCCAGGCATCAGAGCCTTCAGGCCACAAGGAGAGAAACAGTGTTGTCCAAGCATCCTGATCGTAGAATAGCGGTAGGGCTTCATACACCAATCCCTGATAGGTCGTCGAATATAGCGGTTTACGGTGTCCCGCCGTCTGGGCTATTCGCGTAATGATGCCATAGCAGCCATCATTAAAATTTGGCATTCCGGCTGCACCGTTATTAATCACCACGCCTGACTGAAATTGACGACAGACCGCTTGGCAAGTATGAGAAGACGCAAACGCATCAACGTTAGCCTTGACTAACCAGCGCTGAATGAGTGCTTGTTGTTCAGGCAGATCGATGCTGCCTGCCTCAAAACCCCATCCTGCGAGGGATGTTGCGTCTCCATGCACGACAGCCACGCGTCGTCCGGCAACCTCAACAACGGCATAATTCGGCAAATTTCTTAACCAACCTAAAAGATGACTATCGTTTGGTAGAATTGACTGTAATCGTTTATGAATCCGATTCGATCGGTCGACGATTGCTTGATCAACTGCTTCAGGGTACGCACAGCCGCAGCCAACATTCGCTGACACAGTCCTAGCCAGTTCTTTTTCGACATTACCCGCTATAGCAGAATACTTGGCCACTCGATTATTGATACTACTGAAGAGTTCAGTTTTGGCATCAAACCAATGGAAATCACCGTTAAAGATCAGCTTTGCATGAGGTTCATCAGACACCATCGCTTCCAAACAATCGAGCGCATAAGGGTTGCCATAAAGACCGCCAGCGACATACAGAACCTGTGTTGAGAGACAAGGTTCAGTTGCAGCGATAAGGCTAGGAGAATAACGGTAATCAATTGGACAGCTACGCCCTTCACGCTCTGCGCTCATTTACACTCCCCTTACGTTTAGGTTCCAGTCCTAAGGCAAAACTAAACAGACCCACGATCAAAATAAAGAAGGTAATCACCAAAAGCTTGCTATAGCTGTGGCTCAAACCCGTGATGTCACCTAAGAGATTGGTGTGGCCAGAGGTTTCCAAAAAATAGAGCACAGAGCCTAATACCGCAAAGATAAAATTAACAGCAAAGCTCCAACGCGCCACGTCTCGTTTTAACCAAATATTAAAGATGATGACGGGTGTTAAAAACAGGGATGCCGTCCCACTGACAGCCACAGCCGCAAACAGATCATTGGTGCCAACGTAGACCAAAAACAGCCCACCCAACATAAACAATAGCATTGCCCAACGCCCAGTTGCAGGCGTCGCTTGTCCAATTTTCATTTCGACAACCGCTAAGCGTGAGGCACTGGATAACGTAGAATCCATGGTTGATGCCGCAGAGATAATCAGCGCCATACCAACTAACAGCATGACGGGCGTGCCAAACAATCGCTGCAAGGTACTCATAAGTTCCTCTTCACCCATGCGATGTAAACCGGCGAAAACACCCAATAAACCGAACAACAGGATAAACAAGATGGATATCCAAAAGGCATGAATAAAGCTTTTACGGGTGGTTTGGCGATCCGCCAGCAATCCGCGATCCATCATGACAGGATCATGTAGCGGATAACTGATTACCTGTAAAAGTGCAACAATGAGAAGTATCCAACCAGGATTCGTTAACTCTGGAGAACTGTTCAAGATCGCTGGCCACTCAAAAGCCTGATGCGTCAAAAGCAACACCATTAAGCCCGCCAAAATTACCAATAAAATCAGCATCTGCTGAACATCGGTTTTCAAGGACGCACTCAGCCCGCCGCGCATGGAGTAAACAAGCGTTAATCCAGCAACCAATAAGATCGAAACCTGCCAAGCTCCAGATCCCACCGCACCAAACACTATACCGACCACAAGTAAATTGGCAAAAACTTCTGATAGCAAGCGTAACGACACTAGTAGGTTGTAACAGTAGGAACCTAAGCGACCAAACTGCCTCGCAAAAAAGTCTTGAATACTCGTTTCACCATGATGAAACCTAAGGCGATCGATAATTAACCAACCCGTGAGAAAAGAGCCATAATAAACACCATAAGCCAAAGTGCCAGCAATCCCGAATAGGTAACCGAGAATGGCCGCGTTCAATAAAGAACGTGCAAAAATCCACGTCGTCACTTGTGACAAGGTCAGCGTCCAAAGACTCGGCACACTTCCCTGTTCTTTACCGCTAAAAAAGCCTTCTGCTGTTTTGACCGCTGGCGCCGTCATCAAGGTGAAAGCAGTGACTACTAGTAATGCAGCCACCATTACATAAATCTGCATAGACGAAACTAACATCGATATATCCTCTTATCCTATTTGAAGGATATGTCGTTTAAGTCACCAGTTTTCTTACAAAGTTTGAACTTTATTTTTTCGATGCATCTGAATCAGGCTCAAGATGATCCTCTTCAATCCTTTTTTGATGCCAACCTTGCCCCGCTTGATGAATGAGTTCGAGCTGTTGATCACAACGGTGACAGCTTTTACACATCATCAAATGAAACCTAAGGCTCAACTTCTCGCCTAAAGGCAGAGGACGGTCTAAACGAGCAGACATAAGATGCGTGGCTTTATGACAGGTCAACATTATGTGCCCTCTCCGACTAACCAACCCTTTTCAAGGCATTGGCGAAGCTTCATTCGAGCTCGGTACAGAATCACCGAGCAGTTGTTTTCTGTAATGTTCAGGATGGAGCATATTTCTTCAATATCGACATCCATGAGTTCACGTAACGAGAAAACACGTGCAGGCACATCGGGCAAATGAATCATGCAGGCATCGAAGACACGCCAAAAGTGACTGCTGGCAAGAACCGCTTCTGGATCGCCCCAGTCTTGGGGTCGATGCTCATCTTGCCAGCGCTCATTTTCACGAAACTGTTTATCCAGTTCATCTTGCCATGAGGTATCCGTATCAACCAACCAGCGTGAACGCACCTTTTGGGCACGAAACAGATCCAGTAGTTTGTACTTAAGAATTCCGAATACCCATGTTTCATATTGACTAAGTCCTTTAAACTCATCCTGTTTAGTTGTCGCCACCAACAATGCTTCCTGCACCACGTCTTCTGCCTCATCATGACAACGCAACTGTAAACGTGCAAACGCTAGTAATCGTGGCCTCAAGGCTGTTAGGCGCTTTTCATAATCAGGTATCATTAAGACTTTCCAATCAATTTTTATGTAAAAGTACACTTGTCCATAAGATTAAACAATTACAGGTTAAAGTCTATTAAGAAAGGGGACACAGGTGATGTTGATCTACTCACAAAAGAGACCTATAGATCAAGCAGGGTTTCAATGAAACCATCTCACCCTTCACTGCGTAATGGAAACATAAACTCTCAATCAAGGGACTTCTCGCATGCTGACCAGACCTCATAAAACACCGATTATCAACGCTGGTGACCCTATCCTTAAGCGACAAGAGATCAAAACCTACTTTAATGATACCTTCGAGCTGTATGAGTCCTTATTTTCAGTCTTAGCATCCGATCAGACGTTCTATTTACGTCCCGAACCCTTGCGTCATCCTTTGATTTTTTACTTTGGCCACACCGCTACGTTTTTCGTAAACAAGCTTCGCGTAAGCCAAATCATCAGCAATCGCTTGAACCCAAAGCTAGAGTCCATGCTTGCCATCGGTGTGGATGAAATGTCTTGGGATGATCTGAATGACGCCCATTATGATTGGCCTAGTGTTGAAGAAGTGAAACGCTATCGCGATCAAGTCAAAGTCCTCGTCAACCAACTTATTGATGAATTGCCTCTAGCATTGCCGATTCAGTGGGAAGACCCTTTCTGGATTATTTTAATGGGGATCGAACACGAACGTATTCATCTTGAAACTTCATCTGTATTAATTCGACAGCTACCCATTCATCAAGTCAGACCGTCTAATCAGTGGCCGATTTGTCCAGACCAAACCCGCACGCCCCCTAGCAACAATCTCCTTCCCGTGAACCAAGGTCTTGTGATTCAAGGCCGCCATAAAAACCAATCGAACACCTACGGGTGGGATAATGAATTTGGCCATTTAGAGACAGAGGTTCAAGCCTTTCAGGCCAGCCAGTACTTGGTCAGTAATGCCGAATACCTTCAGTTTGTCCGTGACGGAGGGTATGAGGTACAAGAATGGTGGACAGATGAAGGTTGGCAGTGGGTGAGCTATAAAAGGCCTAAACACCCCATTTTCTGGGTGCCTCAAAGCGATGGCAGCTTTAAATATCGGGCTATGCTAGAGGAAATTGAAATGCCCTGGAGCTGGCCAGTTGATGTTAATCATTTAGAAGCCAAAGCCTTTTGCCAATGGCTGTCCACCAAGCAAGGAAAACCCCTTAGGCTGCCCACCGAAGCAGAATGGTATCGACTCTATGACCTTAACCTTCAACAGGATCATGTTGAGTGGGAAAAGGCACCCGGCAATGTCAATTTAGAAGCGTTTGCATCTTCATGTCCGGTGAATCAATTTCAACAGGGCAATTTTTACGATATTGTCGGCAATGTATGGCAATGGACCGAGACGCCCATTGATGCGTTTAACGGTTTTGAAGTCCATCCTAGCTATGATGACTTTTCAGTTCCGACCTTTGATGGTAAACATAATCTAATCAAAGGGGGAAGCTGGATTTCAACCGGAAATGAATCCATCCGTGACAGTCGCTATGCCTTTCGACGTCACTTTTTTCAACACGCGGGCTTTCGATATGTGGAGTCTGCCCTAATGCCGAATAACCATATGAACACCTACGAGACCGACGCGCTTATTTCAATGTATCTAGAATTTCACTACGGTGCAGAATATTTTGGTGTTCCAAACTACCCCAAAGCCTGTGTTGAGCAGGTACAGCAACTCACTCAACGCAATCACTTTAAACATGTTTTGGATATTGGCTGCGCAACCGGTCGCAGCAGTTTCGAGCTGGCCAATATCTCAGACAAAGTCGATGCCTTAGACTTTTCAGCACGATTTATCCGCAATGCTCAGTTGCTCGCAGAGAAGGGTCAGATTCGCTATCAAATACCCACTGAGGGAGAATTAACTGAACTCAAAGACATCCATCTTGCGCACTTGGGACTTGAGCAACAGGCTTACAAAGTGACCTTTTCCCAAGGAGATGCCTGCAATCTGAAAGCCATGTATACCGGCTACGATCTGGTATTTGCTGGAAATTTGATTGATCGACTGTACGAGCCTGCGAAGTTTTTAAACGACATCAAACCCCGCATCCTTGCAGGTGGTTATCTTGTACTCACCTCGCCCTACACTTGGCTAGCCGAATTTACGGATAAAAACCAGTGGTTAGGCGGCTTTAAAGACGCTGGCGAGAACCTCACAACGCTCGAAGGTCTGAAACAGCATTTAGCGCCAGAGTTTGAATTGATCGGCACTCAAGATATTCCGTTTGTGATTCGTGAAACAGCGCGCAAGCACCAGCATACGGTTGCCGAAATGTCGGTCTGGAAAAAAGTGACGCGATAACTTGCACTTTCCTATTATGCGCTATACTTAAAGCAGAGATATGTACGATCTCAGACCGCAAGCACCCATTCTAGGAATGTGGTCGCACAGGTCAAAGGCCAGTCACCAAAAGGCACATTTGCTGAGGTCGCTGGCCTTTTTTACATTCTGACTTATGCCCATTTTCTTCCCGCGATGAAGGATCCACCGACAATCGCGAGACTCGCATACAGGATTGCCGAGCTTGGTTCCGCCTCTCCGGCCATCAGCAGCAAGACAACCGAAATTAAGGGAGCGCTATACGCCAACGTGCCAAGAAGCTGGATATTGCCATGCTTAACACCGTAATCCCAGGTAAAGAAAGCAATCCCAACAGGGCCAAGCCCTAAACCGACCACTCCAACCCACTGTACAAGCGTTTGCGGCCAGACGGTCTGCTCCCATATTAGATGGCAAATCAACGCCAATACTGAGGTCACCGCACAAAACCAACCCACTGCATCCGTGGGAACAGACTTCACCAAACGGCTTAACACAGAGTAACTAGACCAAATCAACGCACACAATAGAGCCAATAGATATCCCTGTACATACTGTGACTGAAAGCCACTTGCATTCTGACCCACCAATATCCAGCATCCAAATAAGGCCAGTATTGCCCCTGTCACATGGGGTTTTCGTATCTTTTCACCGGGCAACAAAGCGCTGAACAAGACAATCAACAATGGCCAAAGATAGGCCAATAAGCTCACTTCAACAGCGGGCGCCAATGTCATGGCTTTGAAGTAGACAAAATGGTAGCCAAATAAACCGGCCACCCCTAACCCCCATGCTGCGATAGGCTGACGGATAAACACAAAGCCCGATTGCTTACGCCAACACCATCGCGCAAGCATCAATAAAAATGCAATACCAAAAGTCATGGACATTAACTGAAACTCAGGAATCACGCCGCCCGTCATACGGGTGAGCAATGCCAAGGTCCCCCAGAGAAGAATTGAAACAGATCCTATTAAGGTTGCTGTATGCAAGGAAGCCATCTTGATCCTACTGTCGATTGAAAAACATGACTGTAACCAAAAGGCCTAGACGACGCTTTCGTGATTCAGCGTATCTCTTTGCTCAATCGGCGGAAATGACGGGGGGACCGACCCATGCATTGTCGGAAACGATCACTAAACGCAGCCAAATTTGAATAGCCCACGGATTCGGAGATACGTTGCACACTTAAATCCGTTGACTCCAGCAAGTCCCGAGCACGCTGCATTCGTTGTTCAATGAGGTAGTGCTGTGGAGAGCATCCTTCAGATTGAGTAAACACGTGGTTCAGTTGACGAACACTCAAATGGGCGACCCCAGCCAGTTGAGGCAGTGTAATACCTTGATCCAAATTGTGCGCGATATAGGCTTTAACAGCGGCCACGCGTTGATCCACCTGTACTTGAACACCCGCCTTTTCCTGCAGCAACTGTATCAACAAGCCTAGCATTTGCTTTTGTAGATCCGGCGTATTTTGTTGAGCCTGAACCTGAGCAGACAAGAAGCCGACATAGCGCGTCAGTGCTTCATCCAAATCGATAAACGCTGGAAATGACTCCAAACGCGGAGCCAAGGATGATGGTACATCGGCCACCAGAAACATATTTCGATCTGATGCAAAAAATCCGTGAGAAGCCCCTGCCGCAATAATCGCCGCTTTCGAAGCTGTCACATCCCCCTCGGCGTGCTCGATGCTTAAAGACAAGCGCCCCGCAACGGGCAACACCAATTGATGATAATCGTGCTGATGGCTCGCCACTTCATTCGAATAGGATCGTAGGTCGAGGGACGAAAACTCGATGCTCACACCAATAACGCCTCAGGCACGCAATCAACCAATCTGCAGCAAATAGAGTACAAATACATTTCCTACTTGTTCCGGTAGAGAATTTTGATTAAATGAAAACCAAACTGAGTTTTTACAGGCCCATGGACTTTGTACAGAGACTTGGTAAACACCACTTGATCGAAGGCTTTCACCATCTGACCTCTACGAAACTCACCTAAATCGCCACCTCGCTTTCCAGATGGGCAGATAGAATGTTTCTTAGCCAATAAGGCAAAATCGGCACCTTTTGCCAGTTTTTCCTTTAATTTCACTGCCTCTTCTTCCGTTTTAACTAAAATATGGACCGCACTTGCTGTTGCCATGATTGCACCTATAAAATTTTTAATCATTCTATAGGCTGAGACTTTTTAATCAAAGCGTTGAAATTCTGGTTTGCTGTTTACTGACGTGATGTCGAAGCGACTGAGCGTCGCTTCGTTTAAACCTAGCGGTTATTTCAACTCATTAAGCGGATTGGGCCTTGAGAAGATCCAATGCAACATCCACGATCATATCTTCTTGACCACCCACCATACGCCGCTTACCCAGTTCAACCAGAATATCCACGGTTTTAAGACCATACTTTTCAGCCACGATCTCAGAGTGACGTAAAAAACTGGAATAAACACCGGCATAGCCCAATGCCAAGGTTTCACGATCCACACGTACGGGGCGATCTTGAAGGGGACGTACAATATCATCCGCTGCATCCATCAGTGTGTACAAATCTGTTCCATGGTCCCATCCCTGACGTTCCGCAGCCGCAATAAACACCTCAAGTGGTGCATTTCCGGCTCCCGCTCCCATGCCTGCAAGACTTGCATCGATTCGATCACAGCCCTCTTCGACCGCCACCATTGAGTTTGCCACACCCAATGAAAGATTGTGATGCGCGTGAATCCCCGTCAAGGTACTGGCGTTCAGCACATCTTTCAACGCACGGAAACGATCTCGAATATCGCCCATAGCCATCGCACCGCCCGAATCCACCACATAGATACAGGTGGCTCCATAGCTTTCCATCAGTTTGGCTTGTTCGGCTAAGCCTTGCGGGGTCGTCATATGGCTCATCATTAAAAAGCCAACGGTATCCATACCCAGTTTACGTGCATGCTCTATATGCTGGCGTGAAACATCGGCCTCCGTGCAGTGCGTCGCCACACGGACAATACGAGCACCCGCTGCGTAGGCAGCCTCCAAATCATGAACCGTCCCTATGCCTGGTAATAACAGCGTGGCGATCTGAGCATGCTCAACCACTTCAGACACGGCTTCAATCCACTCCAGGTCGGTATGAGCGCCAAAGCCATAGTTAAAACTAGAACCTTGAAGTCCATCACCATGCGCCACTTCAATGCTGTCAACACGGGCTTTGTCCAACGCTCGCGCAATCATTTGCACCTGTTGAATCGTATATTGATGACGCACCGCATGGCTCCCATCACGCAGCGTTACGTCGGAGATGTAGAGTTTTTTTCCTGGGTTAAAGCTCATAGTCAAATCTCCTTAAACCGTCAATGATGATTGAGCCATGCGCTCTGCCGTCGATAGAGCGGCTGAGGTCATGATGTCGAGATTACCCGCATACGCTGGCAAATAGTGAGCTGCGCCCTCAACTTCTAAAAAGATGGATGTTTTTAAACCACTAAAGCGGCCTAAACCCGGAATATTGACCGGCTGTTCGGGAGGAATACGATCGAACTGTACACGCTGCTTTAACCGATACCCTGGCACATAGCTCTGGACGGCTTTTTCCATGTCTAACACGGAGGCTTCAACCTCAGCCATATCCGCCGCCTCAGACAAGACCATTACGGTGTCTCGCATCATTAGAGGTGGCTCTGCGGGATTCAGAATGATGATGGCTTTCCCTTTCTCCGCACCACCGACGACTTCAATCGCTTTTGAGGTGGTTTCGGTAAATTCATCAATGTTCGCGCGCGTACCCGGGCCGGCTGACTTACTTGAAATAGAGGCGATGATTTCGGCGTAATGAACCTTTGCAACACGAGACACAGCTGCCACCATTGGAATCGTGGCTTGCCCGCCACAGGTCACCATGTTGACATTGGTATCCTCTAAGTGACGATCCAGGTTCACCACTGGGATACAATATGGTCCGATTGCAGCCGGTGTCAGATCGATAATACGCAAGTTCGGCTTCAAGCCTCTTAAAAACACTTCATTTTTCAAGTGCGCGCCAGCTGACGTTGCATCGAAGATAACATCGATTTCTGAAAAAACAGGTAAGCGTGCGAGTCCCTCAACCCCCTCATGTGTGGTTGCCACGCCCATGCGCGACGCACGTGCCAAGCCATCTGAGTTAGGATCAATCCCAACCATGGCTCCCATCTCAATATACTTACCATTGCGCAGAATTTTTATCATCAAATCAGTGCCAATATTGCCTGAACCTATAATGGCCGCTTTAAATTTTTTCATGGAGATATCCTAGTAAAGGGTGATGGCAGAACATATAAAGGCTTAAGAAAAGCGTACAGACACAGAGCCTAGGCCCTCGATATCCGCTGCAAAGCGATCATTGGGCTCTACCTTGACCATCGGGCCTAATGCACCGGTTAAAATAATGTCGCCTGCACGCAACGGCGTACCCAAACGACTGAGCGTTTGAGCCAACCAGACGGCGGCATTCAACGGATGCCCTAAGCATTCAGCCCCTTTACCGCTCGACACCAACTCACCATTACGCGTCATATTCATTTTGGCATTCAGTAAATCCAATCCCTCTAAGCGGCGAGCAGGGCCTCCCAGCACAAAGCAACCACTTGATGCATTGTCAGCAACGGTATCAACAAACTGAATATTCCAGGCATCAATACGGCTTCCTACGATTTCCAAGGCTGGCAGCACCCAACCGATGGCTCGGATCAAATCCGCCAGAGTGGTATCAGCCTCGGGTAAATCCTGATCAAGAATCAGCGCAATTTCGGCCTCAATCTTAGGTTGCATCACTCGATTAAACGGAATTATGGCGTTATCGGAATAACTCATATCGGCAAATAGAGTCCCAAAATCAGGTTGATTCACACCTAGCTGCTGTTGCACCAATGGATTGGTCAAGCCGACTTTACGCCCCACGACACGGCGCCCTTGAAGACACGCATGTTCAACATTAATTTGTTGAATGCGATAGGCCAACTCAGCATCGACATCACCCAATTGATCTCGTATGGGGGCAATAGGCTGTCCACTCAGTTCGGCATTGCGCAGATCTAATGCGAGTGTTTCCAACAAAGTATTCATAGTGTTTCTTCCGTGTAGGCGGTTAACGAACCAAAACCCGCTATCCATTCTGGAATGGGACGGTAGTAGCGATCCGTTGTATTGAAATGTCCCATTACCGATAGAGCGGCAAAGGCACTAACCCAAGCTTTTACCTCATGGGTTGATTTTCCGGCGATTGCCGATAGCTCGTCATTCTTCATGGCATCTAGCTCAGCCATTCGCCCTTCCGATAACAGCGTCATAAACGACTGATCCCACTCAGGATGTAAAGGGTGAAGCGTGCTTTGGTCTTCCACAAACCGACGAGCCGCTGCGATGACCCGTTGAGTGCGTGCTTCGCGTTCATCGTCTGGCAAGTAACGACCAGACCCTTTCATACGATCAACCATATGCGCATTCGCCGTCGCCAATTCTGGTACGGGAGGTTGATGCGATAAGCCACCCGAGCCTAAGATCAGGACTTTTTTATCCAGTGTTTTTAGGTAGCGCCCCACCGCTTCACCCAACAATCGGGCACGTTGAAAGCTTGGCAAGGGAACTGCAACCGAATTGATAAAAATGGGAATCACAGGTTTACAATCCAACCCTCCGACCAGCTCATCAAGTGGCTGAGCAAAACCATGGTCTAACTGCATGCGGTAGGAAACCGCCACATCAACACCTGAATCCAAAACCGATGCCGCTAGGTTTTCTGCCAAGGCTTGAGGTACATTGAGATCGCCAGCTAAGGTGCCAAAATCACCAATTGCGTAAGCCTCCGTTCCAATACAGAAAGACGGCATCAGATCGTAAAAAAAGCCGTTGTAATGATCCGGCGCAAAGAGCACAACGAGATCTGGATCGAAGGCCTTTACCGCCTTTCTCGCATTTGCAATAACCCCATTCACTTCATCCAGGATTTCAGGTGACGGGTCAACAAACCCCACCAGCGGCGAGTGGGACATGCAGTGCAGCATTGTCTTCATTCACGCCACCTTCCCTATAGGTTCAACGCTAGCGCGATGCGACACAGCCTTAGCCGCAAGGGCTTGTGATAGGCGTGAGCAGGTCTGCTCGAGGGTCTGCGGAAGAGTGAGTCCTGCGACAAATCGATCTGGACGGACAACCACCACTGAAGCGGGGTATTGACCAAACCAGTCTTTTAATCGCCCTTGTTCATCCCCAACTCGAATAACGTCATCAGACAAGGTCGTGGGTGCTAACATCTGCACAGATGGCACAACCTGAATAAACGCTGTCCCTAAATGCTTCCAAAATGCGATCTGTTCTTGACTTAATCCCCAGGTTGGATCGGTCCCCCAAGCAATGATGGCAAATTTCGCACCAATGACATCATCTAATAAGCAAACATCACCCGATTCAGTTCGGATCTTGGGCTGAATAAATAAACGGCCCACGGGATTATGGGTAAGCTTCATATCAGGCTTCACCAATACACCCTTTTCATACTGGGGCATGGGCTTAAAGCGCATTTCCAAGAAGTAACGTTTAATGGGCGGTAAATAATTCAATAACCACGCCACACCATCACGGAGTTTCCCCATCCAAGGCTTTGGTGGTGCTAACACATGCCCTGCCATCACAGACAGATCAATCATTGCCCGCGCATGATCCCGGCGCTCCTGCTGATAGGTGTCCAACAATGCCTCACCCGCCAGTCCCTTAACCACCATTCCAACTTTCCAGGCAAGATTGCTGGCATCGCGCATTCCACTGTTATACCCCTGCCCCTGCCACACTGGCATAATATGTGCCGCATCACCTGCCAACAGAATCTTGCCACGGCGAAACTCAGCGGCTAGTCGTGCATTATGCGTATAGACACGCTGGCGAATCAGTTCAACTTTTTCGGGGTTCGGCAACACCTTGGCCAGTAATTTACGCATATTGTCAGGCTGAGATAGGCTTTCTTCGGTTTCACCCGGCATCACCATAAACTCAAAACGACGAACCCCCTGTGGCAAAGCAGCCGACACGTAAGGACGCACGGGATCGCAACACATATAGATGTTCGGTGTGCCCAGAGGATCATTCTTGATATCCACCACGATCCACTGGTTAGGGGCTGTTTTACCGTCGAACGCAATATTAAGCGTCCTACGAACCATGCTATTGCCACCATCGGCTGCAATCAAATAGCGGCAACGAACACGCTCTTCCGTACCCTCCGCAGTGCGCATATAGAGATTGACCCCTTCAGAATCCTGATCAAACTGATACATATCCCGTGAGAATAATGTATTAACCTGATCAAAGCGCTTCAGTCCCTCCAACAAAACCTTATCAATCTGCGGTTGAATAAATGCATTACGCCGAGACCAACCAAACTCATCGGTCTTGGGTTCTATGGATGCAAAGCAATGCCCTTTGGGGGTTAAGAATCGCATCCAGTGGTAGGGAGTCGTATGCGGCAAAACCTTGTCGATCAGGCCGACAGACTGCAAGGTGCGCAGCGCCTCATCGTCTATGCCAATTGCACGCGGATAATCAATTAGCGTATCCAACTTTTCGATGACCAATACCCGTATTCCGACCTGGCCTAAATAATTTGCAATCGTCAGACCCACAGGTCCTGCACCCAACACGACCACATCTGCCGAATAATCAAGGGAAGTTGATACTGTCTGTGACATAACTGTACTCATTGTGTTGTACCGTTTGTTTTATTATGGTTTAGCAACGTCGCTCTATTCCTCTTCAAACGATATGAATATTGAATAGAACAAAAAACTGCATTTAAGACAAAATAATATGAAGAATGGAGTTTCTTCATGATTTTTATTGGGCCATCAATTTACATCGATCTTTATATAACCTATCGATTGATCTTTATTTAAATAAAGAAGAATTCAATATTCTGTTATATTTTTTAGCCTGCTCATTTATTCATCGATTATAAAAAGCTATGCTTAATAGCATCAACCAAAAAGGCCTTTCTTGTGCACTAAGTGCACACTCGTTGCCGACAAAAGGACATTTCCATGAGCCGAGAACCCGTCTCTAAAGAAACTGAATACAAAACCGTTCGTGGTCTCACGCGAGGACTGCTCTTGTTGAACACGCTTAATCGGCTGGATGGTGGGGCGAGTATCTCCGAGCTCGCCAAACTAACTGGCATACATCGCACCACCGTTCGACGCTTACTGGAAACACTGCAAGATGAAGCTACGTGCGCCGAAGCCTGTCAGATGATGGTTATCAATTGACAATACAAGTCCGTGAATTGAGTGAGGGGTTTCGTGATGAACAATGGATATCCGCCATTGCAGCGCCCTTGCTGGCCGATCTCTTGCCACAGGTCATTTGGCCAACCGATCTTTGCACCCTGGATGGTGATGCGATGGTTGTGCGTGAGACCACACATCGTTTTAGCCGCTTATCCTTTCATCGCTCGATGGTTGGGCGTCGTTTGCCCATTTTGTATACGGCGGCAGGTCGTACCTATCTTGCATTCTGCCCAGAAGCCGAACGCTTAGCCTTGCTGGATCTATTAGGCAGCCGTCAAGACGCTCAAGGCTTGTTAGCGCGTGACGAAGAATATATAGCTCAGTTAATCTATCGAACGCGTCAACGTGGGTACGGCAGCAATTACTCTGAATGGGAGGCTGAGCAAAAATAGCGGCTATCGCCCTGCCCATTTTTAAAAACCAAACGGTTATTGGCGTCTTAAATCTCGTCTACATTGCAAAAGCCATGTTACCCGAAGAAGCGGCCCGTAAATATTTAGCTAAAATGCGGGCCACGGTCGATAAAATAGAGCTCAGCCTTGACGATGAACACTAAGATAATATGTGTGTATCTGTCTTTTTAGTTTTCTAAAAAATTCAGAACCAAGAAATTAAAGCGTTCGGCATGCTCCCATTGCGCCCAGTGTCCACACTGATTAAACAGGTGCAATTCTGAGTTTGGAATATGTGCAAGCAATTTCAACCCGGTATCCATTGGCACAAACCGATCATTTCGCCCCCACAAAATCAACGTTTGCTGTGTAATTTTAGTCAACTCCGCTCCAAAGTCAGGAAACTGCTTAGGGTTCAACTCCAGGCTCTTAACAAAGTTCTCTAAATGCACCTTATTCGACAGCATGTTGTTTAAACGAAGCTGAAATAAATCTTCAGTCAAATCGGATGTATCGTAAACAAAGATATCCATCATGGCTTTTAGATTGTCGATCGTAGGTTCACGATACAACTGCTGAAGCCTTTTGATTCCTTCGGTTGGCATAGGCGCATAAGGACTCGCACCCCCTGTGCCTCCGCCCATTAAAATTAATTTTTCAACTCGCTCAGGATACATCAGTGTAAAAGCGGTTGCTGAATGCGCCCCCATAGAGTTTCCAATTAAACTGACCTTGTCTAGGTGTAAAGCATCGACAAGTCCTTTTAAGGCTCTTGCATTCAAATGTGAGCGTGATCCTTCACAAATAACCGGATCACTTTTACCCCAACCCGGGCTGTCCATCAACACCACTCGGTATCCTGCAGCAACCAGTGGCGCTATATTTTTACTAAAATTAGCCCAACTGGTCGCACCGGGACCTGAACCGTGTAGAGTCACAACAACCTTATCGCCTTGCCCAACCTCGTTATAGTGAATGCGCAGTGACAGATCGCCTTCCACAATATCTACAAAATGACTGCTGCTGGCTTCATCAAATGATTGCATTGTATTATTACCCTTAATCTGAGACTTAAACTAAAAAGTGTCCGTTTTATCTGGTATGTAAGAATGCAGAGCAATAGGATCCCCCTGCTATACTCACTTCACATAAATAAGAACACAGCACCCGGCACAAAAATCATAAACGCGACAATTAACAAATCCGCGATCAGAAAAATAGAAACGCCTTTAAAAATATCCACCAAGCTTGCGTACTGGGAAGCCACACCTTTAATTACGAAAATATTCATTCCGACAGGTGGTGTTACCATGCCTATTTCAAGCAATTTAACCAAGAACACGCCAAACCAAATAAGGCTAATGTCCATGCTCTGTAAAATAGGTAAAAAAATCGGGAGCGTGACTAGCATTGCACCAAAGGGTTCCATAAAGAGCCCTAGAAGCAAATAGATGATCACCATCATTAGCATGAGTTGTAAATAACTGGGCTCCCAACCCGTTAAAGCACTTAAAAGATATCCAGAAAGACCGCTCATGCTCAGAAAGACCGTAAACATGCTAGCCCCAACGCCAATTATTAATAACGAAGACGTGGTTGTCAGCGTATCGATCATTGAGTGTTTTAAAACAGACCAATCCAATTTACCAATTATGAGCGCAATAACCAAAGCACCTAAGGCTCCAACAGCCCCCGCCTCTGTTGCCGTAAAGACACCCGAAAACATTCCTCCAAAAATAATGATGCCCAATGCCACCACTGGCCATACTTCTTTCAGCGCTTGCGCAACCGTATAGCCCTCGCCTCCCTGGCATGTCCGAGGAACAATGTCAGGACGCAACCAACTCACCATTAAGATGGTGATGCAGTAACCTAAAGCCGTTAATAGACCGATGGTGATACCGCCTAAAAACACCTCTGTAATCGAGACCTGCGCAAACACCCCATAAATGATCATGAGAATGCTTGGAGGGATTAATGCGCCGATCGTTCCGCCAGCCGCAATCGTGCCACAGGCAAAGCTGGGTTTATAACCACTTTTTACCATTTCAGGGATGGCGATACGGCCCATAGAAGCCGCACATGCCACACTTGAACCTGAAACGGCTGCAAACCCAGAGCTTGCAAAAATACTTGAAATCGCTAAGCCACCCGGTAACCAACGAAAAACCACTTTAGCCGCATTAAACAGCCCCGCAGTCAAACCAGAGTGGTAGGCAACAAATCCCATTAACAAGAACATGGGAATGGCACTTAATGTCCAACGTGCCAGGAAATCATAAGGACGCGACGCTAACATTTGAATAGCCGTATCCCAACCCAGCATGGACGTTAGCCCTACTAAGGATACTGTAATCAATGAAATAGCAACGGGAACCCGCAGTCCCAGTAATATGAGCAAAGCGACGAGCCCATATACCCCTGTTTCTATACTCATTTACCGACCTCTACAAAACAAAGAATTAATATCGATTTTTCAACATTAAGGGGATGCGTGCTACACAAACGACCATGGCAACAAACAGGGCTGCAGGTACGAAAAAGTAAGCAGGCCAAATCGGAATCACCAGGTTCAACGACATAATGTATGACCCCAGATTATACTGCTCAACGGCCTGCACCCAGGTCGCAACGCCAAGTAGATAATAAATAACCGTCGATAAAAGGCTGGTTAATACACTCAGGATAAGGAACCCTATTTTCCCATATAATTGCGTGAAGGCTTCGACCGCTATCATATTTTTAGACCACTCCACCCAACCAAGCGGTAATAAGGCCAGTGCGACCATATAATATCGCGTAACAATACGCTCAGTTGCGGGTACAGAAATGTTGAATGTCGTTCTGAGTACGACATCCAGCGTAATGTGCAGCATCATTGCCACCACGGCAATAACGCCAATCACCATTAAACTGAAGGTTAATTTTTCAACCAGCTTTGCTAATAAAGACATACCCATGACCCTAGATACAAAGTGACGCAGTGCGATGCCACAGCTGATGGCATCACACTCCATTTAGAGACAATGACGCTACAGCCCGTATTGAGACAAATCTTGTGAATCCCATACTTCGCGTTGAATGGCGTCTTGCATTAAGATTGGATCATGCTCCAATGATTCTGCAATCGTCTCCCACTTTGCAACAAGCGCTTGAAAATGCTCAATTTTAGCTTTAGCTCCCGTGACCCCGAAGCGGGTTTCCGCTAAGGTCACAGCAGTGTCCACATCGGCAATGACAAAGTCTGCCGTTGCTTGAATAAAGGATTCTGCAGGTTCAAGCAGGTCGATGCTTTTTTGAGTTGCGATCTGCTTTGATTGCTCCGCCATTTCAACCCAGCGGCTCGTCGTGAGCATGCTGGTTGTATTGGAGGCTTTAATAATGGCAGAGCGATTATCCAGAGACATCGAGTTCCAAGTGTCACGGCGTACTGCATGATCGATTAAGGAATGAAACGTCCCCATTTCAATGAGCGTTGCATGCTTAATCACATCTTGGAGATTAAAGGAAATGAGATCGGATAAAGACGTCACTGTACCTTCAATAATCCCTTGTGACAGTGCTTCAAAGGCCTCACCTGTCGCCATGCTTACAGGAGTCGCTCCCATGGCCTCGACCCAACGCGCATGCTGAGGCGTTGCCACACGAATGCGCATTCCACGCAAGTCTGTTTCTGCCGCTACGGGTTTCGTTGTCAGTAAATTGTAGGGATTGGCATGTGAGCCGGTATACACGATTCCGAGTGCGTTGAGCTCTGCCTGGCAATCTGCGCAGGTCACAATATATTCAGTAATGGCAGCGGCCGTTGCGTGTGGAGTGCCCCCCATCAAGGATAAGTCACCCACTAGGTTAAAGTTGGGTAAATCAGCTGGGAAATAGGCTGGAAGAAAAAGTCCAACCTGTACCAGCCCACTGCTAATGGCGGTACGCATATTGGCTAAATTTACGACTTCCATTCCCACCAGCTGCCCTTTTAAACGCCCATCAGACATTTCAGGTAGCATTTTCTGGAATTCGGTATAGAGCGGATTATGAGCAGGTTGCATCGGCGGCAGCCCAGAGGCTAATCTCAGCTGCTGAGCGAGAGAGGTTTGTGAAAAAATAGCACCCATGAGTGTGGCGGCAAGCGCTACTCTCCTAAATGATTTACGCATAGTCATTTTATTATCCTATTGTTTTTTTGACATGCCGATTATTTTGATACCCGTATCCATTTTAGATAGCTTAGGTATACAGATACTAAAATTAGAGGCACATCATTGATGCTATGACCCATGCCTTGCACATTCAACTGAACCACCTTCCACCCAGTCCGGTGACACCCTCAATCGATGTTTAAGCCATGTGTCTTATGATTATTGTAATCGCACGCTTTTGTAAGTAACGGCGTAAGTCTAGGAAGAGGGAGTTAGGGGCGCAATCAAAAACTACCCTTCTGTGCACTAGGTGCACGATCAAAATCAGGCATCTCTAAAAGATAATTGTTGCATGCGCTTGGGGGTCATCGGCAAATGAACAGCCGCGGCAAGAAAAGCTAATAGTGCACTTGCGATCAGAGCAACGTCGTACGAACCATACCACTCAAATGTCAGGCCCGCCCACCAACTGCCAAAAAACGCGCCAATTTGATGACTAAACATCACGATACCGAACAGTGATCCCAAGTTCTTCGTCCCAAATAGATGCGCCACCGCGCCGCTGGTTAAAGGAACGGTCGATAACCACAACATGCCCATAATCCCCGAGAAAACATACAAAAGCTGATCGGTGATCGGTTGGGTTAACAGCATTAAAATTAAGCCGCCTCGTAGTGCGTAAATCGCAAACAACAGACCTGGCTTATGCCAACGATCACCCGCCCATCCAATTAAAATGACACCCACAATATTCATTAAACCAATTATGGCCAGGGAATCGGATGCGACGCTCGGCAATAAACCGCAATAAGCGACTAAGCCAGACATGTGCACAGTTATGAAGGCAATATGAAACCCACAAACAAAAAAACCAATACTGAGCAGTTGATACTCACGTGATCTCATTGCCTGCGCAATGGCCTGCCAATCAAATATTCGCAGTGGTGCATCATGGGCCTGCCGAACGGGACGCACACCATCACGCAATAAGCCGATCAACCCTAAGATCAACAGCGTGGTTGCGGCAAACACTAAAAAGGTGCTGACCCAGCCTTGTGAAGGTGCAAGATAGCCCAAAAGAATCGCATACAAAAACTGCCCTAACGAGCCGCCCGCGCTGGCAATACCCAAGGCCAAGGTTCGTTTATGTGCCGGAAAACGTTTACCGACGGCGGCGAGAACGATCGGGAAAGTCGTGGCTCCCGTCCCAATGCCAATCAACATAGCATTGCCGACAAAGAACATCGTACTACTGGCCGCTAAGGCGGCCACCACTAAGCCAGCGGCATACAGCAGTGCGCCAGCCAGTAGAATTTTAGCCGTGCCATAGCGCTCCGCTAACGCACCTGCAACGGGCGATACGGCGCCCCAAAGCAGATTCTGCATTGCAAAACTAAACGACAAGTCCGAAACAGAGATACCTAAATTGAGGCTAATGTCTGGCACCAACAGCCCTAAGGATAAGCGTACCCCCATGCTGTAAGCCAACACTAGCCCTCCCGCTAACACCACCCACCACGGATTCAAACCTGACTTTGTCACTGACACAACTCCCAAACGTTTTTAAACTGAACGATTCGCCCAGTACACACCCATCACGGTGATCACCATCCCAACCAATGCCAAGGCCGTCATACGTTCATCAAACAATACCCAAGCCTCAAGGGCCGTTAAAGGTGGAACAAGATAAAAATAGCTCGCCGTTCGCGTTGACTCCCCGGCCTTAATCATCAACATCAATAATAAAATGGCCCCGACCGATAACACTAAAACGGACCAAGTCAGTGCTAAAATAAAATCTCGATGCCACTCAACCGCTCCTTCTCCCTTAATCCATACACCCAGAAGCATGAGTCCAAAGCATCCTGCATATTGAATGAAAGAAGCGGCTAAAAGCGGTTGAGGTTCGCATACGTTCTTCTGATAAAGCGTCCCAAGTGTAATGCCCACTAAGGCCAACAAAACCCACAAAAGTCCAACCCACGTAATGCTGATATGCTCCAAGTCCATGCCTGAAGTTTGCTGCACGACTAACACCACACCAGCGAGCCCCAAAAACAGGCCAAACCACTGGCGAAAGCTCAGTTGCTGCTTCCAAATTACGAATACAAGCACGCCAGTCAACAAAGGTTGCAAGCCAACCAAAAGTGCGGTTAGACCCGCGGGTATGCCCAACTCTATTGCAGAGAACACACCGCCCAAGTAAGCACCATGAATCAAAGCACCAGCGAAGAGTTGTTGTCGCCACAGTGACATTTGAGTGGGCAACTTGACTGAAAACACCTTGAGCAACACAAAAAAGCATGCGAGATTAAACAGCATGCGCCAAGCCAAAAATGAAAAAGGGTCGCTATAGGGTAAACCATACTTTGCCCCAATAAACCCTGTGCTCCACAAAAGAACAAAAATCCAGGGCGCTACCCTCACTAAACGAGGCGATGCAAACAGCGTATTCAGCGATTGAATCATTATTATTTTTTCCAGGTTATAAAAGGCGCACAGGTAGCATCAATCTGCATCAAATAGCGCCATAAAATCAAGCCAAGCGCATTAAAATAGACTGAAAAATAGATCATTCCATTGATTTTATTGACTCTTTACAGGTCCAACTTTAGAATCACGTGGCTTGTATACATCCGACGCAGATGTAACACAAGTGTATTGAAAAGCAGCACTCACCTTCTCCTAACGTCCTAGGAATGAGTGCTCACCGAAATGGAAGTCGGTTTTGAGAGGAAAACCTGCATGGATGCAAGCGTCTACCTCTCATTTTTATCTCTCTTCTCCTAGTCGATGTTCAAAACAGGAAAACTCTTGACTAAGTCATCAATCGCTTTAATCTGCTTGAGGAAAGGCTCTAATTGATCCAATGGCAATGCACTCGGACCGTCACACTTTGCCTTAGATGGCTCAGGGTGTGCTTCTAAAAACAATCCAGCCAAACCAACAGCCATACCCGCTCTTGCTAAATCAACGACCTGCTCACGACGACCACCCGAAGCAGCCCCTGTTGGATCGCGTTGCTGCAACGCATGGGTAACATCAAAAATAATCGGCAAATTGCCCGATACTTTTTTCATTACACCGAAGCCCAACATATCAACCACTAAATTATCGTACCCAAAACACGTACCACGATCACACAAAATCAGCTGATCGTTACCTGCTTCTTTGAATTTTTCAACAATATTCAACATTTGTGCAGGGCTTAAAAACTGGGGCTTTTTAATATTGACGGGCTTCCCAGTTTTAGCCATTGCTACGACTAAATCCGTCTGACGCGCTAAAAATGCGGGCAATTGAATGACATCGACGACTTCGGCAACGGGCGCGGCCTGATGTATCTCATGTACATCGGTGATGATAGGCACATTAAACGCCGCTTTCACCTCTTCGAAGATACGCAACCCTTCTTCCATTCCAGGTCCACGATACGAATGAATCGAAGAGCGATTGGCCTTATCAAAGCTGGCTTTAAAAACGTATGGAATGCCTAAGTCAGTCGTTACCTTGACGTAGGCTTCACAGGCACGCAATGCCAAATCGCGTGATTCTAATACGTTTACGCCACCAAACAACACAAATGATTGAGCATTATCAACACCAATGCTCTCGGTAATTCTAATCATACATTCCCCTGTTAGTTTGCCACTCAATGGGCACTAAATTCTTTTTCTAATCAATCGGTAAAGACGCGTTTTTAATGTTGGACGTACATTTTGTATCTTCTGTCGGGCCAACTCTTCTAGCGCATCCTCAACATCAACACTGCCCTTCTTGCCCGGTAACACATAGATAGGATATAGGATCAGCGTTGCGGCGATTAACTCATGTAATGAACGTTGGGCTGTTCTTCGTTCGCAGACAAAATGATCCTGCGTTAACCCCCAGCCTGCATAAAAAGGCAAACCATAGGTCACCACTGGAATCTGACGTATCAAGGCCTCAAAACCCGTTAGCGAGGTGATCGTGTGCACCTCATCCACTTGGGACAAGAGAGCCGGCATCGCAACATCCGTGATTTGCACATCACAAAAGGCACTGGCATCAACGTGGTTTACTTCACCGATGCGCCCACCCCCAACAACATCTGGATGAGGCTTATAAATAATAAACGCATCAGGGCAGTTTGTCCTTACACGCTTAAGCAACTCAAGGTTTGTTTTAACGTCTGGACTGCCCAATCGAATTGAAGCATCTGTTTCAACCTGCCCGGGTACTAAAATAATTCTCTTGTTTTTAGGAAGATCTAATGTCTTTGGAAGACCCACATTGTATTTGGAAATACCCAAGTGGATCAATCGTTGAGATACTTGGGCAGCCCTTGTCAGCAATGCAGAATCCATCTGGGCCTCATTCAAAAGGCATTCTAAATCAGAGGGCTGAGTCGAATCATAGTAAATCCCTTTCGAGTCCAGAACCAAGGATAAAGGCTCAACCAAATCCACCCCCAAACCGACAGAGCGAACAAAACCATCCTCCATTCGCCATAACTTTGCTCCCCGGAGCAGTATGGCCTCTGCCAACTCGGGCGTCACACGATTTGACCAAAGAACAAACTGGTCACCTGCGTTAACCAAATCCAATTCGAGGCGATCGATAAAGCGTAACTGAAGACCTGCGTCGAAGAAATTAGGAAGAAAACCTCGTTTCCAACGAGAAAAACCGACAAGGGTGACTGGCTGTGAAAAATCAAAGGGCGTCAAAATACATAGCTGTTTAATAGTTTGGCGCTCACTTTAGCAAAACCTTGCTATGACAGCAAAGTGGGCTAGAAAACACCTACAGCGAACAAGACACTCATGATCATCCTCCGGTCTAAAACCTATGCTGGAAAAACTCAGAGCTACAAAATACAGACAGGGATGATTGCTTGAGAGCCTGCCAATAAATTGGTTACTTTATTATAATTTTAATGTTTTCTCGATATCGCAAATCCGTGCCATCAATACAAGAGGATCAAATGCTGATTCTTTGAAACCAAATTTTTTGTAAAACGTCTGCGCACTGTGATCGATAGCATGAACCAAAATACCAGCACCTCCTACTGCGTTCATTGCTTGTATAGAGCGTAATATGCAATCTTTTAAAAGACCCGCGGCAATGCCTCGACCGTGATATGCGCTATCCACTCCAAGTCTAGCCAATATCACCATTGGGATGGGGTCAGGGCTATTTCTTCTTAGCGAACTGAATGCTTGCTCTCTTGATACTGAGCCCATGGCAATTGCATAGTAACCAATGACTTGGCGAGTCGTCGTATCATTGACCACGTATACTCTCGCGGTTCCCCGCTTTTGACTCTTCAAGGCGTGTTTGCTTAACCAGATATCTAGCTCTTCAATGCCACATTGAAACGGATTGAGCTGATGCTGATCGGTCAGTAGTGTCGGTGCACTTATTCCCAAGGTGCTTTCCTATTAAAGAGATCTGTCATACCTTCAAGAGTCTGAGGTTCTGCACCAAGTTCGAGATCGAATGCCTCAAAGGCTTTTGCTTCAAGAACGAAATCCCGCTGTTCGGCCAGTACGTTATGTGCCTCATTGAGTGCTGCTTGTTGAATGAATACGGTTCTGTCCACTTTTTTCAGGCTTGCTGCAGCATCGATAATATCTCTTACCGATGGCAGTACTCGCATGTTGATTGGAGCTGTTTTTGTAGCCATCACACAATCCTGTATATCTATTTAATATACAGTTTAAGTGTTTTTTTCGTATAGTCAATAGATACACTGGACATCCCTTCGCTCTATTGCAGATTACTTCAAGTAACCTTCTGCAAACACATTCACGGACTTCAAGTGCTCCTTTATAGGCTAAACTGCTCTTCACAAAGCGGCTCCTTACAAAGAGTTTGCCGCTCTTCTGGATTGAGAATTCCGCATTATAGGTTACTGCATACATACTAGCCTCCCTCCTAACACCCCTTGCACTCGAATCATGCAAGCTTTCTTAGCCTTGTCACAAAATGCGACATTCCCCCCCCCCTATATTCGCTTAAATTAAGGCCTATTAAACATGGTATTAAAATTGCATGCCTAAATTATATACGGTACATGTACCTGCCATATCAAGCATTCGTGCAATGAGTGGCCAAAAATATGATTTTTTACAAATCATGGCAACGACGCCAGCACTCATCTATGCACATACTGCACGGAGGAGGCTGGCGTTTTTGTTTTTAATAAGGACGCATGATGAGCTTTTTATTTGCACCCTCTTTACTGCTACTAAAATGGAAACAACTACCGGGTATGATGCTTGCCATACTCGCGGTGCTTGTGATCTTTTCAGCGATATCATTTTTGGTCCCCGAACCCAGCTACGTGCTATTTTCGGGTCTGTTTGTCATCGGCTATTTATCACTCACCAGCTTGCACCTCATACATACTGAGCAGCGGAAGCTAGAGGAATGGATTGCTGATTCAACGTCAACCCAATCAGTACTCTACCCTTCGTCTCACTATCAATCGCCCTTTGCTACGCACCTTAGGCGCTACTCCAGTGAATCTGAACGACTCAGGCTCTCCTTAACTCAAAAGCTAGAGGAAATTTCTCACGCCACAGAAGAGCTCGAACACAGTGCAAATGAAGTGGCCAAAAATGCAGAACAACAAGGACAATCTGCCACAACGGCGGCAGCGGCCGTGGAAGAGTTAAACACTAGCATTAGCCAGGTCGCCTCGTTAGCCGATCAATCTCACTTGGCCTGCATCAATGCTCGAGAAGAAGCGTTGGATGGAAATCAATCGCTCGCATCACTCTCGGGTCATATTCAAAGCATGGCCATAAAAGCCCATGAAACACTAGAGCTCATTATTAAACTCAACGACAATTCAAACATCATTAATCAAATGTCGAGTGTAATCAAAGACATTGCTGACCAAACGAACCTTCTTGCACTGAATGCAGCAATCGAGGCCGCTAGAGCGGGCGATGCAGGAAGAGGCTTTGCCGTCGTCGCAGACGAAGTGAGAAACCTAGCGATACGTAGCCAAAGCTCAGCCAGTGAAATCACCCAGAATATAGACGCAATACAACACTATATAGCCGACGTAGGTCGTTACATGAATCACTTATCACAACTATCAGAGGAAAGTGTAAATAGTGCACAGCTTTTGAAAGGCTCCTTAAACACAATTTGCCAACAAACTGAAACCGTGACTGAACAAGTCAGTCAAGTGGCGACGAGTGCGCTTCAACAAAGTCTAGCCGCCAATGAAATCACACAACTGACAGACAAGGTGAGAGAGAGCAACGACTGTAACATCCAAGTCGCTCAGCATACTCAAGCCGTTGCCTTGCACTTAGCTAAACTCACACACCGCACCTAATTTTGAACGAGTAGAGACACACATGACCCCATTTGACACATTTCCACTACTGCTCATGTCAGTAACTTTTATACTCTTGGGCTGTATCTCAATCCTGATTTACAAGCACATGCGCAATACAGCACGCGCGAAACGTTATCAAACCCTGCAACTGCTGAAATCACTCCGTGTGTTAATCGCAGATATTCAAAAACATCGCGGCCTCTCCAATGGACTGCTTTCAGGTGATACGTCTTTAAAACATTCACTTCAACAGACTCGATCGGCCATAGCGCAAAACACGGCATCGCTCCAACAACACAAAAACGACACATACCTTGTTACAAATGAACGCTGGCAAGGGCACGTTGATCATTGGCAACGACTAAAAGAGGCCAATGAAATTAAACCCGAGAACAATCTGCAACAGCATCACGCCATGATTCGTAATTTGATCTTTTTAGCCGAAGACATTTCTAATGAATCAGGCATCACTAACCTCCCAGAGCATACCTATGCTCACTGTATTTGGAGAGAAGTTATGCAAACCGCAGAGTGGGCAGGCCAAGCAAGAGCGCTTGGAACTGGCATGGCGGCAAAAGCCAGCAGCACCCCTCAGGAGCGCATTCGCATGCGCTTCTTGTGTGATAAAATCCAAGAACTCTCCGTCGTTGCATTTGCAATTTTAGCCAAACAAACGGAAGAACCAACCAACTCCACTACGTTTGATCTTCGTGCCGCCAAGAATGCTGTCAACCAACTGATTGTGTGTATTCAAGATCAACTGTTAAACAACAACGCCCCCACTATTTCGGCTAAAGACTACTTTAACCAAGCAACCCAAACCATTGATGTTCTTCTGGATTTGGTCGACGAGACATTAACTGATATTGAGGGGGCTATATGATTTTTTAGTGTCTTTTAAACGATATCTGGCAAAATGAGCTGCCTACGCCCTGCTTCAATGAACAGCGCTCTTCTTTGCTGAACATCGTCTATTAAAGACGTAATCGCCTCCACCCACGCTTCTTGATCCATCTCAACGAGTAGGCCATTGACCTTATGCGTCACTAATTGACGATAAACGTGACTATTTGCATACACACCAACAGCCCCTGCTGCCGAAATGTCAAAGTACTTCGTCGGTGCTCTAGCGGCATTGACCTTAGTATCTAACAAGGGAGCCAGCCCTATCAGACGCTTCGATTCCTTCAACATACGTTGATAAGACAACCAAGACATAGGATGTAAAACACGAATCTGAGGGAATTTAAGGCACCGCCGTCTCAACGTATCATCCCCTATTAACTCAATTGTTACCTGAGGATGCATATGAAGAACTTTTTCAAACACTGGCAGTAACCAATCAATTTCCGCTCTGTGTGATGGTGAACCATGATAAAAAATGATCGGCGACGAGAGAAAAGAATCTGCACCATCCTCCCCGTATGGCGATACTGGATCAATCAAGGTTAATTGGCATCCAGGCGCGCACCAATCACAGTACTTATCAAACAGATAAGAGGTCGAAACCCACAAATCGGCTTTTTGCTGTTTCAGCCAAGACTGATGTCGATAAGCCAAGCGATACCACTTCGACAAATACCCCCAAGATAAAGATGCCAACACCCGACCATCAAACAAATCATCATCAATAAAGATCACCAAACCTGCGAGTCGATGACGATACTGATCAACAAACGATCTCCACGTTGACGGGATATAACGCACAAATACGAGGATTGTATTCTCTATATCAGCGATGTTTGGCGTATCACTATGCTGATAACACGTGAACTTAAACGACAGACGAGTGAGTAAGGGTTTAACAAAAAAATCTGAAGAAGGGTTTGAGCCTTCTTCAACAACAATATAACGTCCATGCTTAATATTGCATACGGCGTCAACCCTACTATCCGTCACTCCCATGGTCGTTTAACCCGAGGATTAGCGTTGAGTGAAAAGTCCGAACGCACATAATTCAAATTCGGATTGTAAAAGGGATCATTGCCAATGATGTCCTTCCAACGCTTTCTCATGTAGTTGGCTTCTCGCTTACCGCGTCTTCTCTGCTTAAGGCTTTTATCAAGGCCCCTAGACACAGACTCATGATGATAAAGCTCTGCATACGGAGTAAACAAAACACGTAAACCGGCTTCACGCACTCGTAAGCAGTAATCCACATCGTTAAAGGCAACGCATAAGTTCTCGGCATCCAATCCTTTTAAAGTCTCGAAGACACTTTTTGGCGTTAACACACAGGCAGCGGTCACCGCTGACAAATCCTGAGGTAAAACGGCACGATGCATGTAACCTGGATCATCGTACGCGATTGCACCGTGTAAATGATCCGCACACCCACCTCCACCGATTAAATCACCCGCATGCTGCAGATGATTATCGCTGTACAATAGCCTTGCTCCCACGGCACCTACATTGGGTTCGGCCTGCAGGATCGACAGCATCTCAAATAACCAGCTCGGCGTAATCACTTCTGTGTCGTTATTCAATAAGCACAGATAGTCACCCTTCGCAAAGGAGGCTGCAAAGTTATTGATCGCCGAGAAGTTAAACCCATCTGCATAATGCACAACTCTCGCATTTTCGTATTGTTGTTGACAATCATGCATGAAGGCCAAAGTGTCTTCTTCATCCGAGTTATTATCTACAATAATAATTTCGTATGAAACACGCTCTGTTTTGGTTAAAACCGACTCAACACAAGGTTTAAGCAGATGTAACATATTTCGGGTAGGAATAATAATGCTAACCTGCACATCCGCCTTTAACAACTCATAATGAAGCCGGAAAAAGCCAGACTCTAGGATCGAAACGCGTGCATCGATCTTTTCAAGCCGTAATGTTTCTTCTAAGACCGGCTTTTCAACATGAGCGTCGAAGGATGTCAAATAGGCCTCATTATGGCTCCACAAAACCGAGGGAATATGGAGGACCTTCGGTGCGCTTGAAAGACACCCTGCACTCAGCATCAACGCGTAGGCGGATAAACGCGTGTAATGCTCTGCTTGGAGGTAATCAGTGACCTGCGCAAGCGGAAACAATAAAACATTGCCCGGGTACGCCGATACTTTAGCAAAGGTTGATGACCAGTCTGGTTTGAATTGCGGGCTCACTCTTTGACCTTGTTCATTTAAGACATCATGGTCACTATAAACCATGCTGAAGTCAGGTTGCGCCTTCGCTGAGTCAATAAACCAGGTTAACGCATGCTGACTCAAATAGGTGCCTTTCCCCAACCACAAAACCAATGCAGAACTGGGTTGTTGCTTAAGCTCGGTAAGCAGCCCCTCTTCCGTAGTGAACCTATCCCCCGTCAAACGCTTGGCAAATTGATCCTTTTGATTCTCATCCGCAACCAGCACCCAGGTTTCAAACTGTCGATAGAGTTGTCGAGTCAGTGTTTTCAACACATCTTCTAATTGAAAAACGCCATATTCTCGTGCGTCTACAAGAACAATTACCTTCGGTGCTTTGCTGCGAAGCTGAGTTGAATAGGCAATGATACTTCTGGCTTCTTCAGGTGTAACTTCATCGAAGTCACCCAACCACTCGTCATACTCTATGTTTGGTGAATGATTTCTAAACCAGGAAGCAATCTGGTAGGCCTTGTTGATTGACAGCAAGGGCGTGTACCAAAACAGTCCTGCACGATAACGCCGAAAGCGATGAATATTTTTAAATGCAGGCCAAACACGCTTTGACATTAAGTACATACGTTCAGGCCAAAACACTCGCCGCAATTTCACCACGATCGCATCATGCTCTATCGAGTCTTGCAATATATCCAAATTGAGTAGAGTCATATCTGTTGGTAAATAGACTAACTCAAAAAAGCTCCCTGTTTTTGAAAGATGTAAAGTAAAGTTTAGGGTCTGATAGCGCGACTGCGCCGTGAAGTTGACCACCCCCATATTTCTTAATACGGGTAAACGCCCTTTTATTGCAATCCAACCTTGCTTAAGAAGGACCGAATCGTCACACACTGTGTGCTGCATCATCAATGAAACAACCTGTCGTAATGATTTTTATTTGCATTAAAGTTTTAATAAATTCAATAGGATCAAATGGTATGTAATGTTTCAGACACAATCAACAAAGAATCAGATTAGTTGTCACTTTACCCATGAAGTGAGTGACGGATGCCTCTAGCGCAGAATAGCCGGCAGCCAAAGTGGTAAAGGTTTGGGTTTACGAGAAGAAGGTGGCAATAATCGAACAACAAATGCGTCAGAGTCACCTCGATAGTATGGATCAGGGTTCAGGCGCAGAGACGCCTTACCCTCTTGCCAAAATGGAGAGTTGGTAATACCAACTATAATCGGATTTTCAGCCTTATCGAACGCAATTGACCAGGCCTCATCATCCAATAAGCCTCCCATATAACTTGACGATCGCGTGTGTCCCGCGGATGTCAGATGCAACCAAAAACCGTCACGCTCACCATTATAAACAGTATCACGCCCCCTTACCGTCCAATACTCTGAAGATGTAACACCTACAATAAACAAATCACCCGCATAGGTAGACTGCAACGCCAATGGCACAATATGACTTCCTTTCCGCCCTAAATAGGTCCCCCAAAGCAATTCAGAGCCATTGTCATACATTTTCACCGCAAAGCCATCCTGATGAAAATCGGGCGAAGGCTCTAAACGGAGCATACTGGCACTGGGCTCACCCAAAGGGGGCATCCACCCGGCACCATCGTCCGCAACACTTCTGGTCAGCCCCACAATATTGAGCGTGTTCGTTAAATCAAGATCGATGGCTAAGCAGTTATCAGACAAGTAAATCCTATCATTGAAAACAGGTGGCTGTTCTAAAAGTGACCCTCCCAAATAGGTTGACCAAATATGCTCGCCTTCAGAGTTGAGTGCCGCAACAAAACAGGTTTGGCCAAAAATACGACTCGTTGGTATACCGCCTTGTTTAAACTGTTTCAGATCAGTACTCATACCGCCCGAAACCCAGTCCATTGATGACGTATTGCCAACGACATAAATCGTGCCTGAGACTGGACTCACTGCGATACCTTCAATGGTCTCATCATTTGAACCACCAATATAGGTTGACCACAAACGATTGCCACTGGGAGAGATGACCTGAATATAGCCATCATACCCACCTTGATGCTCTGTTAAATATCCCCCCTGCGCAAGCTCTGGGCGCACTGTTCGCCCTCCCACAATAATTCTGTTCAACATGTCGACTCCGATTCGTCGACCCGAACCAACATAGGGTGAGGCATCGTCGCGCAGCCTGGCTTGGTTACCCCAATCGCTAAGCGAATGTGTCCAAAGCACCGCCCCATCAGGATCTAATTTGACTAGATCATAAAGGCCCATAACAAGGATATTATGCTGAAAATCAACGGCAAGCCCTGTGGTGAACGCCGAGTTCTGAAGAATGCGCCCCCATACATAACGCCCTTGATCATCAAACTTAACAACAAACTGACTGCCAAACATGCCTTCTTGTTGACGTAAATCATCTCCATCACCCCATGAAAAGGATTGGCTATGGGTATTCCCCGCAACAATAATATTTCCCTTGCCATCAACAACCACAGAAGATGCAAAATCACGACCACTGCCGCCTAAATACAAAGGCCATTCAGAAGATAACGGTGCATAAATGGGTTGAGGTTCAGGTTCAATGATGGGGGTATCTTCTACCTCACGCTCGCCGCTAAAGGTACTGCCTCCACTGCAAGGAAACCCAACAAAGGGGGTAAATGTGAATTGAGAACTACCCTCCATAGTGATCCAATCATCCGAAATTGTCGCCGAAACCGATATGTTGGTGCTGCCCTCATCCTCCGTAAACATACCTTGCCAAGTTAAATTCTGCCCATTGAGTGTACCCGTATATTCATAGCCGTCTGCATCTTTCACATTCAGTTGGTTTCCCTGCTGATCTATGTAAAAAATCATCGACTCTTGATAGATGGATCCACCACAAGCACGCTCATCCACTGTTGCCCACACAAACCATTTGGATGAGTCTAGACTATTTAAAAGGCTGGCCGAACTTAGCGATGGTACGGCAAAGATTAGAAGACTCAAAAACCCTTGAGCAAACACGTTCTGACTTAACATCGTCAACACCTTTAGTTATTGCTCTTAATCACACCTCGTATAGACCAAGATTGCAAAATCCAAACAATAGACGATCTAAGGCTCGATCATCACTCTATCGCCACCCTTTCCCCGAGATGACCTGGGTTTGTAATCTCTCGCTCTAGGCTAAGATCATCAGGGTCAATAAACTCACCCACACGCCCAGGCGCTGTAATGGTACGCTGTAGCGATTCATCGTCTGGATCGATCCAAGTACCAATCGCCTCAGAGCGCGTCAGGTTGTATTGAAACGACTCATCATCAGGGTCAATAAACTCACCTTGTCTTGCCGAATCACTTGGCTGGATAACGCGATGATGCTCTAACTCCGCCAACTGAACATCTGGGTCAACTCTTTCAACTCGCGCATGGGACAAAGGGGTTAAGGTTTCTAAGCGAGGCGCTTCTGCAGAGCCACTACTCAGTACACCTGACAACCTCTCAGAATCCATGGATCGATTTGAGTATAGTCCATTTTTGTCAATATCAACCACACGAGAAGAATCCTCTCGACTAAGGGCGGTATCGTCAGGGCTAAAAAGCCAAGCGACACCTCCCATCACTAAAACCACTAAGGCGACCATTGAGTATTTCAGTGCACTCATCGCTTCTCCTTCTTAATAAAGCTTACTCAAACACCAAGCCCGACATTCGCGAGCGCATTTCTCGGCTCACATCACGAAGATCTTGCTCATTGGATAGTACACGCGGAGTAATCATGACCAACAACTCAGTTCGGTTAGTCGTATTGCCAGTTGCACCAAACAAGTTCCCCATCACAGGGATATCGTGCAAGATGGGCAAGCCAGAACGTGTTCTCGACGTGTTATCACGAATCAGCCCCCCTAGAACAACCGTCTCACCCGAACGAATGGCCACTCGACTGTTAATGTTACGCTCTAAGAAACTGCGCTGTCCCGTGGCACTGTCTTGTTGACCTACGTCCGTAACTGACTGCTTGATCTCCATATTGACCATGCCGCCTGCATTCACCGATGGTGTCACTGACAGCATCACACCCGTATCTTTATACTGAATCGACGAGGTGATGGTTCCGCCATCCGTCACCGTCTGCGCTGAACGTATTGGCTGCTGATTGCCTACTTGAATCGTTGCCGTATGGTTGTCCAGTACCAAGACCGATGGTGTTGAAATCACATTGACTAAGGATTTCTCTGCCAAGGCATTTATCACCGCACGAATAGCACCTGCCGGATTTGTGACGGTGAAGGAAAACCCAGGCACTCTTGGCCCAATAGGATCATCCGATAAATTCAACAATGCATTGCCTCGCCAGCCACTGCCCAAGCTTTCTTGCAAGAACCACTCTAAACCATAGCGCAGCTCATCATTTAGAGACACTTCAATGATACTTGCCTCAATCAACACCTGAGACGGCGCAATGTCTAACTTTTTCAAAGCTGCTTCAATTTTTCGAAATTCGCGTCGATTGGCATAAATCAATAAAGCATTGCTTTGTTCATCCGCAACAATTCGAACATTCTGTGCTAAATCGTAGTTGGTCGAGGTCGGCCCAGTAGACGCAGGCAATGCCGTTTGCGCACTCGCGCTTGAGCTACCTGTCGTACTACCGCTCGATATCGGATTTGATGAGGGAGGGGTTGTTCCTGAAGAAATACGTGACGCGGTGAGATTAGGGGCCACCCCCGCATCAGTCATCTCAGCACTTCCCGGCGACGGCGAAAAGAGCTTACTCATCAGAGATGCGAGATATCCGGCCGAGCCATTTTGCACCGGATAGACAAACAGTTGCTGCTCAAACAAATGATCGGGCGGCTGATCTAAGCGCTCCATCCACACCTTCACCTGCTCCAGATAATGTGATCTGGGGGTAACCACCAACAAACTATTTAAACGCTCTACCGGAATAACGCGAACCAAGCTCGAAATATTCCCATCTCCCAGCACTTCCTCCCCCATCAGCGCCTGCAGCATGGTGAATGCCTCTTGAACTGGCGCATATTGGAGGGGAAACACACCCACCGACATGCCTTTAAGTAGATCAATATCGAAGGTCGAAATAATATCCAACCAACCATCGAGCTGTTGGCGAGTTCCCGCCAAAATCAAAAGATTACGGCGGGGATCAACGCGCACAAATGCAGAGTCACTTGCAACGGGCCCTAAAATATCGGCCATTTCCTGTGCGCCAATAAAGCGCAAAGGGATAACCACATTTGAATAGCCTGCATTGCGCTCGTTCGCGGAGGCAATGCCTGGCATTAAGCTCGACATGGAAGCGCCCGCTCCAACAAAATAACGACCATTATTGTCACGAATCATGACAGCGCCATTGGCCTGCAACAAGGACTCCAGTGTCGATAACAACTGATCTTGAGGAATTGGAGACCGCGTTCGAATCGTGATATTGCCGGATAATGGATGTTCGATTACATAATCCAGCTTGAGAATCTCACCGAGAATAATATGCACCACTTGGGTAATGGGTGCCTCTTCAAAACTCAAGCTGACATCTTCGCCAAAAAAACGCACAGGCTCTGATGACGATGGCGCTCGGACGACCTGATCATTGCCTTTGTATAACTGTGGAAGGGTTGGCGTAATTGATTCAGACTCTTTATCAGAACTCGTGGAATAACGTCCCTCTTGACTCGGTGACATCAACACTGGCTCTGTCATGAGTACAGGTACTGGATCAGAAACCGGTTTAAGTGTTGGTGATTGGCAAGCACTTAAGAAAAAACTCCCAAGAATAGGGACCCAAATAGACGTATTCCTAGCCATTAACTTCACTATTACCCTGAATATTTGCCCGAATGAACATTGAGCCGCTTTAATCCTAAAGCATCAACAGCAAGAGTGTATCGAAATGCTTCATGAACTGCCACGACTAAACGGCTTCGCCCTTAGTCGTGGGATGTTTTAACAAATAAAAAGAAACGCCTCTTCTACACAAACGAACCGATAGAAGAGGCGTACACCTACACATCACACACTACTGAATGAGCAACCAAACGGGTAACCCACCGCGTCTTGAACGCTGTTGGTCTGGATCACGCAAATACGGATACCCCTGAGCGGCCTGTTTCACGTCATTGCGCCAGGTTTTGCTAAAATCCCATCCTTGATAAACCCCTTGGGCATAAGGCCAAGTCATTGCGGCAGTCGAATAACCTGTCCCACCCGCACTGACTGACACAGTTGATGACTCTGTATCCCAATAACTATCACTAACGACTGGGCAACCATAAAAACACCCTGATGCGCCGACCAAACCACCCACTTGCACAGATGCCTCGTTGAGTGCCAAGACCTGACCCGCACTGTAGGCACGTCTTAATTGAGCCGAACCTGAGTTAATTGAGCCTAAAAGCCCTCCAATGTAACCTGCCCCGCGAACTCGGGCATGACTATAGCTGTCTTCAGTGAGTCCCCCGCTTTGCATCCCCTGAAGTCCACCCACGTATGCCGCACCCGACAATTCACCAGTTGAAAACGCCATACGAACATGAGTACTACCACTGTTGCCGACAAGGCCGCCTATATAATTGTAACCACGCACCCTCACCTGAGAACGGACATTAGCGACACTGACATTTTGGGTCATTTCACCCGCGATACCACCCACAGAATGACGTCCTGAAAGATCACCCTCGACTCGAACTCGATGAATAACCGTTGCGTTTGCCCGACCAACAAGGGCACCTGTGTAACTAGAGCCATATACATTGACGGATTTCAACGATACGCGGCTGAGTTCAGCCCCTTCGTTGGTACGACCAAAGAGCCCTTGATCATTTTTTCCAGGGCGATTAATCACCAAGTTCTCTAAAGCAAATCCGTTGCCATCAAAGGAACCCACAAACATCTGCTCCTGAGTACCTACAGGTAACCAGCCTTCTCCCATGTTCCACACAACCGAATCAGCAAGATCGATATTGGCCATTAAGCGATAATGCGCATTTACATTTAACCGCATTGCATTGAGCTCATGTCGGTTGTGAATTAAATACGGATCAAGGCGTGTGCCTGAGCCACTCAAATCAGACAGCGAACGTTCTTCGGGATGAGTATAAACCGACAAATCCTGAAAGACAGGGGATGCATTCATCTGATCTGGAAGCATCCAAACTAAGTTAAAATTAAAACGTTGGAATGTTTCAGCCATGGACATTTCAGCCGATGAGCGCCCTATGCCCATGCTACTCTCGACTTGACCGGATTTTTCAATATCCCAATAGCTGTCCTCAACCTCACCTACACCGTAGAGTGCAATGCGTGTGCCTATCAAACCACCGGTTGTCTCACTGTGTGCTGGGTCGCCCATAACAGAGCCATTACTGTAGGTTCTAAAGACAAGGGAACCTCCCCCATAGGTTGACCCCATTAGGCCACCGACCTGTTGCAGGCCTTTCACATCCGAAGAGCTATAGCTATCAGCGGTCAAACCACCTTGTAATTGCCCCAATAAGCCACCAACATTCTGATCTCCACGAACGGCCCCCTGACTGTAGGTGTAAATCATAGAGATATTATGAGTTACCCCTGCAAACCCTCCAACATGATTAAACCCTTTAGCGGACACATCACTGCCAACATATACGAGACGACTGTTTGAATAAATCCGACCCGAAACACCACCCACTTGGTTACGTCCGGAGACTTCGCCACTGACAACAGCCCTGTCAATATCGACACCAACTGCGCGCCCCACTAAGATGCCGACCTCATCACCGCCATACACATTCGCATCTAACACACTTAGGTTAGTCACCACCGCACCTTCGGCAGTCTGACCAAGCAAACCTTGGACATGAGATGTAGGACGATTAATCACTAGATTACGAATGGCATGACCAGCCCCGTCCAGTACTCCAACAAAAGGTGCATCGGAAGAGCCAATAGGTAACCAACCCGCACCGTATTCCCACACAACACTGTCAATCAAGTTGATTTCGTTCATTAATTGATAATGTGCACTGGGATTCATACGCATCGCATTTAACTCGCCAGCGGTGTAAATCAAATAGGGTGACTCCGCTGTCCCCTGACCTTGCAAGGACTCTAACAGTACCCGCTCAGGTTGTGAGTACTGACGTAAACTCTGAAAAGTGGGGTAAGACTCGCCTTGCATTGACCACACAGTGCGGAAATTAAAATTGATAAAGGTTTCAGCCTGCTGCATTTGCAGGGTGGACTTTGCAACACCGCCATCACTGTTATTGACGCCCGCAGTCTCTTGATTCCAAAACGAATCAACCACGACTGGAACACCATACAAAGCAACACGCTGAGCAATCAACCCACCTAAAGCATCACCCTCGGAATCAATTGATCCAGCACTGTATGACTTAACTATCGCAGCTCCACCACCATAGGCCATTGCAATGAGTCCACCGACAATATTGCCCCCACTAACCTGCGCATGACTAAAACTGTCGAATGTAGCACCTGATTGTTGCTGGCCTAACAAGCCACCCACATACGAGTGACTGCCCAACACCTGCCCTCTTGCACTTCCATACCGCAGAGTTGTGCTTTGAGTAATGCCCGCTAAACCGCCCACTGTTTGATAGCCAGACACGACTCCATCAGACTCCGCTGATCGAACCTGACACGCATAAAGCCAACCAGCCAAACCACCGACATACATATATCCACTCACATTGGTGGCCGATACAGACACGTTCTCCATAACACATTGAGTCGCATAACCGACCAATGCCCCTGCATAACTCCTGGCTTGAATCGAGACATTCTGTAAATGTAAATTCTTAACGCTGCCTCCGCTAATATAACCAAACAAGCCTTGATAGTGTTCATTGGGCCGTTGCAGAGTTAATCCAAGAATACGATTACCGCCACCGTCATATACACCGCTAAAACGCTCATTGACATGAGAACTGCCAATAGCAGACCAAGACTGTCCCGAGAGATTAATATCACTCACCTGGCGAAAATGTGCACTTAAATGATTCCTGACCTGATTAAGATCAGATGCCGTGGCAACTAAATACGGATTGGCTTCAGTTCCATCTCCGCCTGAAAACTGTGCATTCACTGGGGCGCTCATCAACACCAAAATGATCAGAAGTACACTCAACACAGACCGATGCATTTTGCTGCAGATGAAACGATAAAAAGCAGTCACGCTATTCATAACGACTCCTCAGGAAGGGCTCAACCTCCCTTCTCTTATCTGATCTTGTGACATCATTTTATTTTTCTTGCGTGCGAATGCGTTGACACATCTTCACTAGATGTCACTACATTAAAATCATCTAATGATTCGTTTTAAGCGTAAGACGGGCAGGTGAATAGCGCAAATAACACCGAAATCATTTGAGTGTTTGCTGACTTGGGTCAAGATTTGTAGCCGGAAAACGGCCTTCTCCGATAAAATAAGGCAGTTCAACAAAATGGTTTAAGGGCGTGTTAAGCTGGTCAGATAGAGCAGGCATTGAACCAAACATGGCCCCTCTCTCATCCACATGCAACAACTCCCAATCACCTATATGTTCACCCACTCTGAGACGCCCCGACATTTTTTCATACTCATAAATCACACCTGAGTATTCTGCATTCTGAAAAACGCCTCTAAGGATGAATCCATCTAAAAAATCGGCTGTCAACAAGGCCTCAGGTGCCGGCAGAAACACAGGGACTTCTTCGATCTCGACCGTCACAGATTCAGGACGGGGCCAAAACAAAGGCCGTATCGTTAAGGTATTTGAGGGCAGGGTTGATCTTTGAGGACTCAAATCAACCGCCTTAGGAAAGCTCGGTAGCTGTGCCTCAGGTAAAGTCATTTTATGCAATGCCTGCCATTGAAAGCCTGCCAAACCAACCAAGCCTAACGTCAATGCAACGCACACAGTAAACGTAACGTTTAGTAGAGGATGACTCATGCTAACCACCGTAAAGACACAAAACGTATTTGCACAGTCAACCGATTCCCTGAACGATTGGCTCCCATCGGTTGAACAGCCAAAGACTCAATCCAAATTTTTGGCGACTCTTCTTCTAAGCGCTTTAATAAGGTCTCCAGCCCCTCTATATCGAGCTCAGCACGAATATGCACACGAACCTGCTCAAAACCACCCAACGCCTGGGTTGGCATAATCTGAACACCCAAAATATCCCCTTCAACCGCTTGAAAAACGGCGCGTACTTTTTGCTGTAACTGAGCGGCAACATTCAAATCATCAACGGTACGCGGGTAAACAAGACTGTGCATGAAGCGCTCAGCCTCATGTGTCTGTGCTTCAATTAATGGCCCTGCCTCAACGAAGCCTTGCAAACGGGCAACACGTTCGGAGACTGTATGTACTTGATCGCCATATGCTTTATAGGCCGCATAAACACCCGACACATACACTGCGTAGACAAGCACAAGCAGCACCCCAATCGTGCTCAATAGACCCAGCCGTTGTATATTCGATACATTCCAGTTCAAAGGCCACTCCTTGGAGCAACATCCAGTAAAAACCGCTCATACCCAGCATTATCACGCACAATAGGAGATGGAGCTCTCACCTGCGCATAAGTTTCGCTGGCGGATAACAACGCCATGACTCTCGAAGCATCGGGTGCACGGCCTTCTATGCGAATACCCGATGCCGTCAATTCAATGTGGGTCAGCCACACGCTATCGTCCAATAAACGCGAAAGCTCACTCAAATGAAATAAGGGAGCAGGAAGCGTCACATCCATGGCACTCACTTCTGCTAAACCCGCTTGATAGGCCAGCATCTGATTACGCGCTGCAATACTGCCCTGCGCTTGAGCTTGAAATAACTGCGCTTGACCTTCAATTCGCTGCAACTGTTTGTGCTTGACTCCCAACGGCAGGAGTGGAAGTAACACCAACATCACTAAAATATAAACACCACATGCCTTAAACGTGCTTACACGCTTTTGATATTGACGCTCTCGCTCAGGGTGTTTGAAATGAGAAAAACATAAAAAATGGCCGTCAACCTGACACCAAACTTCGTGATTAGACGTCGTTGAAACTGTGCGATCTAAACAAAAGGCGTGTATTTGCGCAATCGATGCCATCACAAGCGTCAAGGTAAACGTCTTATCTGTTTGCGTTATACGGTAGGTCCAACAGGTATCTTCTTCGAGAAAAGGACTTGAGTATTTCAGCTCATTCTCAATGATTGAATCCAACTCTCCCTGCAGATGGCGGGGATAGTGCAGGCGCTTCACCAAGCACACCTCTTCAGGGAGTAAAATACCTTCCACAGGATTTTTAGGCATCGGCAAGGGTGCGGGGATTGCCGCGCCTTTAATGACCCAATAGTGCGTCTGATGTTCTGGATCTTGCAACAACACAGGCACATCTAAATAGGCGCGCATCCACGCATCTTGCTGCCACCATACTCGTGCATTCCAATGACGCAGCCAACGCCCTGAATGTGATAAATCAAGACCAAATAACTTGGGTTCGAGTTTAAGCACGTAAAGTTTTCATCCTATTAAAAAGACACGATCCGCCAGGGTTGTTTTTCATCATAGCTGTCTAGCATCACCCAAAACCGATGCATGAACACCGTCTGTTTTTCTATCCTAACATCAACACGATACCCACGCGAACTGGCGGATGTTAAGAACTGAGATTCAATCGAATCAAACGGCTGATGATCCAGCGCATCATTTTCACGAAGACTCATCAAGCGTTCAAACTGGGTCTCATCTCCCTCTAATAATGCCAATAACAGTGTTGCAGGTGCTGCAACAGGATCAATGCCCGAGTGGTTAGAGGGTATTACACTCACAAGTTCTTTAAGTCGCGCATATTGATCAAACTGAATACCCACCACTTGACGCAGATCCTCTATTACTTCAAAGCGGCGTCCACCTAAATCCTGTTCATCGCTCATATTGTCGTCTGAAGGTGCACGCCAAGCAACCCATCGAGCGGCCAATGTGTCTGCCGCCTCTGTCTCCATTTGCAGAGCCTGTCGAAAGACCAAGGATAAAAGTGCCTCCGATGCACGATTTGCATTCATCAAACCGGTTACTGGCATAACCGTCACGGTCAACTGAGATTGGTTAAATTGATACTGCACAACAAAGACTCCACGCCCCTGATGTTCGCCCGTTTCCCGGGCAAGCTGCAGATCACGCATGGCCAAATGAACAGCACCCTTTGCCAACTGGAACGCCTGAATACTGGCTACATGATGACTCACCACGCGCGCATCCATCTTTGCGACAGCTGCAATCCCGGCCACTATCAAGGATAAGGCCAAGATTAGCCATAACATCATGGGCAACACAACGCCCTCGTCCTTACGAATGCCAAATATTAATGGAAACCTAACCATAAGCACCCAGGACGCGAACACGAATGGCAGGCCAACTCCGTTCAGGCTCCTCAATTGAAACCGTAATAAAGGTTGGCAGTTTCTCCAAACTGTGCCATTGGGATGACACCTGCCCATCTGCATCTTCATAAAGAAGATTGAAACGTTTTACCTGGGGCAATAGGCTCAATGCATTTGCATGTGCCCAGTCAATCTCTACACGCTGAGGCACATAGGGTAACCATTCAAACACTAAACCCTTGTCTTGGGTCAGTCGAAACCGCATCACATGCAATCCACCTTGATCTTGGTGTGCTCGCATTACACTCAATAAAACAAGAGAATCACTCTTTCCTGTCAAAGGTAAGGACGACTGAAAAAGCGAAGCATTGCCTCGTGGGAATTGAGCCAATGTTAATTTTTCACGCATAAACGCCGATACCAAACGCATTTCATCAAGCGAAGTGGAAGTTTGGTTGATGCGTTTTGATGATTGATTGAGCGTAAACAAAGCACTTACACTGACCGTCATTATCAGGGATAAAAGAACCAGCGAAACCAACACCTCTAATAACGTAAAGCCTACTTGGATACGTCGACGTGTGAGGTGCATTTGGCTACTCCTGTCCAAGCACGACAAAACTGTGGAGCTGCACGGATCCGTGGCGGAACAAAGATGGCCAGGATACATCAACTTCAACCAATGCCATCGGGATGGTTTGTTGCAAAGGATGATCCGGTAAGGCATACAAGCGAAGACTCCATGCGAAATCATCTACAACACCCGAACGCGGTTGACGATCACTCTCCATCTGAACGCCCTCCAACACAGACTCAGCAATTAACAAACCTTTCACTCGACGCTCTTCGGCCACCACTATCCGAGACGATAATCCCGCACTCTGATACAAGGCGGCCAGAGAAATACTGAGGATCACCAAGGCCACTAACATTTCAAGCAACGAAAAGCCTAAATCCCGAGAGGGGGAATAGTTCGGTGCTAGAGGACTCCCCATCTGCTTATGATTCATTCAACAGCGGTTCCAATGTCACACGACCCAAGAGCCAATCCACTCGCACACGTGCAGAGCGCTCGTCTTGTCGAATCTCTAAACTCCCTCCAGACGAGCCGCCAGCAGGGTAAAAATCGATCACCCCAACAGCCCCCTCTTGAATTTCAGCCGCTGCGATCATATCGACCTTAAAGGCTTTAGGTATCTGTTGCGTCAGCGCATCAGTGTCACCAAAGCGTTGTGATTCATATGAAAAATAAAAACGACGCACCTCACCCGACATCATCGCGGCGTGCCGAACTTCCAATAAAGATTGCTGCATGTCTTTGACAAAACGTTGAAAGCGAACCGTCTCGTACAAACGCATCATATAAGGCGACGAAATACCGACAACACCGGTTAAAATCACCAGCACCACCAATAACTCAAGCAATGTAAAACCTTGCGTTGGTTTAGGCTGTGTGAGCGACATGGGACTTAATTCCAGTTCCCTACCACGGCATTTTCACCCTCACCCCCTAAGCGCCCATCCGCCCCGTACGAAAAAATGTCGTAAGGGCCATACTCACCTGGCGAACGATACACATACTCTCGATTCCAAGGATCTTTAGGCACTTGATTGCGTCGTAAATACGGCCCCTTCCAGCCGTTAGCACCTGGATTCACCACCAAGGCATTTAATCCCTCTTCACTCGACGGAAAACGCCCAACATCCAGCATAAACAACTCAACTGCCTGCTCCAAATCACGAATTTGCACCAGCGCCGTATTACTCTTTGCCCCCCCTAGCTGATTTAAAACACGCGGTCCAACCAAACCGGCCAACAGCGCCAACACCGCAAGAACTACCAATAACTCAATGAGTGTAAAGCCCCTAACCCCACGATTTTTATACATGAAACACCCTTCACACTAACCGACAAAATTAAAATATAAAGTCATTCACCGACAAAATACCCAGTAAAATCGCCACAACCATAAACGCAATTGCCACCCCCAAGGTTAAAATCAACGCAGGCTCCAATAAGGTCAACAAGCGCTTGATTTTAACCGCCACCTCCGCCTCGTACAGCGCCGACAAGTCCAAGAGTATAGCATCCAAGCGCCCAGTTTCTTCACCGACTCGAATCATTTGAATCAACGTTGGCGTTACAAAACGTTTGAAATCTTTTAGCGTGTCTGACATGACCCGGCCGCTCTTAACGGCCGGAATTAACTGAGCAAACGCCTGTTTCATGGTTACCAAAGACAAGGTGTCTAATGCAATCTCCAATGCTTTGACCATCGGCACTCCTTTTGCCAAAAGGGTTCCAAGGGTCCGAGTAAACCTGGCCACTTCAAGAGTGATTAATAATGAGCCAACCAAAGGCAATCGCATCAAAAATGCTTGCAAAGACGTTTGCCCCTTGTCCGTCTTTAACCCTTTCCATACAAAAACAGCCAAGAGCACAGACCCAACCAACATATGTAGGGCATAATGACTAAAAAAATCACCAACAAACATTAAAACACGCGTCGGCAGCGGCAACGCATCGCCCATATCTGAAAACAATGTATCGAACTGTGGGACAACAAAGCCTAACATCACCCAAATAGAGATAATGGCAAACGCCAGCAGAATGGCAGGATATATCATCGCAGAAATAACATTTGAACGAAGTAGACGCAGCTGTTCGAGATAGTCAGCCAAAGTGCTCAACACCTCAACCATGCGGCCACTGGCTTCACCTGCCTTAATCAGACTCAAATAAAAACGACCTAAAGACTTTTCGTAAGGCGCCAACGCCTGACTCAGGGGTTTACCTTGCTTAACCTGCTGACGAACATCCGTAATAAACGCTCCCATAGCGGCATTCGATACTGTTTCACTCAGCAATTTTAAGGCTCGCTCTATCGGCAAACCCGAGCGCATCAAGACAGATAAGTCTCGGGTAAAACGACACAGCTCAACCAAAGGAAACGCCCTTACGGAAGACGTAATCACCTCATCTTGACTGGAAAAAGCGTCAATTTGAAGGACCGTTAACCCTCGCGCTTTTAAGCGTCCAACCAAAATATCCGGTGACTCTGCCGAATCCTTGCCCTCTAAGATGGCACCTTGGCGGGTCATCGCCTTGTACAAATACTCCATTAAATCAGTGCATCCATCATTTGATCTTGCGTCACTCGTAACACCTCCTCAAGGCTGGTTACCCCCGCTGCAACCTTGCGCAGACCGTCTTCATAGAGTGTTAGCATCCCTTGCTCAATCGCAACTTCATGAATAAAGGATGCATCTCGTCCAGCTAGCACGGCCTCAATTAACCTACCATCCAATACTAAGAGCTCATGAATAGCAGTACGCCCTTTGTACCCAGTGCCTTGACACTGTTCACACCCCGAGCTTTTGAATTGCGTCACGCGCATCTCACGCACTTGAGCGAGCTGAGCATCGAGAGAGTCCACCGGAACACGGCAATGCGGACACAAGCAGCGCACCAAACGTTGAGACAAAATGGCATTCAAGGACGAAGTGATTAAATAAGGCTCGACCCCCATATCAACCAACCGGACAATAGCCCCTGCGGCTGTATTGGTATGAAGCGTTGATAACACCATATGACCGGTCAAGGCTGACTGCACAGCGATTTTGGCTGTTTCTGAATCTCGCATCTCACCAATCATGATAATGTCAGGATCTTGCCGCAAAATTGAGCGCAGAGCATTAGCAAAGGTTAAGTCGATTTGCGGTTGCACCTGAATCTGATTCACACCCGGCAATTGATACTCAACCGGGTCCTCAACCGTCAACACCTTGGTGGATTGACAGTCGAGGCTGTTTAACGCTGCATATAAGGTCGTGGTTTTACCCGATCCGGTGGGACCCGTCACTAACAGTATACCGTGCGGTCTTTCAAGCAAGCTCTGAAAACGCTGAAGATGATGTTTAGAAAACCCCATATCCGTCAGACCTAAACGGATACTTTGCCGATCAAGCAGCCTCATCACTAAGCTTTCACCATGAACGGTGGGCACGGATGACACTCTTAAATCAAGCTCATGCCCTTTTATACGCAGCATAATTCGACCATCTTGTGGCAAACGTCGTTCAGCTATATTCAAATTTGCGAGCAATTTTACACGTGAAATGATCGCGGGCGCCAAGGACACATCAGGCGCTGATAGTGACTCTTGAATCACGCCATCCACACGATAGCGGACAATTAGCCGATCCGAAAAAGGCTCAATATGAATGTCTGAGGCACCGAGCTCTAAGGCCTGATTAAAAAAATCATTCACGATTTTAATCACGGGCCCTTCACTGGCGAGGTCTTTTAAGTGCTCAACAAACTCATCATCACTCGCATACTGATGGGTGTGTAACAACACCTCCTCATCCACATTAGGCTGCTGGTAGTCAGCCAGCACACGATCAATATCCTGCTCACGTGCCAAAGCTAAGTGAACTTTTTTCTGATACACCAAGGATAAGGCTTTCTGTAAGAAAGGATCTTGGGGAATAGAGGCAGCGAATAGAATTTGCCCCTGCACATATTTGACAGGAACAACCCGATTCGCCGCAAGAAATTCAAGATTGATTGCTGGCAGCTCCAGCCTGCTGTCGGAAAAATCATGCGATCTCAAGTAAGGCAAAGCAAGCTGCTCAGACAAGGTTTCTAGAATGATCGACTCATCAACCAAACCTAGCTGAACCAACACCTGCCCCAAAAGACCACCCATCTCCGCTTGAGCCTGAAGTGCTCGGTGTACATCTGAAGCGCTGATCAGACGCTTGGCAAGCAAGCGCTCGCCAAGCTTCGATTGGGTCGCCACACCTGTGGCAACCTCTTCAGACCTCCCTTCTATCATTTTTGTAAAATAACCGCCGGTAACCAAGGTGGCATTCCTTGACGCTTACGCTCACGCGGTGCTTTCCCCACGTAAGGCATGGTAAATGCCATACCCGAAGCATAGAGTTGGTCATCCCAATTCACAACCCCGACCTCTAAATGGAAATAGCCTGACTTTGGCAGTGTATACGTGGCTTTAATCCAGCCGCTATACCCGCATCCCTCGTAATAGCAATCACCACTGTCATAGCCTAAAGCTGACCACTCAGGGCCCCCCGGAATAATCCGGTTGACGGCAGGAGTAATCACCGCCGTTGGTGCAGGCATATCCAAACCGGGAACCGTATTGCCATTTTCCGTGGTACGTGCCGTAAACAGTAATGACTCTTGGTTCAGTTCGGTGTCTAAGAGACGCGCCCACGCATAATCAACGTAATCGGCCCCATCCGACGTTACATAATTAAAATAAAACTCTAATATTTCACCCTCGGTTCCAAAGAATGGCGGCGACAATGATCGAGAGCCGTTAGTCGGGTAGCCTGAGCCGCCCACCCCTTCTAATGCTACGTTGTTCTCTTGTGATCCAAACGTACTCACCCACCGCACTGGCTCATCAACGGGAGGACGTGAAACGACACCATCCGTGCCTGCCACACCGCAGGTTCCTTCACAGGACCAGTCTTCAAACGCCAACAAGGCAGTGATAGCATCGTAGCAATTGATTCGAGGGAAAACGTTGGCAGGGTTACGCCAATCTTGAACCTGAGTCCCTGTTGCTTTCAAAACAGAAAAAATTTCATCGACACCGGCTTCAGGGCTGGCTTGTTTTAGCAATGACCAACAGCCTGCAACTTGCGGCGCTGCCATGGAGGTACCGTGCCACGCATCAAACTGATTGTTAAAAACAGATGACCGAATCAAAGAACCCGGCGCTAACAAGGTATCAAAGTTAGAAGACAAATTACTGTAACAGGTAACACGATCAACACTGCCTGTGGGATCACTCCAGGGTGATGGGCAATAATCTTGCTGGTTCGAGAAATTGCTGTCCCAAGTCGATCCAACACTGATGGCCGAAGAGATACACGCAGGCGAGCCAATGCTATTGGTAAAACCATCATTGCCCGTCGCGATAACGGTTGGGATTCCAACTGAGCGCAAATTATTGATAGCGCTGGTCATTGCCATAGACAAATAGTCGCAATGGTAAAAATACTGCCCACTGCCCAAGCTCATATTAATCGCTGAGATAGAATGGTCAAAACGTGCCGTATCATAAATATATTCAAGTGCCGAGATAATATCGTCGTCATATGCACCAATACAGCTTTGCTCAAACGGGTCACAACTCTCATCACCACTAAAAACCTGAACAGCTAAAATCCCTGACGCAGGTGCCACCCCTTGCAAACCGCCGCCACGAACATTCCCCGCAACGATCCCCGCGACATGGGTTCCATGATCGCAACCCGGGTCTAGGCTCGCACTACAGGCCCCACCTGCATTATTGCCAATTTGGACAGCACTGCCATTTGGGCAAAGCGAATTTTCTAAGTCAAAACCACCCTCACCCGAAAAGCAAGCCTCAGCGACCACCCTTCCCTGCAAAAAACTATGATTTTTATCCACGCCTGTGTCTAAAACAGCAACATTCCATCCGGTCCCTGTCAAATCACGAGCAAAGGCAACATCCGCACCAATCACACGCCCACTTTCAGGCAGCATCGGCTGGTATTTTTGGATTCGCTCAATGCTTAATACCTCAGGTGAGGTCAATAACGCCTCTAATTCCTGCTCATTGACTTCAAGCGTAACGAATGGAATTGAATTAAATGTTTTTACACGAGCCGTTTGCAGACGCTCAGACAAGCGTCTCTGAGCCGATTGTATTTCGGCACGTTGAGTGCGTACCTGTGCCGCTGACAGCTTGCCTTCTTCAGCAAAGGGAACGGCTATGCCCACTCTCAACCGAATAGTGCCCTGCTCGCGCACCTCGTCAAGCAGTGCAGCATAAGGAGATCCTTTTGAGCGCGATTGAAAGTTTGCGACGGAGGTGGACTGAGATGTGTCAACCAACAACTGCCGTAACTGAGGCGCTTCCCTTTTGGGCTTTGCATCACGTTGGGCTCGGAGGTTGTCATTCAGGGTATCCGAATAAACATACGGAGTTGACAGCACGAGTGCACTCAAAACCCCCAGTTTAAACGCGGTTTGAACTTGCTTTACTCTAATCATAATTCATCCATAATTTAAACGATTAATACAAGGCTAAATCAATATTCAAACACGCCAATCAGGGTGTGATATGAAATAACCAAACGGGTAAGCCCTTACGCTTCTTTCTTGGAGCCTGCTCATCATCCTTAGGATCGTCCCTAAAGTCAGCAAGTAACTCAAAACGTTTGCCTGGTCCCCACTCCGTAAAGTGATCTTTAAAAACTCGCGAACGTACTTGTAACCAAAAAATTTCAAAGGATTGTAAATCTAAATTGCTAAGAACTGAATCATTCGTTTGAATATTCATCAATAAGTCTAACTCATCCAGATTTTCCAACTCAATACTGTCTAGACGCCAGCCTACAGACGCCGACACTTGCGGAAAATAGCTTCCATCATTAAAACGATAGCGAAAGCGCATTTGAAGCGTTTGGTTTTCATAATCGCCTAATGACAAACGAATCTGCCTGACAACTTGCCCTTGGGGATTGCCTACTCCGGCTTGCTCCCACAAGGGAGTCCAGCTTAAACCACCGTTATCACTCACCTCAAACGAGGCAACTTGACCATTGCTCGCCCACCCTAAATAGCTTTGAAAAGCGATATGAGAATCTAAGTTCACCAAAAATGTTTGCGGGAGCACCAACAACTGCTCCCTTGGAACTGGATGAGCCAAATGGTATGAACGCTCTCCCTCCAATGCCTCAATACCCGATACGTATCCGCTGTAACCTTCGGAACGCAGGATCTCTAAATCATCATCCACTCAGCATCATAACGAGCCTCGGACTCAAGAATAGTCTGTACACTCCATTCGTAGCCATCTGTAAAGTGTAATCCGAAAATGCTAAATGCTACCTCATCATCCCTGTATAACTGTTCAGGACCTTGCGGCAACATCGACTCACTAAACACACCCTGTGCAGAATACAAAGGATCAAAAATAGTGACTGAATAGTTAAACGTCTGAAGCGCTCCAGCAATGCGAACGCCGTCAATGATTACCTCATACTGCTCATCCTCCGCAACGGATTGCCAGCGATCTCCGTCTTTATAAGGTGATGGAATCCAAACCAACGTATTTTCACCCGCACCGACTTCGTAGGGCTCCAACATCAATGGATGCGCTTCACCGTTTCGAAACAACGTCACCTGCGCATCGGAAAAGTCCGCATTTGGATAGGTAAACGACCAACGGGGATACACGAGAGGATAAGGAATAAAACCGGGTGGCGGCCACGCAACAAACGCCTCACGAGTCTCTGGACGTGGGGCACCCCAAGACGCTAAATTCGGCGGATCAAGAACCCAAACTGCTCCAATTCGTGGATTGGGTGACTCTGGCACGACATTCCCCACACCCATTTTTTGGGTAAACGGATAAAGAAGCCATCGTCGATGACCGACGCTTTTATTTGAACTACCATAATCTTCGAATTGGTTTTTTACAGACCCAGCGCCTGCCTGCCCGTAGGTTAGGTTCGACTTCTGCGCCCCCTCATCACCTGCAGCGGAGTAACATCGCATATCCGACGTAGGGAAATGCGTTAAGGTATTATTTGCCGAGAGAAGTAACGCCGTTTCTTGCGCTTTACGTGAATAGGTTTCATCTAAAACAATCGTTGAAGGAACTCCCGCAAAGGCCCGGTACCAATTAATACGCCGAAGCGTTGCTGCTTCATAGGCTTCTGAAACTCGACCCGCATCACAGCTCTCAATACTTCCTGTCCAATTCGCCAATACACCATCAGACGAGCGATAAACCGTATTGTAAAACTGTCGAACCTGCTCTCGATCCGACACATCGAAAAAGTGTCCTTTAAAATCAACAGCCATTAACGGGGTTGCGAGACACATCCCCCCCACCATCATTAAAAACGAATAAAAACCACGGGGGTGGAATTGAAAAGGCAGCATCACAGAACCTTGGGGCATATTGGGATTGAAGGCATTATTTTGAATCAAAACGTGAAAAACACGCATTGTAGTTGGGTACAAAATTAGCTGAAATATACCACTTTGTCGACTTGAAAAAACCAAGAATTAATTTAGACTAGGTTAAACATAATTTGACAGGGACCCTTTGTTATGAACAAAACATCAATTTTGAAAAAGTTAAGCGCTTTCGCCGTTATCACCACCGCCGCTGTTGCTTTTAACTCTGCGGTTGCCGCTACAGGAACCATCACGGCACCTGTTGATCGGATCATGTTCGATAACGACCTATACGGTGCCTGTGTTGCGCACTTTCCAGCGCACAACCCAAAGTCGGTTTTACCGGGCTGCGCGGATAACTGGATAACTTTCGACTGCGATGCTCAATTCAATGACGAAAACAAAGCCTACGAAATGTTCAGCTTGGTGCAAATGGCATTTGCCCTTGAGAAACGTGTCCGTATCACCTTTACTGATGAACAAACCCATAACGGCTGGTGTGTCGCAAAACGCGTTCAGCTACTGCCCTAAGTAAGCATCGCGCACAAAAAAAAAAGCGAGGACAATGCCTCGCTTTTTTTGTTTTAAAACATTACTGCTGAATAATTGCAGGTAACCAGACGGGCAACCCTCCACGTCTTCTGGAGGTTGGCATGTCGACGCCACCGTCTTCGCTTAGCGCGACTCGATAAAAATAGGTATCAAAAACATTCACATACCCATCTGGATCAAGACCGGACTCTTCATCAAAACCTGCAATCAATCCAAAGGGATCCGTATTTATAATTGCTTTGGTTTCAAAACTTCCAATCATCTCATAAGAGAGCACCAAACCATCTCTAAAGATATAATCGCCCTCTGGGACCCATTCATAACCCGTGGCCGTAGGCCCAGCAATATCGACACGTAAAGCCGTCAAATCCAACCCAAACTCGGGCTCCAAACGGGATGATTCAGACACCACATCAAACACCAACCCCTCCTGTTCAAATGACAGTATTGGCTCTCCCAGACACAGGGTATTATGGTGATCATAAATATGCTTTTGTAAATTACCTATCACCTGATTATCACTCACAGCATTGAGCGTCACTATCTCACGAACACGCGCAAAAGGCCCCCAGATATTTTGCATCTGCACATTGTCATCTAACTCACACGCACTGGCAAAGACACCGTTTAATGAGGATAAATCGGCACTAAACTGACCTACTGCAACAATACCTTCAGCAAAGGGGCGCTGTAAGAAACCATATCTCAGTAATTGATCAAAGGTATTGAAAAAATCCATTAATTCCGGGAAGCCGTTGATATCCAAGTCCACATCATCATCGGCAAAGGTCCTGTGTAAAATCGTATCAGCACTTAGCAGGGCTTTAAACTCACCCCCGTCGACATGATCTTGGCTGAATGTAAAATCACCGACCACATAGTCACCCGAAGCTAAGCGAGTCGGCTCAGATGAAAAAGATCCACTATTATTTACATGATAGGTTAGACGACTAACAGGCACAAAAATTCCGTACTCGGGATGAACCTGCATAAACTCAGAATCGAGCTCAACACGCACACCCTCAAAAGTTAAAGCGACCAACGGCTCACCAGAGCACGTCGTATCGGTATCCCTGTAATAATAAAAGACAGCGGATAAATCAACCTCGGTATCCTCACCAGATGGCTCAAAAAACTCGTAGACTTTTTCATAGGTTGGACGCCCTTGATAGCGCACATCTGTCACCTGCTGGCAACGCGAAACATAATGTCCCGATAAACGCTCTGACCAAGTATTAAACGAAACTCCCTCGAACTCCCCTCCCACTGACGTAAGAGTTGGCAAGTTGTCGGCCGGACTGTCGACATTCATCAATTGATTAGCAAACACACAACCAACTGAAGAGGCCAATCCTACGGCTATCACAAGCGGCTTTATCATCTTATTTTTCATAGTTTCATCCTAATTTCAACGGCGCCTATTCCCAGAAATCTCGTGTTTTCGGTCATACATTAACAAAAGCTTACCACAATCGAGCGACCCGCACTGACATCCACGAACTTAGTGGTACTTTACCAACATAAGTATATGCATAAAATGAAAAGATTATCGTCCTTGTTTAAAATGTGTCAACTCATTTTACTGTCAGCCTTTTAGGTTTTCCCCAAGTAAGCGCTTAAAATTAATTTGGTCTATTAGTATCCCTTCTTGTTTTAACTCTTGAACAGACAGCTCTACCCCATCACTTAGCCATCGTGCTTAATCGCCACACCAAGATTGACAAAAAAATCACTCTCGCCCAACTGAACGAGAGTGAATGTTAAAATGACGTATTAATTATTGAGGATATACAACCAAATCGGTTTAGAACGACGTCTTGATTTATGAGGGTCTTCGGGTTCCTCAGGTTCTGAACCCAACAGCATAGGCTCAATGAAAAATGTTTTATTAACCGGATTAAAGTTAGAACCATCAAGCGTTCCGCCTGTTACAAAAATCCGATTATCCTGCAAGCCCAATACACCAACACCACCTAAAGAATAACCAAGCGCAATGCTACGCTCTGATAAGTACACCTGCCCTGAGTGCAAATCGACACTTAACAACGCAACAGAACCCGCATTATCGCCCTCAGTCAATGTCACTAGCACATGCGCCGCCTGTTTATTTTGACTCAGCACGGGCTGCGAACTAAACGACATAACCGTAGAAGTAGGCAACTCAACCTCTGTTGAAACCCATTCAAATGCCAAACTCTCTGTATCAAACGTGAAAAGTCGATAATGATAGACATTACTTTCACGCTTCCACGCATAAAACAGGTACTCAGTATCGGTCAATTTTTGATTTTCATGTAAACGCTTATCTTGGACAACGTGCCAACCTGGCTCACTCGGAAACATGAACTGTTGGTACACAGAGTTTAATCCGCTCACCGGATCATAAATTTCAACAGGCATATCAACATGCTGTCCTGACTCAGTCACTCCGCCAAAAATAACGGCGCGCCCATCAACCAATGGCAGCACAATCGGATGAGAACGCCTCACTGAAAAAGCATTCGTCTCAGAAAAGGTGTTGGTGTTCGGATTATACACCTCCCCATAGGTATGCGCGGTGTTGTGTGTCCACCAAGCCCCTGCAACCAATACTTGGCCATTGTTCAACAACGTACTCCCTGCTCCCGCTCTAAAGCGAACCATTGATCCCGCTGGTGTATATGTATCGGTAAACGGATTGTAAATCTGAGCATGACTGAAACTAGGAATCCCCCAATCTCGACTGCCTCCCATTATCAAATAATGACCATTTGCCAACCTAGCGAAGGCTGGATCATCATGCTTATATAGCATGGACTGCAATGAAAACTCATTTGACTCAAATGATATGGACTCCGCAGTATCCAAGGACCGAAAGCCACTGCCGTGTCCGCCAAAAACTTTAACCTCTCCCGTTGGGAGTTGAACAATATGATGCCCCATGCGCGCAACCTGCATGGGGGGCCCCTCGATAAACTGTGTCTGGGTTTCATTTCTAAGTGAGGCTCCACCTAATGAAGGAAACAATCCAACAACGACGGCAGCCAAACAAAGAATACCCTTTAAACTCTTCATAACCTTGCCCTCATGAGAATTAAAGCATACCACTCACGTAATACGCCTTTATGCTATTAAGCATAGAGGGGTTTATTTTCGGGCAGGACAGAACTATTGATCAGGATCAACAAACCCATCAAAATTTTAAGCGACTTATAAAAACCTGCTAAATTCGCCGAAAATACGTTATTTTCGCCATTTCTGAATTTGCAAATACATAAATCTCACATAGACTTAAATCACAACATTTAACAGGGGCACTTGTTATGAAACACTTATCACTCTTTAAAAAGTTGAGCGCATTTGCCATCGCCGCCACCGCCGCCATTGCATTTAACTCAGCCATGGCCGCAACTGGCACGATCACCGCGCCTGTAGACCGTATTATGTTTGACAACGACCTATATGGTGCTTGTGTTGCGCATTTTCCTGCACACAACCCAAAATCGGTTTTACCCGGATGCGCTGATAACTGGATAACCTTTGATTGCGATGCGCAATTTAATGACGAGAACAAGGCATACGAAATGTTCAGCCTTGTGCAAATGGCATTCGCCTTAAACAAACGCGTGCGCATCACCTTTACGGATGAACAGACTCACAATGGCTGGTGTGTAGCTAAACGTGTGCAAATACTGCCATAACCAGCACTTCAGCTAATAAAAAAGGCGAGGGTTTAAAACCTCGCCTTTTTTGTTTGGAATATTGTTTATTAACCCGGCGGCAGCTCTTGTCGGAACGAGCCCAGTAGTCATAAGGCTTCCAGCCTGATTTATCAGACATAAATTGCCACCAGTTTAATAGAACCATTGATATGAAATCAGTTTTTATTAGACTATTGCACAGCCTTCCATGCAGAAAATTCAGAGGGGCGCAAACCATAACGAGCTAACACGCCTTCATGCAATCGTCTCAACTCTTCGACAATTAACGCTTGTAAATCATTTTGCTCAGCCGTAGGGATTTCTGTTTTTACTGTTTGTTGAATAAGTGTAAACGGATCTTGTTCAGGACTCGTCACAACCAGATGAATCGTTTGCTTGATAAAGTCTCGCCAAGTAAGGCGTAATGGATCTGGCTCTGCTAAATCTTGCTTTATCGCTAAATACTCTTGCGTCGAGCGCTCATAAGCCCAAACATAAAGATCGCGTAATAATTCGACTCGCGCCATTTCGTAAATGCCCAACGTAGCTCTGCTATAGGCTTGCTCTGGCACATCTAGAAAAGTCAACGGACATAGGTTAGCCCGAAATAGTGGCAGATTCGCAGCCAAGCGGGAGGTGCGTTTATTAATATCAGCAAACGGTTGCAAATAAGGTAAGTGCACCATCATAAAAAAAGATTGCTCAAATGCATCGCTAATCTGATTAGCTTTGTTAAGTAGTACATCGAGCGCCTCTTCTATTTGTACCAAAGCTGACAATGGACGATAGACACTCTGACTAATATCTACAGCATGTTGTCGAATTCGACCTTCATCGGCAGGATTTGGTAGCAAGTTTTCCGACAATGCACTGTGTATATTCATCAGGGTATAGCGATTAAATTCAGCTGAATCGATATTATCCACCAATAACTCAATAGCCGATTTATGGTTTAAAATCATTTGTGTCTCAATGGCAGCCTTACCCTGTGCGGACTTTCCATGTTCGATTAGCTCACGTGTATCTAAGCGAGAATAGGTATTTCCTTCCAAATGACTTGATGCCCATGACAAATCTATCAGCAACCGATTTAAAATAGCGCGAGAGTAAGTTCCCGCTGGTTCTTGACTGTCCGTGGTTTTGCCCATTTTGTGTAATTGACGACGCAATGACTCTGACAAATACCAGGTCTTATTAGGATGGTAAGAATCCAAAAAATCCCGTTGATAGCCTATAGGTTTCCGAGCTTCAAGCGGTTGATTGATATAACTTAATATGTCTTGACTATCCGCAGACACCGGGATATAGCTAGGAAAAACATCGCCCTTATTCGTGAGGACATTTGTTTTTGATGGTGCTTCTGGTAGAACAACAGCACTGAAATAGCGCCGCCCCCTGCCATCCCCGCGAGCAACGACCAGCCCATCTTCAACCAGCTTGGCAACTTGTCGCTGCGCTGAACGTCTGGCTATACCGGGATGCATGGTCATGAGCTCTGCCATTGAGACCCCATTGGTGGATGCATTAATGCTTTTCAACAAATCGTTGGTAGATGACATAGTGTTGTTGGCGCAATTGTAAGTTAGGATTGGCGCAATTGTGGCGCGATTTCTGGAATCGCGCCAGCTTGAACGAGTTGCTTGGCGCGATTATGGCGTTTTTTTCAACTTAAAAAACGTTTAACCCTAAAAAGTGGCAAAGGTATCGCCCAGAAGAAACAAGACAGGAATAGGATTCACATGCTCTACGGCTGCTGCCGTCACCATGTTCACCGCGCCAGTCCCGCAGACGCTTTTTACACCTCTAAACGCTATGGTATACTCTGCTCGGATTTTGACACCACCGCGAAAAGGACTTATCGCATGCATATTATTCACCATGGCTCAGGTCAAGGCGTAACCGGCTCCTGCCATCAACTCTTTACTCACCCTGAACACAGCTTACTGATTGATTGTGGCCTTTTTCAAGGCTCTGAAGAAGCCGCCGACACCTCCAACCCTCACACCATCAACTTCGACATCTCCACGCTACGTGCCTTGTTGATCACACACGTACATGCCGACCATGTTGGCCGGCTACCCTGGCTATTAGCGGCAGGTTTTACAGGGCCTATTTTATGTTCGGCACCCTCCGCTGAAATGCTACCTTTAGTGCTAGAGGACTCTTTTACACTCAGCGTCAGCCGCCATACACGTGATCGAGACACCTTTATCAAACAGGTCATGCAACGCGTCAAGCCGTTGACTTACAAAACTTGGTTTGAACTCTATGACACCGACACTCATCGTGTTCGCTTGCGCCTACAGCGTGCTGGACACATTTTAGGTTCTTGCTATTTTGAAATTGAAATCACTCAACGTCCGTCTAAACAAAAACAAATTGTCGTTTTTTCCGGCGATCTCGGTGCCTCCTACACACCCTTATTACCCGCCCCTCGCTCACCTTGGCGAGCCGATGTTTTGGTGCTAGAAAGCACCTACGGCGATCGCCTGCATCAACACCGCCAGCATCGACGCCGGGCACTGCAGCAAGTCGTGCACCAAGCCTTGCAAAACAAAGGCACAGTCATGATTCCTGCATTTAGCATTGGACGCACGCAAGAACTCTTATACGAATTAGAATCCATTATTCATTTTGAAAAGGATCGAACCATTCGAGCAGACTTACCCTGGACAGCACTGCCCGTTATCGTCGACTCCCCTCTGGCCAGTAACTTTACCGAACTGTATAAAAAGCTGAATAGTTGGTGGGATACCGAAGCACACGCAACCCTACGCCAAGGACGCAATCCACTGGCATTTGAACAACTTATTACTGTTCAAGGCCACGACGAACATCTGCGCATGGTACACCACTTAGCGCAATCCGGACGCCCCGCCATTGTGATTGCTGGCAGCGGTATGTGCACCGCAGGCCGTATAGTGAACTACTTGAAACACCTGCTACCCGATCCACGTCACGCAGTGGTCTTTGTTGGGTATCAAGCTCAAGGCACACCCGGACGCATCATACAAACCCATGGTCCAAAGGGTGATGGCTATGTCATCCTCGATGATGACCGTATTGATATTCGTGCCAAGGTAAAAACGCTGTCAGGCTACTCGGCGCATGCTGACCAAGCCGAATTGGTGCGATTTGTCACACGCATGCGCTTTCCACCTAAAAAAATACACCTCGTTCATGGCGAATTAGCGGCCAAACGCGCGTTGAAAACAGCCTTGCAAACCAAACTTCCCAATACTGAAATCAGTATGTGAAAAATGACCAACAAGACCTTTTCAAAACGCTTGAACACTTTAATCCTGTTTCAAAAACAACCAAGCAGGCATGCCCGTTCCACGTTGACGCGTTGACTGATTGGGGGGTGGCGGTGGCGGAGTCATGCCATTAAAGTCACCCATCAAACGCGCAACCGTCCACTTGTTATGACCCGTTTCATTAATACTGGCCCCCACCAAAACAATTCGTCCCTTTGGATCAACAGTCTGAGTTACTTTTAATGGAAGCGTATTATCAAATGCGTATATAGTTTTGCCTTCCTCTTCTGCAAGGTATAAACCATTATCCCCATCAAACCCTATATCGGGTGTTAGATCAGGATTAAATAAACCGAAAAGACGCATCGATCCAATGCTCCACGTCAGCGGAACAGCGCCTTGACTATTCACACTTAAGAGGATTTTTCCATCCGGCATACGTGTTAAAGAAGCGCCTCTCGACAATCCCAAAAAGTTACTGAAGCTAACTGATGGCTCTAACAAAGGCTCGGTCTGAGCGACAATATCGCCTTGACGGTTAAAATGTGTTAGTCGGGCATTATAGGACTGATTGGTTTGCAACGACCCCGTCAGCAACAACACCCCACCCTCAGGCATGGCCAGCATCTGAGCAGCTGAGGTATTCGTAGGCAATGTCAACTCACCCTCCGTACCAAACTCGGTATCCAACACACCCGCTCCGGTGTAGCGACGTAAACGAGCTCCCGGAGAAATATTACCCTCCAACATCACATAGTAGGCACCATCTGTCGCCTCAACCACAGACGAAATATTCCCTCCCGCTGACCCCGTTGCCCCATCCGTACCAAACGTCGCATCCAACACGCCAGTGGGCAACAATCGAGCTAATCCATTCGGAAAAGACGCAACCAAAATTCGCCCCTCACTGTCTTGCCATAGGCCTGGATAAAACGTAGATAAAAGACTATTTGGGTCTCTAAACACCCCTTGGTCAGCAAACCCTGTATCAATCGTTCCATCAAGATTGTAGCGCTTAATCGTGCCTGTCACCCCAGGAACGGTATTCGCGAGTAACAACACCTTACTACCATCCGGTGTGAAGGCACCATGAACAATAAACTGTGCATCCGTTGTCACAACCGTATTTAAAGTCCCGTTCTCACGAATATTGGCAATACTGGCAACAACCTGATCAACCGTCCAACACCAATCAGGCGAACTGCATTGCTGCGCTCGCACAGACGTAGTGCCCAGCACCGAAAAAGAACTGTCGGGGTTCACCTTCGCTGCATACACATTATTATTACGATTATTTGGCTGCGCATCACCAAAGGTTGGAGACACGTACTCAATCCTTACCCAACCCGCCCCCGCCAAACTGGTATCAGGCTCCGCCACAGTTGCGTACGCCGACACCGTGCTAAAAGACGTTAAAATCGCAACCGAAAGTGAACATCGTAGAATTTTCTTTACATGCAACCCACTTAATTGAAACACCTTCATACTGCCTCCACTGCACATCACCGCCAAGTTATGAACTTAAATTAGCAGAGCAACCCGTCTTGTCAATTTCATAGCATACGAATCATACCTGCCGATCAAAAAATATTTGTCCAACGTGATCGATATGGTATCGCAAGTCCTTATTCTCTATTTGCTCGTAGAGAGAAAGATCAAGAGTATAAGGAAGTAGTAAATCATCCAGTTCTGTTTCTAACTCATTAAAGGTAAGCCAGTCCAAATCACCGACTATTGTTAAATCAATATCTGAGTTATCGCGGAAGGTACCCTTAGCTCGCGAGCCATAAACAATCACTTTATCTATGCTTGGATACTTGCTAAAAACATGGCATAGCTTATTAATATCAGCTTGGTTGAGTCCAAAATGCATCTATCTACCTTCAATCAGAAATATTTAAACGATTAAAAGTAAGCTCTAGCTCACTAAAGAGTCCGGCATAGATTAGCTCAATCTGTGAAATTATCTCATTCGCTGTGGATTCGTTATACGTATGAACCGTACGATTTCTATCCTGCAGCATAGCCATCCAAGCATGGCCATCTTTAATAAGATCACGTTTAAATGCTTCTCTAAAGGTATCTCTTGAACCAGCAAGATTCGCATCACCTTGCCACATTAAATAGTCACGCAGAAGATTCCATGCCAGCTCATATGTAAACTCAAACGCTTGTATTAATCCCTGCTTCTCCAAATCACTGAGAGATCGTTCTCGCATTAATTGCAGCGCATTTTTAAACTGTAAGTGAGCTCTCTTAAAATTATCAAAGCGCTGCATCCAGCGTATCTCTGCATCTGCCATTTAGGTTTAGTTTCCTTCGTTGAAAAAATTAGCATTACTAAAGTCTATCACTGTCACTCGCTCAATCGGCATTCTCGGCAAGGATGCAAACCAGTTTCATAATACTTTACTAAGACTTCCGCTCTTACAAAGTCAACAGCACTCCTTCTAGATTAAAGGCAACATATTGACTGTATTATCAATGCACTAAATAAAAACTCTCAAGGTTTCACGATGCTCTTTAGTATTAAAACTTCGCCCTACATACTGCTGAAAAAGCATTTCTAAAACTGTTTCAAGTGATTCGCTAGGGAAGA
>NZ_AONB01000003.1:0-289761 GCF_000585235.1 Nitrincola nitratireducens | reverse complement strand
GGTGGGTAGAATGCCTATAATGAATACAGTGCCTATATTAACCCAGCGGCAGTTCCTATCGGTTAGCGACCAGCCACCATCCGGCTTTCTGATGACATGCTCAGATCTGAACTGCCACCAGTTTAATAAAAAACACGCTACCCATAACGAAAATACCTACACAATAACAAAGCCCATCAAACCATCCACCTGCTCAAAGAACAACCACCCCCACCAAACCCGCGCCCCACATATGACCTAAGCACAAATACACCTCAAACCCACACACTTATTCACAGCTACTGTGCATAACTATCGCCAGCTCAACTTATTTATTAACCGTAAAAATCCCCTTGTCAACGGCCCCACAATCCATAATACTGTACATATAAACAGTATAGGAGACAGGCCTATGAACATCCCCCCCTTAACCCCACATCCAGAACAACACACGCACCAGCTAAAAATACCGCTCTTTTTAGAACGCGTATCCGCAGGATTTCCCTCTCCTGCACAAGGCTACGTAGAACACATGCTCGACCTCAACCAACTCTGTGTACAACACCCTAGCGCCACTTTTTTTGTTCGCGTACAAGGTGACTCAATGATCGATGCAGGCATTTACGCCATGGACATCCTCATCGTTGACTGTTCTCTCGACGTCAGACACCAAGACATCATCGTCGCTTCACTTGATGGAGAAATGACCGTCAAACAATTCGAACAACACCCAAAGCCCAGACTCGTACCCTGCAACCCCGCCTACCCACCTATTGAAATCAACGAATCACATCAATTTGAAATCTTTGGCGTCGTGACCAACATCATTCGAAAAATCACCCGAGCAAGCGCCAACCCACACAAGAAACAGCCCCTCAAAACACACCCTTTACACACAGATAAATGAAGCCAGATGCCTAGAAAACCTATCTTTGCGCTGGTGGACTGCAACAACTTCTTTGCCAGCTGCGAAACACTCTTTCGACCCGACCTAAAAAACAAACCCTTAATCGTCCTCTCCAATAATGACGGGTGCGTGGTCGCACGCTCACAAGAAGCGAAACAGCTTGGCATTAAAATGGGCGTGCCCTTTTATCAAATCAAAGACCTCGTCAACCGCTACCAAGTTGCTACGTTTTCGAGCAACTATGCCCTCTACGCAGACCTATCTTCGCGTGTCATGTCGGCATTGGAAACACTCGCACCACAGGTCGAAGTCTATTCAATTGATGAAGCCTTCCTCGACCTCACGGGCATCGACAATCTAACTTCTCTCTTCGACTTTGGCTTAACACTAAGGCAAACGCTCCAACAGTGGACAAAAATCATCGTCTGTGTCGCATCGCTCCAACCAAAACACTGGCTAAGCTTGCCAATCATGCCGCCAAGCACTACACCAAAACACAAGGCGTCGTGGATCTGACCACCCGAGAAAGGCAGCAAAAACTCATGGCCTTAGTGCCTGTTGGCGAGGTATGGGGCATTGGTCGCAAACTGACCCAACGTATGGAAAATGAAGGTATTCACACAGCCTTAGATCTTGCAAATGCCAACCTGCACTATATTCGAAAACACTATTCAGTGGTTGTGGAACGCATCGTTCGAGAACTCAACGGCGAGTCATGTTTGCCTTTAGAAAGCATAGCACCGACTAAACAACAAATTGTTTTCAGCCGTTCATTTAGCCAGCGTATTCATGAACTCTCTGTAATGAGAGAAGCAATTTCAGACTACACAGCACGCGCCGCTGAAAAACTGCGTAAAGAACAGCGTTATGCCAAAATGATTACTGTATTTATGCGCACCAACCCTTTCAATCCATCGGAACCTCGCTACGCACCATCACGCAGTCTTGAAATGACTATTCCCACCGATGATACCCGTGAGCTAATCAAAGCATCGCATGCTCTGTTACAGCAAATATGGCAAGACGGCCACCGCTTCATGAAAGCAGGCGTGATGCTCTCTGACTTCTATGAGCCCGGCATCTATCAACCTAGTTTATTCGACCCAGCAACCCCGCATGCCAACTCCCAAACGCTAATGAAACTGCTCGATCAAGTTAACCACAGCTCAGCAGGACGCTTGTATATTGCAAGCCAAGGAATGCGTAAAGATTGGTCAATGAAGCGCCAAAAACTATCCCCCAGCTATACCACACGCTGGGAAGACATTCCTTGGGTGGTCTAGCGTCGAAATCGATTGAAGCACTTAAATACGGCCAGATTAAAGATTCTGATTTATCATTGATTTAAATCAATATTTTTATAAATGCCGTACTAAAGAAGCAATGCAATCCTGTCAAAAAACTGCAATAATTCGAAAAATCTGCGCTTCATTTTTAATGAATAGCCGCAATCAAACACACCTCCTAGCACTCCTCTTTCTGATGCATTAAGGATTAAAATGAGCATTGTCCAACGCGTCTTTATTGGTTTCACTCTGTTAATGCTATTTATGTTAACACTATCCATTTTTGGAGTCGTAAAAGTCACACGTGTCGATCAAGTGCTTTCCAATGTGAATGACTATGATAGCCGCAAACAACGCTACGCAATTAACTTTCGTGGCAGTGTACATGATCGAGCAATTTCATTACGCGATGCTGTTCTTGTTTTTGATGCCGACGAACGCCAAAAACATTTAAACGACATAACGCGTTTAGATGCTTTTTATCAAGACTCCGCCCGCCAGCTTGACGCATTATTTATTGATAAACAAAATGTTACAGCAGAAGAAGAGCGATTACTAAAAATTATTAAAGACATTGAACGCCGAACACTCAGCTTGACAGAAGAAACGCTCGATATTCTCAAAGACAGTCATTTTTCAGCTCAATCCTTCCTCATGGATGAGACAGCCAGTGCTTACAGCGATTGGCTTGCCGCAATCAATGCATTTATTGACTTTCAAGAAGCAAAAATACAAGCCGAGGTTGCTTTTGTCCGTAATGAAACAGGTGGTTTTCTGACCATGATGTTGTCCATAACGGCTATCGCGATTGCGGTGGGTATTTTTATCGCCTACCGAACTCTGCGAAAGCTTAAGCTTTTGATTGGTGGTACGGCAGAAAGCGCCTCTGAAATTATTCAAAAGTTTGCTCAGGGTGATCTATCTATACGCACCCACTCAACGAATGCAGAAAGCATTATGGGTTCGATTGACAAAATGGCTGAAGATCTTTCCAGAGTCATCCGCCAAATGACCAAAATGGCGAATCGTGTGGCCAGTTCATCTGCCGAATTATCACAACTGTCGAACGAGAATGAACGAAAAATTGAAGCTCAAAAAGATGAAACCTACAAAGGTGCCTCTGCAATTAGTCAGATGTCACATGCGGTTCAGGATGTTGCCCGTTTAACACAAGACGCAGCGGATCTCGCAAAAAATGCCAACTTGGAAACTGAAATTGGCGATCAAGAAGTTGCAAAATCAGTCAGTTCCATCACTCAACTCTCGAGCCATGTTGCTGAGGCCTCAGTTGTTATTCAAGAACTTGAACAAGACAGCAAACAGATTGGCAGCGTTGTTAAGATTATTGCCGACATTGCGGAGCAAACCAACTTACTTGCTTTAAATGCGGCCATTGAAGCTGCGCGAGCGGGTGATCAAGGGCGTGGATTTGCCGTAGTCGCAGATGAAGTCCGCTCACTGGCGAGCCGAACAAAGGACTCAACCATCAACATACAAAACCTGATCAACAAATCACAGCAACAAACCGCAAGAGCCGTTACCGTCATGCAAGAGGGCCTAAATCAAACCACCGTCTCTGTGGAACAAGCTAAACATGCTCGTGAATCCATCCGAAAAATACGTGAATCCGTTGCCTCAATCAGTGATATGAATATTCGTATTGCCAGTGCGACTGAAGAGCAATCAGCAGTTGCCGAAACGATCAATGAAAACTTTGGACGTATTACCTTGACTGCCGAGTCTTCGATGGTCCTTTCAGAGCAAATCGTTAAGGCCAGTGAAGACCTATCACACCTTGCCAACGATTTAAAATCGGAAATACATCGCTTCAAACTGTAAGTTTTTGACACCCTTTTCACAGCCAAGTGCATAAAGGAGATAGCTTACAGGGATGTTGCTAAGGATATTGATCATTCGTTCAAACCTTCTACGATTGAACGAATGATTTTTTTCATTTGACACAAGAACGTTAATCACTTCACAAAACCATCACGCAACTGAAACAAACCTTTAACATTCAATCACTAATGTCTCCTGATTTTAAATCACTTTAAAAACTGGGCTCAATCATAACAAGATCCCCCAGACAACCAGTGCACGTCAGGAGAGAAACATGCGTTCATTCAAAACCTTTGCGCTCAGCACACTTATGCTCAGTGTGTCTTTGGCTGCCGGTACCGCTCAAGCAAAAACGTCAGTCAACTGGTGGCATGCCATGGGCGGAGAGCTTGGCGAAAAACTTGAACAAGTTGCTAAAGACTTTAATGCCAGCCAAGATGAGTTCGAAGTGATTCCGAGCTTTCGTGGCACTTACACTGAAACCATGACAGGTGCAATTGCGGCCTTCCGTGCACGCCAACATCCACATATCGTTCAGGTATTCGAAGTGGGTACGGGCACCATGATGGCAGCAGACGGCGCAATTTATCCGATTTACCAGTTGATGGCCGATCACGATAAAACATTTGATAAAGACGCCTACCTTCCAAGCGTCGTGGGTTACTACACAGACCCAAATGGCAACATGCTCTCTTTCCCGTTCAACTCTTCCACCCCCATCATGTATTACAACAAAGATGCCTTTACCAAAGCGGGATTGGATAGTGATAACCCTCCCAGCACTTGGGCAGAGATGGTCAGCGCATCAGAAAAACTGCGTGAGACAGGTGCAAGTAACTGCGGATTCACGACCTCTTGGCCAAGCTGGGTCATGCTGGAAAACTTCAGTGCCTGGCACAATTTACCTTTAGGCACTCAGGCAAATGGTTTTGAAGGGTTTAACACAGAACTCACCTTCAATAATCCACAGGTCGCTCGTCACTGGGATAATTTAAAAACCTGGCAGGACGCAGGTGTATTTAAATGGGGTGGCCCGGGTCCTGGGCCTGATGCAGCGCCTTTGTTCTACTCAGGTGAATGTGCTATGTTTTTTGGCTCATCGGCAAGCCGCTCAGGTGTACTCGCTAATGCCAAGTTTGATGTCGGTTTCGGTTTTCAACCCTACTACGATGACGTAGAGGGCGCTCCCCAAAACAGCATTATCGGTGGTGCAACCCTATGGGTTTTACGTGGTCATGCTGAAAAAGACTATGCTGCCGTTGCCGCCTTCTTTGAGTACCTCTCACAAGCAGAGATTCAGGCAGATTGGCACCAAAGCACGGGCTACCTCCCTATCACTCAGGCGTCTTATGATCTCACTCAGTCTCAAGGCTATTATGACGCCAACCCAGGTGCAGATACCTCAATTAAGCAAATGACATTGAACGCACCAACTGAAAACTCAAAGGGTTTACGTTTCGGTAATTTTGTGCAAATCCGCGACATCATCTCTGAAGAAATGGAAGCCGTAATGACTGGTCAAAAAACAGGTCAAGCAGCGGCCGACTCTGCTGTACGACGCGGCAATGCCTTACTGCGTGAGTTTGAAGCGGCTAACCGTTAATTGAATACTCTCATTCAACCCCCGTTGCATCGCACGGGGGTCTCTTTTTAGCTCCAGGATCACTCAACGATGCAAACGAAACGCATGACGTTTAATCACCGCTATCTGCCTATTTACTCTTGGCACCGCAAGTGGTTGTAACGCTCATCTTCTTTGTCTGGCCTGCTTCTCAGGCTCTCTACCAGTCATTACTTCGCCAAGACGTGTTTGGCTTTAAAACAGAATTTGTCTGGTTTGATAACTTTACTCGCCTGTTTGCTGATGATCAGTATCTTCAAGCCCTCAAAGTTACGCTTACCTTTTCGCTAGGCACCACGCTTTTATCCATGAGTGTTGCTCTGCTTTTTGCCGTATTAGTCAATAGGCTTATCCGCAGCCGTGATGTTTATACGACTTTTCTGGTTTGGCCTTATGCGGTGGCACCTGCGATTGCAGGCATACTCTGGTGGTTTATTTTTAACCCCACACTTGGCATCTTACCCTATGCACTGGACATGCTTGGCTATCAGTGGAATCACCGTGCAAACGGCAATCATGCAATGCTATTGGTGATCATTGCCGCTGCTTGGAAACAAATTTCGTACAATTTTTTGTTTTTCTTAGCAGGCTTACAGTCCATTCCACAATCGTTAATTGAAGCGGCTGCCATTGATGGTGCAAAACCCTTCAAACGCTTTTGGACGATCGTGTTTCCGCTCCTGTCCCCTGTGACCTTCTTTTTATTGGTCGTCAACGTCGTGTATGCCATGTTCGATACCTTTGGTGTTATCCATGCAACAACCGAAGGTGGGCCTGCTCAAGCCACCAATATTCTTGTTTATAAGGTGTTTAGAGACGGGTTTATTGGCATGAATTTAGGCTCATCAGCAGCTCAGTCCGTCATTTTAATGGCCATCGTCGTCCTGTTGACCGTAATTCAATTTCGTTACATTGAACGTAAAGTTAATTACTAGGCATCCTTATGGTTGAAAACAATTCTTGGTCACGCTTCATGACACATTGCATCCTTATCCTAGGGGTTGCACTGGTGGTGTTTCCTGTTTACTTGGCGGTGATCGCATCGACACATGAAGCAGGCACATTTTTAAGTGGCACCCTCCCCTTATTGCCAGGCTCCCAAGGACTTGAAAACTACAAACAAGTCTTATTTGAAGGTCGCTCGCGTGCAGGAACGCCTCCTCTTCATACGATGCTCTGGAACAGTTTCGTAATGGCAATGACCATCACGATCGGCAAACTGCTGGTTTCCTTGCTGTCTGCATTTGCAATTGTGTATTTTCGTTTTCCATTTCGCATGTTCTTTTTTTGGGTCATTTTCTTAACCCTTATGCTACCTGTCGAAGTCAGAATCGTACCGACGTTTCAGGTGGTTGCAGATCTAGGCATGCTCAATAGTTTTGCAGGTTTATCCATCCCACTCATTGCATCGGCTACGGCCACTTTCTTGTTTCGGCAGTTTTTCATGACGATTCCAGAAGAGATGTTAGAAGCTGCACGCGTTGATGGCGCAGGTCCTTTGAAGTTTTTTAAAGATATTTTGCTACCCCTATCGATCACCAATATCGCTGCCTTGTTTGTCATCATGTTTATTTACGGCTGGAACCAGTACCTCTGGCCACTCCTAATCACCACCGATCCAGAGTACTACACCATTGTAATGGGGATACAACGCATGGTGACAGGCGCCGATGCAGAACCCTTGTGGCACCTCGTCATGGCGACGGTGGTCTTAGCCGCCCTCCCACCCATTTTAGTGATTTTATTTATGCAGCGTCTTTTTGTGAAAGGCCTGACGGAAACAGAGAAGTAAACCATGGCATCTATTCAAATAAACCGCTTAGGAAAAATGTACACGGGCGATGTGAAAGCCGTATCAGAGATTAATTTAACAATCAAAGACGGTGAATTTATTGTACTCGTTGGCCCCTCAGGCTGTGGAAAATCCACTCTATTACGAATGATTGCAGGCCTAGAGAGCATCACAGAAGGCGATTTATTTATTGGCGAACGACGCGTCAATGATCTCGAGCCATCTGAACGTGACATTGCGATGGTGTTCCAAAACTATGCGCTGTATCCACACATGACTGTCTACAACAATCTAGGCTATGGCCTTAAGAACCGTGGATTTTCTAAAGATGAAATTAAAACACGAGTAGATGCGATTGCTAAAATGCTAGAAATTACGCCCTTCTTAGAGCGTAAGCCCAAAGCCTTATCGGGCGGACAAAGGCAACGTGTGGCCATGGGGAGAGCCTTGGTTCGTGAACCCAAGGTGTTTTTATTGGATGAACCTCTATCCAACTTGGACGCGAAGCTTCGTGTGCAGATGCGTTTAGAAATTAAACAACTGCAAAAGCGTCTGAAAACCACCTCTCTATATGTGACTCATGACCAGCTCGAAGCCATGACCTTAGCCGACCGTTTAGTCGTATTAAATCAAGGCCGCATTGAACAGGTCGGCAGTCCTATGGATGTATACAACCGTCCAGACACTCTATTTGTTGCGCAGTTTATCGGTTCACCCAGCATGAATCTTATCCCTATTACTGAGTTTCAACAGAGCGATAACCAACATCTATTGAGTCAATTACCTGCAACAACCGATATTCTAGGGATACGTCCAGATCAACTGCTGCTGTCTAGACCCAAGGAAGATGCTCTGTGTTTGGACTGTCAAGTCGGGTTATTTGAGCCTGCTGGAGCAGAAAGCCATTTATACGTCAAAACACCTTTAGGTCAGGATTTAACACTACGCGTCGACATCGATCCTCAGGTGCATGAAAATACCACTCTAAGCGTGTATATTCCGCTCACCAAAGTCCATCCATTCAACCAAGCTAGCCAACGGCGCACAGATATTCAATAACCGAAAATACTCGTGATTGCTGGCTTACTGATCGCGCATTGTGGCTCTGCTGCAATTGCGCTCATACAGATACTCTATCTACCTTCATCGCACCAATGGAATGTCTAGGCAAAACTGGGTACCTTTACCCAGTTCGCTGCTCACTTCAATCGATCCCCCCAATATCCCCTTCACCAAATTGAACACAATACTCAGCCCTAGACCCGAACCGCCTTGGCCTAAGCGCGTTGTGAAAAAAGGATCAAATATGCGCCCCAAATGATCTGGAGAAATACCCTTGCCGTTGTCTTCGAGAGTCAATAGTAAACGCTCGCCTTCTTGTTTGGCTTGAATCAGTATGGCTCCTGACTCACCCTCAGAAAAGGCATGTAAAATCGCATTGTTGATCAAGTTGAGTAAAATCTGTCCGAGCGGGCCGGGGTAGCTATCCAGGCGAATGGAGTCGGGAATCGATGTTGAGACCTTCACGCTCGAATGGCGCAGGGTCGGCGCCATCGTCAACACTATTTCTTCGACGACCTCACTCAATAAAAAGGAACGGCGCTGATAACTGGTTTGATCGACCGCTACTTGTTTAAAGCTGGAAATCAGTCGGGCGCTTTGATTCAGGTTTAAACATAATATTTCACTGCCTTTTTTGACAAGATCCGTATAGCTTTGCAATTCCGACTTCCGTAATCCTTGCTGAAGTGATTGCTCAAACTCCTGACTTTTCTCCTTTAATGTACTCGACATCATTAAAGCATTGCCTATCGGGGTATTCAGCTCATGGGCAACCCCGGCCACCATCGCGCCTAAACCGGCCAGTTTTTCGGATTGAACCAGTGATTCCTGGGTCGATTGTAAATGGTCCAGCGTTTCCTGCAGGACTTGCGTTCGTTCAATTACGCGCTGCTCAAGTTCTGAATTAAGAGTGCGCAGTGAATCTTCTGCCTGAACACGAGTACAGACTTCGGCCTCTAGATCCTTGGTTTTAGACCGTAGCTCAAATATTAAATCGCGTAATTGTCGTGTCATTTCATTAAAATATTGAGCCAACATAGACAATTCATTACGACCTGATACTTCAATTTGCTGGTCTAAATCCCCCTTAGTTACAGATCGGACACCCGTCAATAACTGGTCAAGCGGTTGTGTAATCCTACGACTGAATTGAATCCCGAGCACAACAGCCACACAGAATGCCAACAACACACCTACGAGCATCCAAATTGCTTTTTCTCTCGCTTCGGAGAAGGCGTGGCGGAAGCTCTGTTCCGAATACAGAACATAGTGCCTATTCTCTAATGACAGCAAGGCCTTGCCTATAATGGCACGGTGACCATCCACACCCCGACTCACATATACGCCCTCATCTAGATGAAAACGTTGCTGCGCTAACACCACCGAGGGATCTTTGTGAGCGACCACGCGGTGATCATCAGACACTAAAAACACCGAAAACTGTGACTCTCTTGCTTCCCTTGCCATAATATCCCAGATCGCTTTAAAGCGCAGAGATACGACAATAATGTGGGTCATGTTTCCAGTCACCACATCCTTCACAGGTATGGCGATTAAAACACTGGGTTCACCGGTCGTGCTGTTATACACAATATCGCCAAAATAACTTTTTTGTGTTCGAACCACATCGCCTAAGGCCGCGTGAATGAGTCCGGAATCACTCAACCCCTGGCTTTGCGAAAACAAGCGGTGAGTGTGGAAAAGATAGGTTTTATCAGCCGCGTACAGCGCAATAAAGTCATGTGTTTTTTTCCAATGAAAAAACTCAAATAAAAGCTCAGACTGAACCGATAAGGGTTGACGCTCGAAATCACTCGATATGACTAACAACTCAAGGTGTCGAACAGAGCGTTTCAACAACTCTTTAACCTCTTGACTGACGCGTTGGGCCACTTGCTGCTGTGTCACCAACACCAACTGGCGTTGGGAATAAAAAATGTGATAGGCCGCTACACTGCCGACAATGGTGAGTGCAATCAACGAGACCGATAAAAAGGCCAATGCCATTTCTTGTTTGAGCCGTTTTCGCAATCGAGCAACCATAATCAGCCCTTACCTTATAATAAAGTCTGATAGTTTCAAAAACTTAGGATCAACTTTAAAACTATACGCATGCGCATTGGCGAGATTAAAGGATAAGTAACTCTCAGCCGCCTCAACCGAAATCACGCTTGGATCAATCCCCTGCAAAACACGATCGGCCAGTAAGCTGGCTTGATACCCTTGTTGATACCAATCAACCGAATAACTCATCAGGGTATAGGTTGCCGAAACGTTATAACCTGCAACAAAAACACCTTGAGCCAGTGCCGCCTGCTGCAGCAATGACATCGATCCTAGACTCGGCGTTGGGGTAATTAACAAAGAGCTGTTGGTGGGTAAACGATGCAAGTATCCTAAGGCGTCTTGCTCACTTTCAACAGGAATTGAACGAAAAATAACGGGATAAAAAAATTGTTGTGTAAATGCAATATCCTCAACAATGGACACAGACACAGCATCGTCAGGATGGTAAAAGGTGAAAAAGTAGTTTGTTTTAGGCGCAAGCGTTAACAGCCACTCAACTGCTTTTTCTGCATTATTACCATTGTGCACCCCCGTCACGTTGCCACCGGGTTTATCCAATGTCTTAATAATTCCGGCACCGACCGGGTTGATTAGAGGCGCAAATATCACCGGTGTCGGTTTCGCTTGCTGCTGAGTCAGTTGTTTAGCGAACACTGTAGGAAGCGTACCAATTGTGAGCAAGAGATCAACTCGTTCTTGGTTGATGAGACGTGCAGCTTCTGCCTCAACGGAATGTTCATCCGGCCCGATAGCCCCCGAATAAAGCCATTGCACTTGATCCTCAGCGTAACCTAGATCCGATAGACCCTGTTTAAAACCAATTAACGTTGACTCCAACATCGGTAAGTAATTCACAACACCGATTTTAACAGCCTTTTCTTTATCAGGCTTAAGCATAGCAATTATGACGATACCCACAAAAATAACGCTACTGGCAAAACAAAACCTCGCGATCGCATTCATTCTATTCTGCCTCTGGGGACTCGTTTAATTAGGTTGCATTCATCACCAACCAATCGACAAAGGTTTTAGCATCCATCGGCTTCGCGATGAAGTAACCTTGTCCCTCATCACAGCCCATCTTTACCAGCTCATTTAACTGAGATTCAGTTTCAATGCCTTCAGCAATTACGTTTAATTGAAAGTCTTTAGCAAGATGCACGATAACACGCGCAAGGTTGGCTTCTGTCGCGCTCAGCGATGCATCGGCCACAAACGCACGATCAATTTTTAAACGATCAATCCGAAGCCTATTCAATACACTTAATGACGAATAGCCGGTTCCAAAATCATCCATAGCCACTTTAATTCCAAGTGCGCGAATCGCGGACAAAGTTTTATTAATAGCAAGCGGATCTTCGATTGCAATAGACTCAGTCAATTCTATTTCAAGTTGCTCGGCAGGCACGCGCGCATCGAGGATCACAGATTTCAACATATCGACAAAGTCCGGTTCACGGAACTGCGCATACGAAACATTAACCGCCATTCTAAAATCTGCGTACCCTAGATCAATTAACTGCCGAAGTTGAGCGCAGGCGGTTCTTAGTACCCACGCGCCAATGGGGATGATGGTACCCGACTGCTCGGCCAACGGAATAAAACGATCAGGGGGGATAAACTGACCCTGCTGATTACGCCAACGAAGCAGTGCTTCTGCTCCTATGATACGTCGACTGCGTAAATCGATTTGTGGCTGGTAACAAAGAAACAAACGATCGGATGAAAATGCCTCGCGTAGCCCTGTCAACAATTCAATACGATCCTTTGCCGCTTGCCGTAAACTGGCTTTGAAATACTGAACCTTGCCTCGGCTGAAAAGCTTTGCTTGTTTCAACGCAATATTCGCATCTTTTAATAGCTCGGTCCCCTGCGTAGCCATGCCTTCCTGCTCTAAAGACACCACGCCACAGGTAACTGAAATTCGTAAAGACTCATTATTAACGATAAAAGGATCTTGAAATAACTGAATAATGTCATCGTACTTAACAGACTCTGCTGGACCCACTAGCGCAAAACAATCGCCAGCCACACGCCCTAAAATAACATCGCTGGATATAAAATGACTGAGCCTTGCACAGACGGCCTTCAGCACATCGTCTCCAAAGTGCTGATCAAGCGTGGAGTTTACGGATGAGAAATCATCAATATCCACTAGAATCAGCACACAATTAGTAAACATAGCCTGCTGTTCGGTGATGGCTCGCTCGAACCTATAACGATTGGCAATCCCTAATAGAGGATCAACATAAGCTAAGGACTCGATTCGCGCATTCAAACCCAGATTATCGATTCCAACTGACACACTGGCGCAAAATGCGTTCAATAGGTGTTCGTCTACCGCGGTTAAAACGCGATTTGACTCGATACAGGCCGCCATCTCACGATCATTCTCTAAACCAAAATACAGTGCCGTATGACGCCCAATAATGTGTGAGCGTTGACTCAGCGCTTGACGTAATGCTGACTTCATACAGGGATTGGGTAGAGCGTCTAACGGCTGATTAATCAGACGTGCGAAGTTACCAGCGGCGGCAATGATGAGTGGCTCGCTCGCGCTTGACGTGACGCTTTGCACACAGACGAGTCCCTCTTCTGGTATGGACAGTATCGAACATATTTGAAGGACAGCACCTTCAGCGTATGAGCTCAAACCACGAATTCGGCTTAAATCATTAATAGCTTTAACTATTTTTTCAAGACCTAAACGATTAATCTCAATTTGACGTAACTGAGCGTAAGAGCGAATCGCGACAGATAAGGCTGTATAAAGCCCTCCTCGTGTCAATTCAGATTTTGTTTTATAGTCATTAATGTCTAATCGACGAATGGTATCGACTTCAGGCGCATAACCTGGCTGTCCTGTCCGTAAAATAATCCTTGGAAAGGATAGTTTGAGGTCTTCACGAATTAAGGAAACCAACTTAAGCCCAGCATCATGGCTCTCCATCACGACATCTAGCAGAATTACCGCGATTTCTAATGGGTTCTTGCTGAGAAAATCGTAGGCATCCGCTCCAGAGAAGCAACTGTGAAATGCCAGTTTACGTCCCTCTATGGATAAATCAGCTAGCGCCATTTGTGTGGTTAAGTGAACATCATGGTCATCGTCAACAATCAAAACATTCCAGATGTCGTCCTGTTGACCTGAGCACGCCTCCTCGGCAAGAAATGTGATTTCATCGTCAAAGGAAACCAGCTCATCATCTGTCATTTGAGCCTTCCATATAAAATGAAATGTATTTTTACAATTCAATTTAGCTAATGTAATGAGAATAAGCAATAGCGGCATAGGTCTCAAATTATCGTCCGCAAACCAATCGGTTTTGATTGACAGGATTTCATTCCTCAGGCATTTTTTTCGCAACCTTCATATCGAAGATGAACAGGCCCTGTCAATCGGAGTGATAACCATTAATGATTCAACAAAATTTAATTAAGGCTTTATTGGCACTCGTGCTATTTATTACGCTTATGGTTGGGCTGGGTGTCATTTTTGAAGACGAAATGACCTTTGCGACCACTTGGGTTGTTGAACGAATTGGTTTTCTGGGGCTTGCCTTAATTCTGTTGGTTACGGATACACTCGTCACCCCCTTTCCACCTGATATATTGCTAATTGTCATTGCTAAAAGCCCACTCTCAGCCAACTGGCCTCTTTACGTGGGTATACTGGGCGTTGTATCCGTGATCGCGGGCATGACTGGGTTTGGAATTGGACGCTGGCTGGGGCATTTTAACTGGTCAAAGCGACTGTTTGGTCGTTTTAAAAATGAACACCAAGCATTTATTCAAAAGTATGGTTTCTGGGCCGTGGTAATTGGTGCCATAACGCCCCTGCCCTACTCTGTCACCTGCTGGACGGCAGGCGTTCTGAACATTCGTTGGTATGTCGTTTTATCAGCTTCAGTTCTATTTAGGATACCTCGAATTTATCTCTACTACTGGCTTTTAACCTCTGCTAAAAGCTTATTTATGTAGAGCATACTCTTCACAATCCAGTCATCTAACCCAAAGAAAACATCGTAAAAGCACGAAACCTTATGCGTTACGGATGCCACTATGTTGCTGATAAAAACACTGGGATACTCAGGCTTACTGCCCTTTATCTACCTGACCTATGCACTGATGACCGGGAATGATGGGCAGCCGGAAGAATCCTTTTTACTGTTTTCGATCTACAGCTGCTTGATTCTCGGTTTTATGTCTGGTGTTATCTGGCCCATTTTGTATCAACACCCCAATCAAAACCGACTCGCTCTTTGGACGGTTAGCTTTCCGGTGTTTAGTTTTTTGAGCTTTATTTGGCTATCTGATTACATACTGCTAATTCAGACAGGGCTCTTCATACTGCTGAGAATTGTGGAGGTTGCAGAAAAGATTGATGAAGCCTACCCAATGGGTTATGCATCCTTGCGATGGCAACTAACAAGCATCGTATCTGTTTGTCACTTATGTGTTTTTTTCGTTTGAAGTAAAGCTTTAAATACTTTACTCCACTCGATTGCGCCCTTTTTCTTTTGCGAGGTAGAGTTTTTTATCAGCCGACGTAATTAAAGCATCCACATTCGGCATCATGTTCGCGGAAGCCACTCCAGCACTGACGGTGACCTTTTCCTTTTCAATCAGTACTTGCTCACTCAATAAAAGTCGCACTTTTTCAGCAACTTGAATGGCCTGCTCTGTATTGGTGAGCGGACAGACCAACAAAAACTCTTCGCCACCCCAGCGACCAAACACATCGGTGGAGCGCACATTGTCTTTAACGATGTTTGAAAATTGCTGCAATATCTCATCACCCTTTTGATGCCCATACTCATCATTAATGTATTTAAAACGGTCCAAATCAAACAATACAATCGCTAAGGACTGTCGTTTTTGTTTTGCCTCTTTAAACAACTCCATCAGTATATGGTCTAAATGATGTCGGTTGTAGGTACCGGTTAACTTATCCGTTACAGACACTTGGGCAAGCAGTTGATTCTTTGAGCGTAATTGCAACAGGAAATAGACGAGAACCATGGCAACAAAAACAGCAGCAATGATGAAGGGCAAGATATTTTTCCAGGGCACATGCTCTACCACCTCAAACCGGATCCAACGATGATAAATAGCGCTATGCTCTTCAGACGACATAGAAGCTAAGGCTTTATCGATAGCGGTTTGCAAGAGCGGCCAATCCTTGCGAACCCCTATTGATAAATCAAAAACATAGGGCGTTTGGCCCGATACTTTTAAATTTGCCAAGCCTTCACGATGGATTAAATAACTGACAACACTCAAATTGTCCACAAAGGCGTCCACCTCCCCAACGGATAATGCACGCAAGCCATCAACGGTACTTGGATAATGCTTTAAACTGAGTTCCGGAAAGTATCGAGATAGCAACTCATCTGGCGCATAATCCGCCACCACACCAATGGATTGTCCTTGAAGTTGACGAATACTCGCAACATAATCGACGTCATTGCGTGTCACGATGACCATTTGCGAACGCACATAGGGGCTGGAAAATGTTGCATACTGAAGACGCTCTGGCGTTTGAGCGGCCGCTGCTATCAGATCAATCTCTTTAGACCTTAAGTTCTCTAGCACATCTAACCAAGTATCTTCTTGAACAAATTCAAATCGAATACCCAGCAACTCCTCTAAACGTGCTAAATAGTCAGCGGCAATCCCTTGATACTGCCCATTATCATTCAGCATTTCAAACGGTGGATACCCAACCGCTTCGACACCGACTTTTATCCTGTCTAAAGAGGCTAAAAATGCCTTTTCACTTTCGGTTAACAGTACGCCCTTTGTATTCGACGAGAAAACTAAATGTTTGCCACCAATACCATTGGACTCCAATAGGTTGAGCCTGTCTAAAAGATCAACGATATAGTCAATTCGGCCCTGATCAAACTGCCCTAATTCGGCGGTATAGCGAGAGATTAATGCTTCCATCCCGTGAGCCTCAATCATCAAGGCCGCTTTCGATTTACCAAGCGTGTTGTAATGTTCAATAATATGGTCGACTATTTCTTCTTTATGATCCAACGCATAGTGCCAACCTCGGATCACAGCGCGCCGAATGGCCGCCACACGTTCAGGATGCTGTTCGGCCTCCTGCTGATGGGTGAAGAGAATATCGCCATACAGGCTTACACCGTAATCTCGCGGATAAATAAGATTGACGTCATAACCTCTTTCTCTAAACACATGAGGATCATTGGTGACATAGACCACGATTGCATCCACATCATTATTGATCAACGCATCAACGCGCTCATCCCAGGGTTTACGGATTAAATTTGCGCCGCGAATACCCTGGGTTGCTAACAAGGCTAAGATGTCGATCCCATCGGAATCGTTATCGTAAAAGGAGATACGACGTGAAATCAGGTCTTGTGGGCTCCTAATCTCAGACTGCTCCAGGGTCATAATGGCATTGGCTGAATACTGCATGATGGCAGCAACCAATACGACAGGCTGATGATTGGCCGCTTGCAGAATGACAACAGAATCGGCAACGCATAATGCGCCTCTTGTCGAATGACTTGATCAACAATATTGATACTCGGGTTGCGCTCTTTCAAACGCACGTTCAGCCCCTCATCAGCAAAATAGCCTTGCTTGAGTGCAGCGTAAAAACCCGCAAATTGGAATTGATGTTTCCACTTGAGTTGGATGATGATTTCTTCTTCATCCGCAATGGAAGGCTGTTCATGGGCGAACACGGAGTTAACGATTAGAAGTGCAAATATAAAAACAAGCAAACCAAGACTGATCTGTTGTGTACTCCTGTTAGCGCTAGACTTAAGACGACAAGTCATTTCATACGGATTCCTAACCGATTAAGCTGAACAAAGCAAACCCATCACAACTCAGCACAAGACGCTTGATCTTATGCGCAGAGCGTCGTGATGTCGAGTGTATTTATCTTGGCCGACAATTTGAAATCTTAGACAACAGGTGCAAGAATTATCAACATAGGGTTAAGTGGCTGTCGTTACAGCCGAATGGTCTGTTTGAATACACCTATAATAAACATTTAAACGCTCATATTCTAAGTGCACCAGTTGTGAACATTCGGGTACTCCAAGTGAAGCGCCACAAGAGAACATCACGTTTCGTTTGAGTACTGAGTCAAACGCGATTGCAGGATAAACAAAAATGTCAAACAGTGCCATACGACGTCTTTATGAACAGCTCGGATTTGATCTAAACGAAGCCTTGCTCTACTGCGATCATGATGAAACTCTCTTAATGGATTTGATAGGAGTTTTTGTCGAAATATTACCGTCCCAATACGATAAACTTCGACAGGCTTTCGAAGAACATGCGTTAGAGGACGCTGAGCAAATCACCCATACACTAAAAAGCAGTGCAGCCACGATTGGTGCTCAAACGTTAAGCAACCTATGTCAAGACTGTAACCATTTACTAAAAGCAAACACACTACCCTCAGCTGAACTTCAACAAAAACTACTGACAACCCTGCTGGCTCACAAGGATGCTCTCTTACACAGTGCCTTACCTATTGAAAGGACAAAACTACCCATTTCTAATCAAGATAAAAACAGTCTTCTAGACGAAATTCTGGAAAAAAGCTCAACCTTTCAATGGATTAATCCTGAATCTGTAGACTCTCTGTTACAACTAATGCGTCAAAAACAATATATTGACCAAGCCAACGCCCTAGAAATAGCCTTTAAACATTTTGATTACGAACGTGTAAGCTATATCATAACTGAAATACGTCAAAGTACTAAAGACAATACCAATAACGCGTAAGGACATTCAAATGCAAGCTGATCGTAAACGTATTCTAATTGTTGATGACTCACCTTTTGACATCAGTTTTGTCGTAAATACGTTGCAAGGTCATTACAATATTCAAGTGGCTACGAATGGAAAAGCAGCCGTTGAAATTACACAGTCTTCTATCAAACCCGATCTCATTCTAATGGATGTTCAAATGCCTGAAATGTCCGGATTTGAAGCTTGCCAAGAAATTAAGGACAACTTTGAAACCGAGAATATCGACATTATTTTTTTGTCGGGCCTGACCTCTACCGAGGAAAAATTAAAAGGCTACGATGTGGGTGCCTGTGACTTTATTTCCAAGCCTATTGAACCTAAAGAACTGCTTAGAAAAATTGACATCGCTATTGCTAAAAGAGCCCAACGAGAAGCATTGCTCGAAGAGAAAAACTCAATTTTTAAGACGGCCATGACCGCAATTACCTCAGCAGGCGAGGTTGGCGCGATTCTTGAATTCACCCGTAAACTCTTTTCAATAAAATCATCTGAGGATCTGGCTCGCGAGGTGGTAAACACGCTATCAAACTTTGATTTACACGCCTCAATTGTCTTGCTAACAGAAGAAGGTCCTATTTTCGCTTCCAGTAACGAGCCTATGTCTGAACTCGAACAAAGTTTACTTATTCATCTAGATGCGGCCGATCGGATATTCGAAAAAGGGTCGAGAACTATGTTTAACTTTTACAATGCAAATTTATTGATTAAAAATGCTCCGTCAGATTCTGATACTCGCGGCCGTTATCGAGACATTTTCGCCATGATGATGGACAGTGTGGTTGAATGTCATAAACGCCTTCAGTTTGACAAGCGATTAGCACTATTATCGATAGATGCACGCCAAGCATTGAATTCGATGTCACATGAGCGCAAGCAGCACATTAAAGAGGGCGAGTCGATTCTCCAAACGCTACTACTTGACCTTGAGAAATCCTTCATGGCATGGGGTTTAATTGAGGATCAAGAAATTCTATTAACCTCAATGGTTCATAAAGCTGTTGACTCCTATGAAAATCATACACTTGCAGGCAAAAAAATTGATCAACACATGCAATCGATTATTAACCGTTTACTCACTATACAATCACACGATTAACCTTCATTACGGGGGTGTATTCAACCCTCGTTTCCCCCGTGTAGGCATTAAACCAAACCCGTCGGTAGCCAAATTCTCCGACATCCGCCTCTTTAATCTGACAGCCAGACGAAATCAATTGAGTGAACGCCTCAGCAGCATTTGAGTCCCCAACATTTTGACGTTCGATGTCAGTCAACTCAGCAGGTAGTTTTTCATCAGTGTAACGGTGCAGCATATTACCACCACCAAACACTTTACATTCATATTCTTTTAAAGATGTTCCTTTTTCTTCAGCGGCCTTTTTAAAAATTTTAATACAATCGTCGGCATAACGAGCGTCTAATTTGCCCGGGATTCCCACAGGCCTGCGGGGTAAAGCAAAATGACACATACCACTGTACCGATGAACCGGATGCCATAGCGTTATGGAAATGCATGAGCCCAGTAACGTGAAAATATGTTTATTTCCACGACCAAAAACAAGCTCACCTGCATGAATCACAATTTTTTTGTAGCTACTCACATTTCAATCCACGTACATTGATTATCGACTGGACTCACGTATTAACGCAGCAGCAATATGAGACAAAGGTAGTTGTGAAACCACACCCCCCTTTATTAGGGCTTCTTTAGGCATACCGTATACGACAGACGATGCCTCGTCTTGACCACATGTCCAGGCACCCGATTCCCTCATTTCCAGCATTCCAACAGCACCATCGTCACCCATGCCAGTCAGAATCGCACCCAATGCATTTTTGCCAGCGTAACGTGCCGCAGATCGGAATAGTACATCCACCGAAGGACGATGCCGAGACACCAAAGGTCCATCTTTGATTTCAACGTAATAACGAGCGCCACTGCGCTTAATCAATAAATGTCTATTTCCTGGTGCAATCAGTGCATGCCCTTTAAGTAATGAGTCACCATTTTCCGCCTCTTTAACATTAATATCACATAATGAGTTTAAGCGGTCTGCAAATGAGCGTGTAAAGCCCTCAGGCATGTGTTGCACAATGGCTATCGCAGGGCAATTACGTGGCATTTGTTCTAACACCTGACGTATTGCCTCAGTTCCTCCGGTCGATGCACCTATCACGATAATTTTATCGGTTGTTTCAGACATGGCTAGCGTTTTACTTGCGGCAATAACAGCATCGGCCGTAAGCTTTTCTGAGCGTCCATGTGAATTTTTGGTGGATATCAACTTGCTGATCTGTGCTTGCGCAGCACCCCGAATTGCGTCACAAATACGCTGACTGGACTCCTCCAAAAATTTGCGCGTCCCGAGGGTAGGTTTAGCAATGATATCCACTGCACCTGCTTCAAGTGCCTTGATATGAGTTTCACTTCGATTACTTACTAAGGATGAGCAAATAATCACTGGGATCGGGTGTTGTGACATAATTTTACGAAGAAACGTAATGCCATCCATGCGAGGCATTTCAACATCTAACGTAATCACATCTGGCCGCATATGTTTGATTTTTTCAACCGCTATATAAGGGTCTGACGCAGTATCACATACTTGCATATCAGGTGCACTGTTAATAATGTCCGAAAGTGTTTGACGGACAACAGCAGAGTCATCCACAACCAATACATTTATTTTAGACATAACTTCGCTCTTTGATAGACAGTGGGAACGACTTGCTCAAAGTGATCATTTTTTCCGGTCAACCCTTCGGAATGACCTAAAAACAACATGCCTTTTTCGGATAAACGTTGGTAGTAAGACGCAATAATTTTATTTTTCTGCTCAGCTGTAAAATAAATCATGACGTTACGGCAAAAAATAATATCTTGCAACGGCACGTCTTTAAAATCTCCAGTTATTAGATTAAACGTATCAAACTTCACCTTTGTTCTAAGCTCTGGAGCGATTCGAAATACATGCCGGTCTGGATTTTTACAACGCAACAAATAACGCTTACGGTAATGTTCAGGAATTCCATCAAGACGTTCATTGGCGTAAACGGCATTACGAGCAGCCGCAAGTACCGAAATTGAAATATCCGTCGCCAATATCTGAAAATCAGGAATCAAATTACGCTCTTTTAATTCACTCAGAACCATCGCTAAGGTATATGGCTCCTCTCCACTTGAGCAACCTGCACTCCACACGTTCAAGCATGCTTTAGGGCGATTAATTGGCTTAGCAAAAAATGCCTTCAAAAAATCAAAATGTGCCTCCTCACGAAAAAAATGGGTTTTATTGGTTGTCAGAGCATCAATCAAAAAAATACTCTCATCACTCTCGTCAGCCAAAGCATAATTTATATAATCGGTTAAGCGTTGATGCTGCGTGACCTTCTGACGACGTCTCAACCTCGCCTCAATTAATGACCGTTTGTGGTAAGGCAACTGAATTCCGGCCTTGCTATTGATAAACTCAGCAATTCTATCGTGATCCTTATCCGTCAAATGGTCATGATCAATCATAACTCTGACTCGTCAGTGGCAAGATTATTCACATTCACAGTGACATCTTGAATATCGGTTAAGTCTTCTTGACTGAAGATTCGTGAAACACGTAATAAGATAATAAAGTACTCGTCATGTTTTACCATGCCATAAATAAACTCAGAACGAATACGGCTGCCAATTTTGGGCGGAGGGCTGATATCATCAACATTCAGCTCTACCACCTCTTGAACACTGTCAGCTAATAAACCGATCGAGGTTTCCTCCCCTTCGATTTTGACATCAACGATAATAATACAGCTATTAACAGTGGGGGCTGCTAACTGCATATTAAAGTAGCTACGAAGATCAATCACTGGCACTACTTGCCCTCTTAGATTGATCACCCCCAACATGTAAGTTGGGGTCCTTGGCACAGGTGTAACGGATCGATATTCCAATACTTCTTGAATATTGCTAATTTCAACCCCGAAACGCTCTTGATCCAGCACGAAGGATAAGATTTGAATCTTTTCAATCTTATCTACTTTGTCATCGGTTGTTTTTTTTTGAGTCATAATTCAGCCTTAATAGCGAGTAAAGTCGTCATCGCTGTCTAGATCGATATCAACCCCTTGAGATTTCGATATCGGTTTATTAACAGATGCTGTTTTCTTAGGGTTTTGAGCCAAGGACGTCGATGAAGGGTGGCTAATCCGAGTATTTTTTTGCGGGGTTCGAGTCGAGGCTAAAGGCAACGGATTTCTGTGCCCGCTTCTTTCATCAATGATAAAAAACTCCATCGTCACATTCATTTGCTCAGCTTGGGCAGACAACTCCTCAGAGGTTGCAGCCATTTCTTCAGCTGATGCCGCTGATTGTTGAACAACCTGATCAAGTTGCTGTAGCGCCTTACTAATTTCAGATGCACCTTTGTCTTGCTCAATAGCAGAGGCGCTAATCTCCTGTATCAAATCAGAGGTTCGCTTAATATTCGGTACAAGTGCTTCTAACATTTTCCCAGCTTTTTCTGAGATCCCTAAGCTGTTTCGCGATAAATCGACAATTTCAGCAGCAGCACGCTGACTTCTTTCAGCCAGTTTTCTCACTTCAGCCGCCACAACAGTAAATCCTTTACCATGTTCTCCTGCTCTTGCGGCTTCAATCGCGGCATTAAGTGCCAGCAAATTGGTTTGACGCGCAATTTCTTCAATGATGTTAATTTTTTCGGCTATTTCCTTCATCGCCGTCACAGACTGAGACACAGCATCGCCAGATTCTTCTGCGTCCATTGCCGCTTGACGTGCAATTTGTTCAGTTTGTCGCGCATTATCAGCACTGTGAGCAATATTCGCCGTCATCTCTTCCATTGCGGATGACACTTCTTCAAGCGAAGCCGCTTGTTCGGTCGCACCTTGGGCAATTTGCTGGCCTGTGCTCGACAATTGAATACTACCCGTGGTCACATTCGAAGACGCCTCTTTAATCTCGGCCACAATTTCTTTAAGACGAATCGTCATGTTGCGCAACACACCGTATATATCGCTGTCCGATACCCGAGTATCAAAGTTGTAATTGAGATGCCCCTCACCAATCTGCGATGCAATCGAACTTACTAGGTTAACCCGACGAATGATTACTGTTGCAATCATCACCGCTAGAATTAGCGATACCACTAAGATCGAAATTAACAGTGTGAAGGTATTGTTGTATAAAGTTGCTGCCATTTCACTGGCGCCAGTCATCTCCCTTTGGTTATTCGCAACTATCTCCAATAGACTATTTTCAAGGTTTCTCAGTAAAGTTTCACCTTGATTAATGCTCAACTGAAACGCTCGCTCACTCCCATTCTCCCTTGAAATCGCTATTACTTCGGCCACCACTGCCAGATAAGTAGGCGTTAACTCCAAAAGTTTTGCTTTGGCATCTGGAACCGCGGGGTTTCTGATTCGCTCAAGGGCCGATAATCGTGTCTCAATAGTTCTTAAATACGGCTGCATCTCCTGTTCTGTTGTAGACATAAGAGCTTCGTCAACGGCGATGATAAACTCTTTTTCCAGACGATCAATGCTGCTCAGGGCATCCTGTAAATCAATCAGTAGGCGCATTTCATCCAACGCAAACGTGCTGTTTTCGCGTCCGTGTGAAGTTAAAGCGGAAAAGTACGATTTAATTGCTTCGTCAATGGCATCATAAATCCCATCACCTCGACCAGTGCTCAGCTCCATCGCCCTAACATTTGAGTTCAATAGCGCCAAGTCAGTGATTTGTTGCACAACATTTTTGTAGTCACGCAAGTGGCCATCAAATGCTTGCATCGCCTGAAGCTCTTGGTCGTTGATAATTTGTTTCAGCTCTTCAACTCGACCAGCCAACTCATTTCCCCGAGCTGTAATTTGCTGCATAAAGCGATTCATCGTCTCCGCATCGCGTGCAGAGACAATTGCTTTGGAGTAGCCATCAAGTGCTAATATGTCTTGACGCATAAACGCACTCAAGCGCACTTTTTCAGCCGGCCCTTCTACAAGCTCGACCAGCCCTTCATTAATTTGTTTTGCAGAATTTACCCCCTGTAAACTGGCCGTTGCTATTAGAATAATTAGCAATGCAAAACCACCTAAAAGAAGGATTTTGAGTGATATTCTATGCGTCATGGTGGTACCTACCTGTTTGTAGTTCAGATCGATTTCTAGCAATTTCGTCAGCTAACTCGTTTACATCAAGAATCATGGCAACGTTACCGTTACCTGTGATGGTCGCCCCCATTAAGCCCGGGGTTTTTTGATACAGCTTTCCTAAGCTTTTAATCACAGTTTGATGCTGCCCAATCACTTCATCCACGGTAATGCCCAGACGAAGATGACTGGAACGAGTCACCACTGTTTGCTCGATAAGAGGCATTTCCCCCTCAACAGAAAAAAACTCTCGCAAGCGCACACACGAAATGAGTTCACCCCGTTTTTCGATTAAACGTGCTCCATCATCTTGGGTCATTTCACTGCCCAATGTTTCCAGACACTCCTCAACAACCGTCAAAGGTATGACATAGCGCTGATCTGAAACACGTACCATCAGTCCTTCAATAATGGCCAGGGTCATAGGTAAATAAATACTGATCTGGGTACCCAGTCCAAGTTGACTCTGAATCCGAATTCGCCCGCGTAGCGATTCAATCGACGTTCTGACAACATCCATACCCACGCCTCGACCTGATACGTCCGAAACAGAATCAGCGGTTGAGAAACCAGGCTCAAAAATCAGTTGGTGTAAGGCTTCTTCATTCAAGCCATGCCCAGGCTTGATCAATCCGCGCTCAATGGCCTTAGCCTCAATTTTCTGCGTATTTAACCCCGCACCGTCATCCCGTATCGTGATTAAAATTTGCCCTTCACTGTGTGTTGCGGATAGGACAATAACACCTTCGGTATTTTTACCTGCTAATTCGCGGACATCCGGACGCTCAACACCATGATCCATACTGTTGCGCAGTAAGTGCACCAGTGGATCGCCGAGTTTATCCAATACCATCTTATCCAGTTCGGTTTCGGCACCATAGGTTTCTAGACGAACTGACTTGCCTAACTCCCGATTAAGATCTCGAATCAACCGCTTAAAACGACCAAAAGTTGTACCTATGGGCAGCATACGAATATCAAATGCTGTATCCCTTAGCTCAGTGCTTAAACGTGATAACTCTTCTGCTACCGACGTCAAATCATCGTTCAACACCTCACTGGCAATTTGCTCAAGACGAACTTGTGCGATAACCAACTCACCCACCAAGTTCATTAACATGTCTAGCTTGCCAACCGGAATACGAATGGTCTGCTCTTCCGTAGGTGGTGCTTTGAGTTGACGCTCTCCACGAACAAATGCTTGTTCATCAAGCGTTTTTTTTACCATTGAAGGGTCTATAAGACCGGACTGAGTTAACACCTCGCCAATTTTGGGCTGAGTTTCGATCAATTGATCAATCGCATCACTGGACACGAGTCCCTTATCGACAAGGAGGTCTCCTAAGCGATCAGATTCATCAATATCAACTCGTTGACATTGAATATTCCAATCATCCTGGACAAAAATAAACACATCATCAATCGCATTGCGCCCCGCTGAGGTTGCAAGCAACACATCCACATGCAAGTAAGATAGCTGCGGATCGTATAGCGTCCACTCAAACCCGACTAGCGTCGTCTTTATTTGACAGCTCCCCAAACTCTTAAGCTCTTTTAATAAAGGAATCAGATCAAATCCATCTTTAAACGTCGTCTGATTGGGAATTAACGTGATTGCCCAGCATTCGACTTCGTTCTCAGTCGATGTTCCGACACTTAGATCATGATCGTTTAGTGGCATCGGAGTAACGGTATCGTTTATATCTTTTTTAGGCGTGTATTTCTCACAACGTTTAATCAACGACTCACTGATAACTTTTAGCTCAGTCGAAGGATTCATTTCCTGTAGTAGCGCGGATATGTGATCGCTAGACTCAAGTACTAAGCTAATCATTTCAGCCGTGAGGGTAATATCCCCACTGCGAACATATTCAAAGAAGGTTTCTAAATGGTGCGTAAAATAGGAAAGATGATCCATTCCAACCATTCCACCTGCACCTTTTATAGTATGCATAGCACGAAAAGCTAAGCTAATCTGCTCTGTATCATAAGGGTTGTCCTCGAGCACCAACAATGCATTTTCAAGGTTTTCCAAATGCTCTCGAGCTTCTTCCTTAAATGTATGCAGTGGACTAGACATCACCGACCTCCGTTTGACTGACAAGGTCTAATGTGAGGCCGAATAAGTGCAGTAACTCCATCACATTGTCATCGCCTCCCTGAAAACTGCATATTCTTGATACGGTTTGGCTTCTTTGAGATATTGCCATCAAAAACTGTACACCAGCGGAATCAATATCCTTTACATCCGAAAGATCCACAATACAATCATGTTCCATAAGATCATCCGTATTAAAATCTTTTTTCATGTCCGCCAAATCGTAAATTGTCAGCGATGGAGGCGCTTTCCATGTATACATAGATACCTCGCTTTAGGCTAATTTAGCAACGGCGGCGAGTAATATGTCCGGACGAAAAGGCTTAACTAGCCATGCTTTTGCACCCACTTCTTTCCCTCGCTCCTTTAAACTACTATCGGACTCCGTTGTCAGCATCAACACTGGGGTAAATTGATGAGCAGGATTAGATTTAACCTCTTTTACGAATGTTAACCCATCCATATTCGGCATATTTACATCACTCACAATCAAATTTACTTTTTGGCCTTCTAGTTTTTTTAAGCCATCAAGTCCATCACAGGCTTCAATCACTGTGTGTCCAGCCGCTTTTAGCGTCATACTGACAACTTGCCTAACAGATGCTGAATCATCAACGATCAGAATGGTCTTAGACATAGTAACTCCTTAAAAAAATGTAAGATTGTCGTCTTCGTCCGAAGAAGGATGCTGTTTAAGTGTAGGATCAAAAACACGACGTTCAAGATCTGTTGTCGCACGTTGACGCATTTTTTTCAGCATCTCTGTAAATTGAATCACAACTTCTTCAGTCGGTAGGTTTTCGGTACTTGTAATTACAGATTCGGCTTCAACGAGTGAAAATATAAGATTCGATAAGACTTGGCTCAAACGATCTTGAAATTGCAGAGAGGTGATCATTTGCGCGACATGTGCATTTATCGTGTCTTCAATGGGTTTTTCAACAGAGTATATACCTTCATGAGCATTGTCAGACACGATGGCTGTCTGTACATCGTGTAACCGGCAAGTAATGTTGGTAACGGACTGCTCCATATCTTCACGACACTCGATTAACAGCTCAGTGGTCACTGGCAACAGCTCTCTTAAATACCGAATCAATGCTAGCGTGTGAGGCTCACGTTCAATCGGAAAATGTAAGGGTATCGGTTGGTCATCAGACTCCATGCTTACCTCAAACTTATACGTGAATAACTCATGCCAAACCTATAAAGGGATACTAAGCAAGCGCTCAGTCGCTCAACTAAACAATTAGCTCTTTATATTCCACTTATATTCCATGGAAATATAGCCAATCTGCACCTGCCTGTAAACGGAATATTCGGAAATATCAGAAAAATTATCACTAACCAATACAATCTCACACAACACAAGCAAAGGCGACATGAAAAATGACGTTTGAAATACAGGTTTAACATATGCTCAATTTTCATACCGATGGCTGCTATCGGAGTCTCGCTGAAATATGGTACGTTATATGTTTTAGAAGCCACAGCCTGTTATTCATATAGATTGAATCGACGACATGACTCAGCCACCCTTTTTTCCTTCTCGTCTAACATCGACCTTTCGCATGATGGCTTCTATTTGTATTTTAATGGTGCTTGTAGGCTGCGAAACGGCTCAACGTCAAACACTCCTCAAACAAACGGGTGGACTGATTAAGCGTTCGGGGGAAGCTATTCAAGACTTAAGCCAGACACCCACCCAGTCAAAAAATAGTGAAATCAATCAACTGTTCGCTCAGCCCTACATAGATCCGTTGACTCAGTACCTTGAACGAAACCGCCACCGCAAAGAATTACGTTCGGAATTGAACAGCGTTCGAGCTGAGCGAGACCGTCGGTGTGCGGCCATTGCTGAGCGATTTAACAACCAAGCGCTCACTCAAGCCAACTTAAATCGCTACCGAGCCGGGTATTTGTATTCCTGTCCGAACGATGTAAACGCCTATGCGCAGCGCTTGGCTGCATCCGTAGCGCAGAGTGCCACTCAAAAAGCAAGCGTGCAGACCATTGATGCAACTCAATCCAACACATTGAGCTCACCTTCTCGCACAGACAGCCCACCCTCAAATGCAGATGCGCTAAAAGAATGCTATCTGCTTGTGAGTATCCGAAACTATCATGAAGCCTTAAAAATCTGCCAACCCCTTGCGGAACAGAACGATGTTGCTGCGCAAACACAGATGGCAAGAGTGCATTATGCGCTCAAAAACTATGATCAAACGCTACATTGGGCCAACAGAGCGGCGCCTCGTTCAGCCGAGGCTGCCTACCTTTTAGGGCAATTGCACCAGAAAGGGCACGGCACGCCCACCGACCTGCGTCAGGCATCACTCTGGTATCAACGTGCATCCAGTATGGGACACACCGAAGCCCAGCAGGCGCTCAACGCTCTGGACGTAAAACCCGAATGAACAGTGGCTCGGCACGTACCCTCTCCAAACTCAATGAGATACTGAATGATAATATTCGCCAGTCTATTCTTTGGTTAATTGTTCTCTTGATCGTACTGCTTTTTGGGGGCATGTGGACCCTGTCAAATTTAAATCTAAACTACTCACAACGGGTTATTGTCGATCTCAGAAACGAACAGATCAGTGAAGTGTATCGAACTGGACTTGGGCGCATTGAGTACGAGCAAAAATCTCTAGAAGAATTTACAACGTCCGTGAGTCAGTTAGGCGAAACCTTTTACAGTTTACGCTACGAAACCAACAATCTGTTTACCGATGAACGACAACTTCAAAATGAACTGGAAACAGCGCTACGCGATACCCTCATCAATTTTGATGGCGCTGCAGGTATTGGCCTATGGTATGAACCTAACATCCTCAGCGGAAATCAACGCCACTACAATCCTGCATTTGTTTTTGATGGCAACGAAATAACAAAAATAAACACTCAAGATGCGTCTTACGAAATGCGCGATTGGTTTACCCAAGCGATCCCTGCCAACTGGCGATGGGAAAGAGGACGTATTAAGGATATCTATTGGACGCCCGTTTATTTTGACGCCCGTAAAAATCGAGCACAAATAACTTTAATCACTCCCATGATTAATGCCCGCGGGCACTTCATTGGATTTGCAACAACGGACTGGACCGCAGATCGAATCATTGACCTCGTCAGTTACATTGAAGTGACGCAAGGCAGCTTTGCTTTCTTACTGGACAGCAACAATCGTAACCTTTCAAGTTTAAGTCTGAGTGACGATACGCGACATGCTCAAAACCTCATTAATTCAATTTTGGAGTTACAACTGACTCAGCATTCACATTACTTCGAAGCATTTAACCGTGAAGCCTCACCGCTGATCTCTCGAATCAATGTGGATCAGCGATCTTACTCTCTTTTGCACTCAAACACGCTTTCGGGGATGGTGTTTGGGATTGGTGTTCCTCAAGACGAAATTGATGCCGTTCTGATTCCGGTCAAACACATCAATCAAACGATTCTATTTACCACCGCTATTATTTTGATCTTGCTCTCAGCCTATTTAATTCGACGAATTATTCGCCTTTTAGCAGACCTCAGGACGGCCTATACCGACAGCCTGACGGGTCTTGCTAATCGCCTGCGTCTTACGCAGTATTTGAATCAACACCCAAACTCAGGACTGATCTTAATCAATCTAGACCGTTTCAGTGAAATTAATTCGCTGTTCGGTAATCAATGTGGCGATAGTGTTTTAATTGCCTTTGCTAAAGGATTAAACGAATTTCAGCAAGAACTGCCAAACACGTTGGAAACGAAGTTGTTCAATGTGTACGGTGATGAGTTTGCGCTAGTCGGTCAATTTTCCAATGAAGGCGCAATACATGACACTCTGTCAGCGCTCTTTTTACGCTTGAAGGCATTTAATGTTCTTTGGCACGAGCAATTATTGAGCATCGACTTTACTTGTGGTGCCGTTTTACCCTCTAGCGCATCGTCAGCACTTACTTCCAATAAACAAACGACACAAGCCGCCATAGCGCTTCACGAAGCACGCCAACAATCGCTTCATTATTGCGTCTACGATCACTCACAATCAAAAGACGCCCTCTACGCCGAAAATCAATTTCGTGCACGTCAATTGCGAGAGGCGCTGAATGACGATCGAATTTTTCCGTACTTTCAACCTATATATGACAACAATCAACACTGCATTTCTAAATACGAGTGCCTGATTCGTATGCAAAATGAACACAACGAGTTGGTGTCTCCCGGTGTCTTTTTAGACATCGCTCACCGCTTACGACTGGATCGTCAACTGACTTTAATTATGATTGAAAAGTGCTTTAGGCACTTCTCAGTACTCCCTTATGAGTTTTCAATCAACCTTTCCTATTCAGACTTGGTTGATCCAAGCATTATTGCGAAAATCATGGACGCACTGCACTCGTACAATATCGGCCATCGTGTCATTTTTGAAATTCTTGAATCCGACGGGATCAAGAACTATGCAGAGGTCATTCATTTTATTCAGAAGGTTAAAGCCTATGGCTGCCGTATTGCGATTGACGACTTTGGCACTGGCTATTCCAATTTTGAACACCTGCTCAGATTAAATGTGGATATTATCAAGATAGATGCCAGTCTCATTAAGTCCATTCATGAAGATCAGAACGCTCGTATTTTAACGCAAGGGATTGTTACCTTCGCAAAACAACTCAACCTGCAAACAGTGGCTGAGTTTGTCCATTGCGAAGCAGTACAGCATCAAATTGCCGAACTAGGGGTCGATTTTTCTCAAGGCGCCTATTTTGGAATGCCGAGCCCTAGCACACTATCCTAAACTCGCTTCAATCCTGAGTACAAATCTTTGCAGCCAACTGTTGCATCCGTTTACCAAACATAAAAATCAACAAAAATGCAATGGGCCAAGCAATGACAAATGCCTTCGCCCAACGCACTAAAAAGCCTGACTCAATACCGGTATTGATCAGAGTAATCAGCGCCGTCATTATAAATACCATCAGGATCGACATAAAAAAAGTGCCCACAAGGTGTGTATAGCGTTTTGGTAACATCAACCTTCTCCCTCTCAAAACGAAACAGAGACTTCTATTGAAGTCTCTTACAGACAAATGACATCAGTGCCAGCCATTATACTTTAGAACTATCTAATTTAAAATCCATTAGCGCAATAGTAGTAACGGCACTTGAGCACTGCGCAGCAACTTAGTGGTGGTGCTGCCCACTAAAAACTGTCGAATACGTGAATGCCCGTAGGCGCCCATCACCAACAGATCAGCTTCCACATCTTTCAGTGTTTGATGTATAACACTATCCACCTCACCGGCGCGTATATCCGTCTCTACTAAAAACCCTGCCTTTTCCAAGGTCTGCTTTGCTTCGCTTAACTGCTCGAGTTGAGTCTCCGTTTTAGCACCGACCATCAGCACAAAGCAAGGAATGCCTTTTAACAAAGGGCTGAAGGCCACGCGCTCCAACACCTTTTTTGCAGTGGGGCTGGCATCATAAGCGATCATAAAGCGTGACGGGGCTTTAAAATCACTGACACTAATGAGGATAGGTCGCTGTACGGTACGAATCACACTTTCCAGGTGAGAACCTATATGTGAGGTCTCGTGTGCATGGCTGCCCTCTCGTCCCATCACCAATAAACGGGTTGATGCCTCAAGGTCGAGTAGATTTTCAATTAAGTCGCCATGGCGCTGCAACGTTTCTAGAGAAGGAATCGCCGTGACATCCACGCGCTTTTTGGCTTCTTCTAACAACAAGCGTCCTTGTTCACGTAGAATTTTAGAGCGTTGTTCATCTAGGCTGGACAACTCTTCGAGCAAATGTTCACGGGCGCCTAAGCCAATACTGCCCGATAAATTGGCTTTAACAGGTGCTTCGTTTTTTTCCAGAACATGCAAGAGCGTCAAAGATGCCTGCATTTGCACAGAAGCCCAATTTGCATAATCGCACACGGTCTCGGCCGTATGGTTAAAGGTATCGATACACGCAATCACTTGATTCATTGTCTGATCCCTCCTTAGTGGCCCATTAATTTTTCGATGGCTTCAGGCTTATCATGCACACCATAACGATCAACAAGAGTCGCGCTGGCTTCATTTAGCCCCAGAATTTCCACCTCAATGCCTTCACGTCTAAACTTAATCACGATCATATCCAATGCGGCAACGGAGGTGATATCCCAGAAGTGCGCACGGCTTACATCAATAATGACCTTGTCTAGATCTTCTTTAAGATCAAAAGACGAAGAGAAATACTCAGCCGAGCTGAAAAACACTTGTCCAACAACGTGATAACGACGTGTATTGCCTGCCTCTTTTTCAGACTTGATGTACAAGAACTTGCCCACTTTATTGGCAAAATTCAAGGAGGCAATTAACACCCCAACAAACACACCATACGCCAAATTATGCGTGGCAACGACCACCACTACGGTAGCCAGCATCACAACATTGGTCGACATTGGATGCTTCTTAAGATTCGTAATGGACTCCCAACTAAAGGTTCCGATCGACACCATGATCATCACCGCCACCAAAGCAGCCATGGGAATGACCCCTAACCAGTCACCGATGAAGACAATCATCAGCAATAAGAACACACCAGCCGACAGGGTTGAAAGTCGACCGCGCCCACCCGATTTAATGTTAATAATCGACTGTCCAATCATTGCACAACCCGCCATACCACCGAGTAAGCCTGCACCTATGTTCGCAATTCCCTGTCCCTTACACTCACGATTTTTATCACTTTTGGTGTCGGTTAAGTCATCGACAATCGTTGCTGTCATTAAGGACTCTAACAAACCAACCACAGCCAAGGCCGCAGAATAGGGCAAAATAATCCAAAGTGTTTCAAGGTTGAGAGGCACATCCGGCCATAAGAAAATCGGTAAGGTATCGGGCAGTTGTCCCATATCACTCACGGTGCGAATATCCAGATCCAGAAGCAGAGCGACGCCAGTCAGCACCAAAATACACACCAACGGTGATGGGATAGTTTTATTGATATAGGGGAAGAGGTAAATAATCCCCAAACCTGCCGCTGTCATCGCGTATACATGCCAAGTCACATTCGTGAGTTCAGGCAATTGTGCCATAAAGATAAGAATGGCCAGTGCATTGACAAAGCCTGTCACCACCGAGCGCGAGACAAAGCGCATCAGCGCACCTAGCTTGATGTAACCTGCAACGATTTGGAGAACCCCGGTTAGAATCGTCGCGGCAAGCAAGTACTCTAAGCCATGCTCACGAACCAATGTCACCATCAATAATGCCATTGCCCCCGTTGCCGCCGAAATCATGCCCGGACGGCCACCCACAATCGATATAATCACGGCAATACAAAATGAGGCATACAAACCCACACGAGGGTCCACACCCGCGATGATCGAGAAGGCAATTGCCTCAGGAATTAACGCCAAGGCCACCACTAAACCCGCGAGCAAATCACCACGCACATTGCCAAGCCAGTCTTGGCGCGTTGAAGAAAACAACATGTAAAGCATCCATTATCAGAGAATAAACACAACTGCCCGTCAGCCTTCATAAGGATTATTCAGAGTTGGCAAACAGGCATACGAAAAGGGCTAAGATAAACTCAGCCTATGACAGGGGGTTTGCAATTCAACCAAATTTGATGGTAAGAATCGCAATAAAGGGAACGCTAGGGTGGAGTCACAGCCATATAATGCGCCAGCATCCGACTTTTTCCAGATAAGTAGTTGAAGGCGCGATTATACGCTGTTTTGGGTTAGGCTGTAAAACGCTAGGCTCGGTTTACCCGTATTACCGCTCACCCATCGATTCACTCAGGGTTTTGATAATCGGCTTCGTCAAATACTGCAACACCGTGCGGCGTCCGGTTTTGATTTCGACGGTTGCCGTCATCCCCGGCTGAATATCCAACTCCCGATCCGTCGCACTAAACTTACGACCATCGGTTCGAACACGTATCCGATAATACGGCTGCTCCCCCTGCTGCAGGTCATCTGTTAGCGTGTCGGCACTGATGAACATCAAACGACCCGGTAAATCACCGTAAATGGTAAAGTCGTAGGCATCAATTTTGACACGGGCATCCAGCCCAACGTGTAAAAAGGCAATGTCACCTGGGTTAATTTTGGCCTCGATCAGCAAATCATCTTCCAAAGGCACGATCTGCATCACCTCCTCTCCCGGACGTATGACACCGCCCAGCGTATTAATGCGAACGTTTTTAACGATACCCGACATAGGTGCGAACAACTCGGTTTGCTCCATCAAATTGCGACGCTGCGCCAGCTGCTGCTCGACACTGCTCAATTCAGCCATGACCTGCGTCAACTCACTTTGCACCTCTTGCATATACGCATTGCGCTTGTTCGTGATTTGCGCGTTCATCTCTGCAACTTGTCGTTCCAGACGCAACAACTCGGTGCGACTGACATCGCCAGATGCAAGCAAAGGCCGATTCATGCGCAGCTCTTGCTCCAACAACCCCCGCACCTGCGCTAAGGCCGCTAGCTCTTCATTCAAGGCAGCCTGACGCTTTTGCTTCAAAGCCATTTGATTGGCACGAAGGCTCGGATAATCATCAAGAACGTCTGGAAAAACCGGAGATTGATCCAAGGCTTCGGCCAGCAAACGTGACGAAATAGCGGACAAACTGGCATACTGAGCACGTGTTTCCAGATACGCCGCCTCAGCACGGGTGCGATCCAAACGCACCAGCAATTGCCCAGCCTCAACGCTGTCACCCTCGCGCACTAGCAAATCCTCCAGCGTTCCACCGTCTTGCGACTGGATCAGCTGCGTTCGGGAACTGGAAATAACCGAACCTTGAGCCGTGTCACCTCATCCAGTTCAGCAAAATATGCCCAAGTAAAAAAGCAAGATAAAACCAACAGGGTTCCCCAAATCACAATCCGTGGTGACTGAGTATTGTCCTCATGACTCGATGCCGAGGCGTCTGAGGTTCGTAAAAACCATAACAACTTCATAAATTTTCCACTTAGTGAGGGGCCGTGTCTGTTGCAGGTGTTTTTGTCGGTTGTCGCATCAAAGCCAACACCTTATCACGCGTGTCATCCATCACAATTTGCCCGGAATCCACCACAATGATTCGATCCACATGAGGTAAAACGGCGGGTTTATGCGTCACCACCACTAAAATACTCTGAGGAGAAATTTCTTGGAACAGATGCTTCATGACCTTCGCTTCAAGACGAGAATCCATCGAAGCGGTCGGCTCATCCAGGAGCATCACCTTAGGTTGCGCCAACAGCAAACGGGTTAACCCCACCAACTGACGTTGCCCACCGGATAAACCACGCCCACCTTCGGTAATCTCTAACTCAAGCCCCTGAGGGTGATTCTGAATCACTTGATCCAATCCCGTCAGTGCCGCCGCCTGCAAGATACGGCTATCACTCGGGGTTGGCAAGCCTAGCGTTAAATTGGCCTTTAGCGAACCGTTAAACAGGCGTACATCCTGAGGCAAATACCCAATATGCTCACGTAAAAACGCCGGAGCCAAATGCTGCATATCAATGTCGTCTAAGTAGACACTGCCTGCTTGCGGTTTGTACAAGCCCGATAAGAGTTTAATCAAGGTTGACTTACCCGAGCCGACAGAACCAATCACCGCAACCCGCTCACCCGGTTTAATGAAGAGAGCGGCAGTGGCAAAGGTCGGACGCTCTTGAGTATAACCAAAGCTGACCTTTTCTAAGCGCACTCGGCCATCACACCCCTCGGGAATGATGAGTTTAGCGTCCACTTCACGGTCACTCGGCACCTGCATAATATTGTCTAAGGCTTCCAGTGCAATTTTGGCATTGTTCCACTGGGACACCAGTTGTGGAATTTGCGAAATTGGACTCAAGGCTCGACCAGCGATAATCGAGCAGGCAATCAAGCCGCCCATCGAAAGCTGACCATTGCTGATGGCATAAGCGCCCACCGCAATCATCCCCACATAGTTAATTTGCTGAATGGATTGCGACAAATTTGTGGAACGCATCGACAACAGCTTTAAGCGCAGCTCATTTGCCGACAGGGTTTGCGTCAACTGGCGATAACGGTCTTGCATTTTCCATGTGCCGCCGGCTGCTTTAATCGACTCGATACCATCAATTGACTCAATCAATAAGCCATTTTTTTGGTTCGATTCGGCCATTTGCAAGCGCGTGTATTCCTTAATTTTACGACTGGCCAAAAAGCCCGTCATCACCGCAATCGGCACCATCACCACAGGCACCAACGCCACGGGTCCGCCAATAATGGCAATCACACCAATAAAGAACAACGCAAAGGGCGCATCGGCTAAAATAAACAAAGTGGACGCCGTCATAAATGAGCGAACGGACTCGAAGTTACGAATCTGAGACGCAAAGGTACCCACTGTCGCCGGACGAACATCCATACGGATATCCATCGCCTTGCTAAAAAACACTTCTGACAATTCCAAATCAATCCGCTTTGAGGCTCGCTCAACAATATAAGAGCGCGCCTGCTTCATGATGAACTCCAAGAGTATGGCCACCATCACACCAATGGTTAACACCCATAGAGTGGAAAAACCCCGTGTTGGCACGACACGGTCATAGACTTGCATCGTGTACAACGCCGAAAACAAGGCTAAGGAACTGATAATAAAGGTCGCAAAAACCCCTTCCATAAACACACGACGATGCTTACGCAAGGCAAAAGCAAACCAGTCACTGGCGCTTTTAGGAGCGGAGTCGCCCATAGAATTTACGACGTCCGACACCTCGAAGGCCAGCCAGAAGCCCTCCTTCAGCTCCGAGGCCTGAAGTTCAAGGGACTTGCCATCCAGTGTTTCAACACGGCAAGCACCATGACTTAAACGCCCTTTCACAAGATAGGCAAGGGCACGGTCTGTTGCGACCCAAAGTAATGGAAAATCGCCGGGTGCGAGCTTTTTAACCTCAGTCTGTCGCCACTGCCCTTTGGGGAAGGCGGCCACCCACATTTCAATGCACTGATCACGCCAAGGCAAATCATCCAATGACAGACCGTCTCGGCTTTGCTCAATCAGGCTCAGACGAAACGCTGGCATGGCTTGGCCTTTCAGGCCAGCTAACTTTGACAACAAACCCGCTAAGGCTTCACGCGGATTGCGTGTCTCGGCGACGGGGGTAATCGGGGGGGTGGTTTGAGAAGTCTCAATACTCATCCAAACGTCCTAAGGTGTTCTCGTTAATGTCACCACTTAATAATAACAACCGCAGTTTGGCCAGTTCTAATGGCGCTTGCAAGTCGGCCAACAGGGCTTGAGCCTGAGCTTTCTCGCGTTGCGCGTTCAGCACATCCAGCCAACTTTTTCGACCCACGTGAAACTGGCGTAAGTAAGACTCAACAATGAGCTCAGCCGCTGCCAGCATATTCTGCGTTGCCGGAATCTGCTGCTCCAGGGTGTCTATCTCGGCTTGCAAACTGTCAATTGTCGTCCGCAATTCGCGCTCATACACTTGAATGCGATCCGTCGCGGCATCCAGTCGCGCATGCGCGGCCTTTACCCGAGAGAAATTCGCCAAGCCAGAGTCCAGCTGCATCTGCAATCCAACGTAACTGCGCGATGAGTCCTCGCCGCTCGCACGCTTACCAACGCGCTGTTCGTGTCCCAACACCACTGATGGTAAACTCTGTGCGCGGGTAATGGCAATGTCGGCTCGACCTTGCTGCACCTGAGTGAGCAAACGCTCACGTGTAGGCGAATAACTGACGACCCTATCGGCGACCCAAGGCTCATTCACCGTGACCAGCTCAAAGGTTTGTGGCGTGACCAAATGAAACACTTCGCGGTTCACCAATTGATTCAGTCGGCTGCGCACCACTCTTAATTGACGCATCAACACCTGCACATCGGCCTGTGCTTGGTACAAACGCGAAGAGGCCAGCGTTTGATCCGCAACCGGGTTGATTTCAGCGCGGACACGACGTTCAATGGTGCCCAGCAGGGTTTCCAACTCACGCTCATTCTCTTTGGCAATGGCAATCCGTGACTGCAATCGCAAGATCTCGAAGAAAGCCGATGCGGTGTCTTCCAGCAATTTTAGTTGGGTTTCCATCACCCCGGCGCGCGCGTCGTTTTCACGGGCCTCGCTGAAATCAATATTGCCCTGTATCCGCCCCCCCGTCCACAAGGGTTGTTCAATACGGGCGGTGGTTTGCAAGCCACCTGATCGCCACTGACTGTCGAGACCGACGGACGGGAATCGCCCCCACTCAGCCGCTTCACGATCTTCTTGCGCCGCTTGTAACTCGGCCTGACTCACCCGGATATTCGGATGCTGTGACAGCGCTTCTCGCATTAAGTCTGCCAAGCGCTCTTCAGGGGCATGGAGAATTTGCTGGGTTTGAGCCTGTTGCGCATCAAACTTCTCGTCTAACGCTAAGCGCACGGACTCCTCGGCACTGACCGCCGACACACCACTGACACAAAGTAACGCAAGAAGGCGAGACGTCCACCCAAATCGATTTGACACATTTACCATGCTTGTTGTCCTTATCGTCTTAATCAAAACACAAAAACGCCGCCGGCTGCCCGGCGACGTTTTTTGATGGCACTAACGACTAAACTTCATTAACCCAAGAGTTGCTCAGACGGTTGCGGCAAGAAGTTTTCAGCGGTTAACTCACCTCCCGTGGTATTCACCAACGCCAAGAGTTTCATCTCGTAGGATTCCACACTACTGTCATCCGTTGAGGATTGCTGATGCGCCCAAATGGCGGTCACATCGGCATTGTCAGCCGCCGCAACGGCAAAGATCGAGGTGTTGATCTCATGATTGTCGGTAACAGCGTTGAAGTTAAACAGATCGTTTAGCAAGTCTGCCACTTTCTCAGCATTGGTCAAATCCGCCGCCGCAACGGTCGTATTTGCCGCTTGATTATGCGCCGCACTGATGAAACCGAACTCAGTTTCACTGAGATCAAAGCCAAATGCCAATACCTCTCCATCTGGATTCGTCACACTGGTTTGATATTCAACCTCACCACTGACCGTCGATTGCAACAGATCACCTTCTAAGGCAATCAAATCATGCTCAACTTGGAAGTGATGAATCACATCAGGGCCCGAGATACCGCTACTGAGAACAGCGACGACTGAGTCATCCCAAGCATATTCAGCAAATCCTTCTTCAACGACCTCGATGTCCAAGTCTTCAGAATCGCTCGCGGTTAACTCACTCGCGTCCTCACCTTCGACCGTTTCTGTCTCTGTAATGATCGTGGTGAGATCCTTGTCATCAATTGAAGTGTAGACGCCATCGCCGTTTTGCGTTCCGCCATTTAAATAGTCCGTCACTAAGCCTGCATCCGTGTAGATTCCTGGATCCGATCCAAATAAGGAGTCATCACCTTGATTTGTATTGCCAGCATCAGGATTAGGTGAATGGGCATCGGCTACATACCCTGATTCAGGGTTGGTATGCGTTTGCTGCACACCTTCATTATTCTCTCCTGAAAGAGGTGAATCCCCATAGTAAGATGCGTTTTCGAAGTCATTGTTGTGATCCGTGCCAGGATTAACCCAAGCTTCATCAACATCTTTCGCTTCAACACCCTCCTTAACTTGATCATTGATATCCAGCAAACCATTGAGCATCGCCACCGACTGTATGAACAGAGGCGTATCAGATGAGAAACTGACCGCAGAGCTTGCACCTGAGTCGCTTGATGTAATCACCAAACCCTCTTGTGTTAACTCAATGGTGGCAATGTTATGTATCCAATTTACATTCACTTGATCCCGTAACTCTTTGATCAAGTCAGCAAGTGAACGGCTAGTCCCCGCTGTAAATTCAATCTCAACAGCTTCACGATCATCAATCTGGATAGTGAAGCTGTAGCTACCGGCTTTCAGCGCGTAATCACTTGCCGTGCGTCCACCGGAGACTAAGCCTGCCAACTCTGTCACCGTCACTGAGGCAAATGAGTCATCAGGTGCTGTATTTGTATACTCACCCAATGCATACTCATCGTAGAGGTAGTCTTTGTTGATGCCATATTGATCAAACAATTGGCTCAAAGACAGCCCACTGGTATAGCCATCTATAAAGTTTGCAAGATTATCGCCCAACAGCGTCAATAAATAGTCCGAGCCTGCTGCACTGCCACTGGCTGAATCATTGTAGTTAACCACTGCGGCATCCTGACCTGTTTGCGCATACTGACTGCCAGGTTCATGAGTTTTATCAAAGACCTTAAGACTGGATGTTTCATCCTTAAATACAAAGGTGCCCTCTTCAACAGTTTCAGCTGACACTGCGTTGGTCAAGGTTACATTTGCCGCATTGACAACAAGAACGCTGATACTGCCTTCGGCAATACTGCCCAAGCTGTTCGGCCCAAACTCACCGGACACTAACCGCAGACTATTCGAGTTCGCTGATTCCTCAAACTCACCTGTCGCGATATTAACAAACCCCTGTAATACCATCCCTAACTGGCTCTCTGATGGGGCGGAAGACAACCCATGATCCAAAATCATCTGTGCTTTTAAGGCTGCAACAAGCACTTCTGAACGTGCGCTGGTCAGACCTGCAACATTGACATGTGTAACTGCATCTTCCGGATCAGTGCCATCCCAGAGCTTCACGGAGGACGTAATGCCATCTACAGTGACACTAATCAGAGTGCCTTTCGGCGTGGTGCTGACATTGTCCAACTGTGAATTTGAGAAGTTCAAATCGATCACTTGCACTCGGCTCAGATCTGGATCAATCACCTGATAGGTGTAGCCCTGATCATCCACATTCATTTGATCTGGACCCGGGTTTTTACCTGTAAGAATCAAGGTTGTGCCGTCAACGTTAACCTTGCCAACGCTATCAGCAATGGCCGCAACAGGCACGGCAAAGGTCGTTAATGACAAACCGCCCGCTGCGATCTCGATACTGGCTAGATCACCAGTGGCAAGGGTCGTGATTTGTAAGCCATCGGCCGTCAGTTCAACAGTTGCCATTCCTTGCAAAGCTGACTCAATGAACGCTAAATAATCGGTCACTGTCACATCGCCAGTGGCATTGAACTGTTCAGTAACTGGTTGACCATTAATTAAAAGCGCAACGTCATAATCGCCGTCTTTGAGCACTGCGGTCTCTTTCAGGTTGGCAAACTCAGTCAAGAGCACACTGGCGTTTTTCGCGTCTTCAGCTAGGACCTCATCTTTGCCATTGGCAGGTGAGTCATTTGCCACGCCCGTACCCGCACCCACATCCGTAAAGAGGCTTGCACTCACAAAAGACAGCTTCGCCTCAGCACCGGTCTCGACAGTACGTGCAATCAACTGATCGCTACCAACCGCTTCAAACACAACACTACCGCTAAACGCTGAGCTGGCATTCAGTGCAGTCGCTATGTCAGCCAACGAAGACCCTGCTGCGATCACTCCCTGAGCCTGTAAAAGCGGGCCATCATTCACGTTCAAACGAATATCGAAGTTGGTAAAGCTGGTCGGTGTACCTGTGTAGAAGAAGTCGATGGTTAAGGCTGCAGGTTCAGCTGGCTCAAAGGCTACGGCCTCTGCGCCCGTAAGATCAACGACTGCATTGCTGTAATCCGCTTCGGCATAGCGGTCCGTTTGAACATTGAAGCTCAGATTTGCGTCGATTGTCGTTGGCCCATCAGGGTTAACGACAGGCGTGATAGCAATGACACCATTGATTAACTCAACGGACTCTACAAGCGTGAAGCTGTTAAGGTAGTCGATAAAATCTTGAACGCTGGAGCCCGTTTTAGCCCCATCGCTGGCTTGAGTCGGCATAAAGTCAATAACGACCTCAGTGCCATTGATGATTAAAGTGCCTTCGATCCGTTCAAAGCTGAGGGCGTCATCAGCCGACAGAGGCTGTTCACCTATTAGGGCGAAGTATTCGCTGCCTTGTGCGGAGCCATGCAAAACATAAATTTCTAACTGATCGATTACTGTGAAGTCTGAATTGTATATTGCTGGCAAGCTAAATTCAGTCAAGTTGATCGAAACCTCTGCACCTGTGGCATCGGATGTGATGACAAAGGCATTTAGACTCTCGTCAAACTCTACCGTGGCCTTACCCTCTAGCGCTTGCGTAAACAACTCGGCTAGTTGGGCCATGGTCGTATCTGCTTGAAGCGTCTCTACTATCTCAAATGGATACTCATCTTCGCCATCATTAATCGTTAAGCGCAGCGTGACACTTGAGCCGGATTGGATGAAGTCTTGTTCATTTACATTTTCTAACTCTAGGGTGATTTTAGCCGGTAATGTTCCACCAGAAGACTCTACCACATCAAGTGTTAAACTATATTCAGGGTGGAAGTTTTCAACAAGAACTCCATCTTGATCCATTGTAAATTCATAGATGTCGTTATCAAGTGGCATATTTCCATAAATACTAAATGCATGCCCAGAACTATTATTCAGCAGAGCAAGTGATTCACCCTCTGCTGCGATTAAGACAATACCACCTTCATCATACATAATATCTAGATCGGGCAATTCTAAAGCAGTTAAAATACTGTCCAATTGACCATTCATATACCCTATTGCTTCAGAGAGGCTGTAATTTTGAGTACCTAAGCCATCGAAATATCGAACTTGGTCAATTCCATCACCCGTAACGCTCAAACTATAGCCCGCTAAAAAGCTATCATCGCCATATATATCATCTTTCATCACAAACTGAAGATTTAACTCCTCGCCTGCATAATTGATTGATATTACAAGGTTGAAGTTTGAATGATAGTTTGCTGCAAGGCCAAAGATAGGGTGTGATCCGTCTGTAGGCCCAAAAAGATCAGGAAGTCCTATTTTAATCGTACTGGAGCCATTGCCATCGCTTCCCTCAGCTTCTAGCGGCCCGACATCGACACCATCAGACAACTCTGCCTTTTCCACAAAGCCACTGATACGGAACTCACTTAATGTCAGTGCAGCCGACTCACCGACGCTAGTGCTTGTCAGGACAAGCTCATTCGAATCCGCATCAAACTCTACCGATGCATCTGGAGATAACCCTGCATTTAAATAGTCAATGAACTCCGCAAACGTAGCAGTGCCATTGACACCGGGATAATCATTCGAATCATGCCAACTGAATGGTTGCATGGAACCATTGTTGATCGCTATTTCAAAGAAAGGATAGCTTTGATCAGAGGATAGAATTGAATCAAGGCTAACACCTTCTGGAAGCACAATGCGCAACACAGCGGGTTCTGAGGCAATTCCTTGTGCTACTCTATTGCTTTCAAAGACCCCATCACGTGCATCTATAAGAGCTTGAGCAAGATTAATGACAGTGGCATTGTCATCCGTACCCGCCTTGGCGGTGATTTGGGTGCCAGCGATGCCTAAACTGACCTCAGGCTGCTCGCCACCAAGCACGCTTTGCGGCAATACACCACTGAAGTCGACTTCGGTGATTTGTGCCTGTGCAGGAAGCGTTTTAAAGACGTCGGTGATATTGATTTCACCATAGCCATCTTCCGCATCTTTCGCTGTGAAGGTGAAGGTTGAGCCGTTAAGGGTAATAGACTCTAAATTCAGAAGCTCTACATCACTCTCAATCTGATCCTTTAATTTATTAAGCGTCAATACAATAGGATCTTCTTGCTTAAAATCAACTGCGCCAATTAAATTGGCTCCATTAAGCTCAAGCCTAAATGGATCTTCATATGACTCAGAAACCTCCAACCTAATATAATCCAACAAAACAACTTCATCACTTATAACATTTTCATTAAATACAATATTAATCTCATTATCTATTGTATTAAAAAAGACATTTTCAACGCTTGGTAAGTCTTCAAGCCAGTCCAAGAAAGCCGACAACCTAAGATCATCTGCTGGTCGGGGATTATAGATGTAACTTACTTCATCAATCATAAGCCCAAAATTCGACCAAATGGGTGTCATTATCGAATCTAAGGTAAGTAAAGAGTCTCCTCCTTCCGCAAATTTTATAACGAGCTCTAAGTGATTTTTTATGTGCATATCCTGCACATACGACTTACCATTGACGGTTAAACCAATTGATCCACCCACATAGTAGTCAGCCTCATCATTGCTAAAGGTGGCCGTCGCTTGTTGCTGCACAGGCTCGATTGAGATGGTGGCTTTTTCAATGGTGAAGGCTTCTTTTACACTCTCTTTTGAAACGAGAGTGAATTCGCCAGTGCTTTCATTAAAGTGAATAGCACCGATGACATCGCCTATGTACTGATCATGAGTATCATCATTGATCGCGGCATCTAATAGCGCTTTGAGATCATTTAATGTTTCAAATGCGGGTCCCTCATTTGCTTTCATTGGCACTTCGAAGGTGATGGAATCTCCATCACCCAATTTCAGCTCTAAAGTAATGCGTCCACCCTGATAATAGGCCGCATCCGACGTAGTAAAGGTCGCCGTTGCAATTTGCTTCACGCCTTGGTAATCCAGCGTAATATCGCTGATTTCGAAGGTTTGCTTGGCGTTGTCTTTGGCCGTTAAGGTGATGCCATTTTCAGATACCTCGGCTCCAGCCAAGAGCTGGGATAGCACTGGGTCTGGTTGATCTAAGGATTCGGGTGAACCTAACACAGAGCTAGAAACCGTCAGTATTATCGAGCCCAATGGATAGCCTTGTTCAACTTGAAAGAAAACATCAGACCTCATAAATGTGAGTGTTAAAGGTGTTTTGACTACTAGAACCGAGTTATCAACAATTTCAGCTGTTGCATCTATACTCAATGAAGAGAAGTGTGCATTTAAATCAGCTATATGTTCAGCTAACGTTTTTACATGCCCACTCAAATAGTCTGCGTTTATATTATTAATTCCATCATTAAAAGTAATTAAATGAAAAAAACCATTTAACAGATAACTTTCTTGTAGTTCTCCGCTTGGATAGTTTGAATTAGACAAGGTATATGTATTGGGTGTTGCTGGGATAATTGATCCATTCACTTTTTCATTAATTGCATCAACCAAATTCGCCTGCGTTTCAGCCGCGTTTGCACCCATTTCAGCCGAAATGCGGACAGCATTCACTGTATCCTTCTCACCGTTGGCATCTAATGGGGTAATCGTGATCCACACCTTACCGTCTTCAAAATAGACATCAGCCGCACGGTCATTGCCTGGGCCGATATCATCGTTATCGAAGGTAAATCCTGTGTATTTGCCCGAGTTGCTGTTCAACTCAAGCGTTGCTTGCTGTGCCTCACCGGCATAATCCATTTCAGCTGTAATACTTAGGGTATCTTCGCCTTCGGTGCTGGATAGAAGGGTAATGCCATCAGTTACTTGTCCCTTGAATGTCAGTGCAGAGACAGGGATAAGTGCGTTAAATCCACCTGAGGTCACCTGAAAGTCTAACGAGTTAAACTCACTATTGTAACTTGCTGTTAATCGATAAGCAGGATCCGAACTTAAAATAGCATTAATAGCAGTCACTAACGCATTCACATCTTCGTATATTGCATTTTCTAATAAATGGAAATTAAACCCAATACTCCCAGCAGTAGATGATCTAAAAACACTTGAACCTGTTTGTAGGATTTGAATACCCGCAGCACTGCTAAGATCTAAATCATTTGCTGAAAAGCTAAGAATATTATTGGCTAATCCCGTACGAGCTGTCGGCTTGACTGTAAAATCTGTGACACTAAATCCAATGGACTCAAGGCTACCAAGACCTTGGTCCGCTATCGCTTGTTTCAACTTCTCTATTGTTGCCTTAGCATCGCCAGCGACCATCTCGACTGCAATCGTGTCATCATTGATTTTAATACGTAGCTCGCCGCCTTCATAGTAGTAAGTATCATCCAAGCTAAACTGAACACTTACCTCTTGCTGCACACCCGGTACATCAATGCTTGCTTCTTGCACACTAAAAGTTGGCCCATCAGTCTCTCCAACTTTCAAAGCAGTCAAGGTAATTGTAGTTCCTTGAGCGCTCGCCTCGTCGATAATATCGCCTAAATAAATACCCTCCTCAACAAGAGTTGTTTCATCCTCAACTGAACGTGCCGCATTAATTGCAGCGACTAAAGCAGTAACAGACGCATTAGCATCTCCCGCAACAACCTCGGCTTTAATGACCACGCCACTAATGGTCACACTCAAATAACGCGTAAATTCTGTTGTATTGGTACCATTGGTATTAGCAGGATAGTCTTGATCATTGCTTGAAAAATTCACAACCACTTGCGTTTTTAACCCATCATTGACGATGGCTTCGGTACCGTTATGTCCACCGGATAACTGCAGAGGCTTGAAGCCACAAACACTGTTAACTTAGCTTCATCTGCATTAACTGTGACTCCCATGATAGATGAAGACGTCGTTAGCAAATCGGCTAATGCCTGAAGTCCAACCTCCGACGTTTCTCCTTTTTCAAGAGTATAGGAGTAAGAGTGTCCATTAACCGTCAGAGTTAACACCGTCCCTTCACGATAATCAGATTCATCCATTGAGAAAGCAATACTGGCACTTGGCAGCACTTGTCCATCTAGAATGCTCTGATAAACAACCGTATCCACCGACCCGTCACGGTGAGTCAAATAGATGGTATCAGCACCGGCACCACCAACGATGGTTTCATCACCGCGACCTGCAAAATAGGTGTCGTTGCCATCGTCCAGTTCGACACGAAGATTGATATCCGAGGTCATGGCCGCCATATCAAGGGTGTTATTCAACTCATTGCCAATGGCAACAACTTGGCCTGCACCGACTAATGCTAAGCTTTGATCTGGATTGGCGAGGGCCGCTTGCACCGTTGTCGCATAGTCGCGTATGTCGTATTCGACCTTGTCTGCTCCTGCCACTAAGCCCGCTTGTGACAGCGCTGTGGCTTGCGCAACCGTCAGAGGCTCAGTCACTTTGATGGTGATGGTACTGGCGTCATAGTTTGCCAGTGCGTCCAGCAGTGCCTCTGCAATGATGTTGACTGAAGCCGTGCCATTGCTGCCAAAAAGCTCAGCAACCGTGAAAACCAAGGTGTCGCCTTCGAAAGGATCAGTGGGCGGCTGGAGTGCCTCTAATGCCGCTTTTAAATCATCAATTTGTGCTTGAAGGTCGGTAATTTGGTCTTGAAGATCCTCAAGTGTGTCCGACAATCCCGTATCAACGCCTAGCGCTAATTTTAAATCGTCTATCTCTTGTTTGAGGGTCTCAATTTCTTCAGTTAAAGCCTCTAAATCCACAGCCACCGTTTCGTTGTCTGTTGTCAAGCCATCAATTTGCGCTTGCAGATCAGCAATTGCTGCATTCAGAGCCGTTGTGAGATTACTTGAAACTTGGTCAATACTGTCTTGTAAATGCGTTTCCAATGACTCTAATGCCGATGTTAAGCTGATGACCTCAGCTGCTAGTGCACTGGCATTCGCTGCATCGCCTGCTGCCGATAAGGTTGCCAAAGCATCTAGATCAGCTTGAGTGGCTGTCAGTTGAGCGGCTAGGGCCGATAAATCAGCCGCTGTCGCACTTTCTGTGCTTAATCCATTTATTTGTGCTTGCAGATCTGCAATCGCTGCATTTAGAGATGCAGAAAGTTCGCTCGTCGCTTCAACTATGCTGTTTTCTAAACTGGTTTCGAGTGCAGCCAGCGCTGACGTTAAGCTTGCCACTTCAGTAGCCAAGGCTTGAGCATTGGCCGCATCGCCTGCTGCTGACAAAGTTGCCAAAGCCGCTAGTTCGCCTTTAGTCGCAGCCAGTTCAGCTGCTAAATCAGACAAGTTCGCTGCGGTGGCATTTTCCAGACCATTAATTTGCATCTGTAAATTGGTCAGGCTGTCACTCAAGGAGTTAAATAAATCGTTAGACACTTGATCAACGTAGGCTACCAAGCTGGTTTCAAGCGCTGATAGCGATGCATTCATGGTTGCAAGGGTTTCAGCATCGCCTGCCGCCGATAAGATTGCCAAAGCCGCTAGTTCGGCTTGAGTGGCCGAAAGTTCAGCCGCTAAATCAGACAAGTTCGCTGCGGTGGCATTTTCCAGACCATTAATTTGCATCTGTAAATTGGTCAGGCTGCTATCCAATGAGTTAAACAAAGCGTTAGACACTTGATCAACGTAGGCTACCAGGCTGGTTTCAAGCGCTGCCAATGATGCACTCATGGTTGCTAGGATTTCAGCATCGCCTGCCGCCGATAAGGTTGCCAAAGCCGCTAGTTCGGCTTGAGTGGCCGAAAGTTCAGCCGCTAAGTCAGACAAGTTCGCTGCGGTGGCATTTTCCAGACCATTAATTTGCATATGCAAATTGGTCAGGCTGCTATCCAATGAGTTAAACAAATCGTTAGACACTTGATCAACGTAGGCCACCAAGCTGGTGTGAAGCGCTGATAACGATGCATTCATGGTTGCAAGGGTTTCAGCATCGCCTGCCGCTGATAAGGTTGCCAAAGCCGCCAGCTCGGCTTGAGTCGAAGCTAATTGAGCAGCCAAGGCCGACAAATCAGCCGTTGTCGCACTGTCAGTGCTCAGGCCATCTATTTGTGCTTGCAGATCAGCAATCGCTGCATTCAAAGCAGTTGACAGATCGCTGGACACTTGATCGATATTGGCTTGCAGGCTAGCTTGAAGCGCTGTCAGTGAGCTGTTCAAGGTCGCTACATTGTCACTTAATGCGGCATAAAGTGCCGCCACTTCGCTTTCCAGCGCCGCCGCTAAGTCAGCGGCTTCAGCCGATGCGATAAAAGCTTCAAGTACTGCGATTTTCGCTTCAGCTTCAATAAAGGCAGCTTGCAGTGCCAATACCAATTCCAGCGCTTGATCGCCATCTAGAGCATTAATCTGATCTTGCAAATTCGCCAGCTCAAGGTTAATGCTGGCAACCGCTTGATCCAGTTTGTTTTGCATTTGCGTCTGAGCGCTGACCAACGCGCTGTTCAAGCTCGAAACTTCAGCCGCTAGCGCACCGGCATTCGCGGCATCGCCTGCCGCTGATAAGGTTGCCAAAGCCGCCAGCTCGGCCTGATTCGCTGCTAATTGAGCAGCCAAGGCCGACAAATCAGCGCTGTCGCACTGTCAGTGCTCAGGCCATCTATTTGCGCTTGCAGATCAGCAATCGCTGCATTCAAAGCAGCAGACAGATCGCTGGACACTTGGTCGATATTGGCTTGCAGGCTAGCTTGAAGCGCTGCCAATGAACTGTTCAAGGTCACAACATTGTCACTCAGGGCGGCATAGAGTGCCGCCACTTCGCTTTCCAGAGCCGCCGCTAAGTCAGCGGCTTCAGCCGATGCGATAAAGGCTTCGAGAACTGCGATTTTCGCTTCAGCTTCTGCAAAGGCGGCTTGCAGTGCCAACACCAATTCCAGCGCTTGATCGCCATCTAGAGCGTTAATCTGATCTTGCAAATTCGCTAATTCAACATGAATGTCGGCGACCGCTTGATCCAGTTTGTTTTGCATTTGCGTCTGAGCGCTGACCAACGCGCTGTTCAAGTTCGCAACTTCAGCCGCTAGCGCGTCTGCATTCGCAGCATCGCCTGCCGCAGATAGCGTCGCTAAGGTGGCGAGATCGGCTTGAGTCGCTGCTAATTGAGCAGCCAAAGCCGATACATCAGCCGCTGTTGCACTGTCAGTGCTAAGGCCATTTATTTGCGCTTGAAGATCAGCAATCGCTGCATTCAAGGCTGCAGACAGATCGCTGGACACTTGGTCGATATTGGCTTGCAGGCTAGCTTGAAGCGCTGTCAGTGAGCTGTTCAAGGTCGCTACATTGTCACTTAATGCGGCATAAAGTGCCGCCACTTCGCTTTCCAGTGCAGAGGCCAAATCAGCAGCTTCAGCCGATGCGATAAAGGCTTCAAGAACTGCGATTTTCGCTTCAGCTTCTGCAAAGGCGGCTTGCAGTGCCAACACCAATTCCAGTGCTTGATCACCTTCTAGAGCATTAATCTGATCTTGCAGATTCGCCAATTCAACGTTAATGCTGGCGACCGCTTGATCCAGTTTGTTTTGCATTTGCGTCTGCGCGCTGACCAACGCGCTGTTCAAGCTCGCAACTTCAGCCGCTAGCGCATCAGCATTCGCGGCATCGCCTGCCGCTGATAAGGTTGCCAAAGCCGCCAGCTCGGCTTGAGTCGAAGCTAATTGAGCAGCCAAGGCCGACAAATCAGCCGTTGTCGCACTGTCAGTGCTCAGGCCATCTATTTGTGCTTGCAGATCGGCAATCGCCGCATTCAAGGCAGCCGATAGGTCGTTGGACACTTGATCAATATTGGCTTGCAGACTGACTTGAAGCGCTGTCAGTGAGCTGTTCAAGGTCGCAACATTGTCACTTAATGCGGCATAGAGTGCTGCCACTTCGCTTTCCAGCGCCGCCGCTAAGTCAGCGGCTTCAGCCGATGCGATAAAGGCTTCAAGTACTGCGATTTTCGCTTCAGCTTCAGTAAAGGCAGCTTGCAGTGCCAACACCAATTCCAGCGCTTGATCGCCATCTAGAGCGTTAATCTGATCTTGCAGATTCGCCAGCTCAAGGTTAATACTGGCAACCGCTTGATCCAGTTTGTTTTGCATTTGCGTCTGCGCGCTAACCAACGCGCTGTTCAAGCTCGCAACCTCAGCCGCTAGCGCACCAGCATTCGCGGCATCGCCTGCCGCTGACAAGGTTGCCAAAGCCGCCAGCTCGGCTTGAGTCGAAGCTAATTGAGCGGCTAATTCAGATACATCAGCCGCTGTCGCACTGTCAGTGCTAAGGCCATCTATTTGCGCTTGAAGATCAGCAATCGCTGCATTCAAGGCTGCAGACAGATCGCTGGACACTTGGTCGATATTGGTTTGCAGACTGACTTGAAGCGCTGCCAATGAACTGTTCAAGGTCGCTACATTGTCACTCAAGGCGGCATAGAGTGCTGCCACTTCGCTTTCCAGTGCCGACGCTAAGTCGGCCGCTTCAGCCGATGCGATAAAGGCTTCGAGAACTGCGATTTTCGCTTCAGCCTCCGCAAAGGCGGCTTGCAGTGCCAACACCAATTCCAGCGCTTGATCGCCATCTAGAGCGTTAATCTGATCTTGCAGATTCGCCAGCTCAAGGTTAATACTGGCAACCGCTTGATCCAGTTTGTTTTGCATTTGCGTCTGAGCGCTGACCAACGCACTGTTCAAGTTCGCAACCTCAGCCGCTAGCGCGTCTGCATTCGCAGCATCGCCTGCCGAAGATAGCGTCGCTAAAGCGGCGAGATCGGCTTGAGTCGCTGCTAATTGAGCAGCCAAGGCCGACAAATCAGCGCTGTCGCGCTGTCAGTGCTCAGGCCATCAATCTGTGCTTGGAGATCAGCTACAGCTGAGTTTAACTCAGTCGATAGATTGGCAGCGACTTGATCAATATTGGCTTGAAGAGTGGTTTGTGCAGCGGCTAAGTCATCTGTCAGCTTTTGAGACAACGTGGCTATTTGAGCTTGTAAGGTGTCACCAACCGCTTCAGCAACGATTTTTAGTGCATCGATATCCGCTTCGAGTGCGGAGATGGCTGCGTTTAACGAGGCCAACTCGGTCGCCGTTGCGCCTGATGTAGCCTCTAATGCCGCTATTTTTTGCTGTAAAGCATCAATCAATCCTGAAATTTGCGGAATGGATGGAAAAGATAAGGCATCGATGCGTTCTATAATGGCATCAACCTGCGCATTCTCAACAGGTTCGCCGTTGATTTGAATCGATACACCGCCAGTTTCATCGGCACCAAAGCCTATTAACGTAAGGTTTGGCGTGGCTAAATAGGCCTCTAACTCTGCTAACTCATCTTCAGAACTCAATTCAAGTGTTAACGCACCATGCCCAGATACGCTCACTAAAGATGCCAGCGCTTTAAATTGTGACAGAGTCAACACCACGCCCGAGTTGACTTCGATATCAATGATGCCAGAGATATTAACGCCGGACAGATCCAACGTACCATTTTTCACTTCTATTTTACTAAAGCCTTTGATGTCACTATCTGCGGCTAACTTAACGACATCATTTGCATCCGCAAAGTCGAATACCAGCTTATTATTTGATCCATCAATGTTGGTAATTAACGTAATCGTTCGTACATCGCGACTACCTGCCGTGACATCGTTAATCTTAAAGACCACATCATCGTTGGAGCCTTTGATATCACCAATGACTTCAATGCGGGTAGCATTTGGCGCAGTGATTTCAAACACATCTTCATTTTCAGTACCGACTAAACGTATAACAAAAGATTCAGCCTCAACCTCACGTGGATTACCCGGGTTAGGGTCTTGTTCCATAATGTCAGTGGGATCGGTTGGCGTTGGATCAACGGGAGTTGGATCAACAGGCGTCGGTTCTACAGGGTCAGGCGTCGAAGGGGCACTGGAAGAGCTGCTACTTGACGAGGTTAAAGCAACTCCCGCTAGCAAGCCCGCCCCCACAAACAAAGGGGATATTGAGCCTGTTACGCCCCCTGCCGACGGTGTCTCAGACAACACCGCAGCCGCCTCGTCGGCGCTGGGTTCATCAGTGGACATTTCATCTGATGCAGCAACAACTTGCGCCGTTAAGTCACCTAAAGTGGCTGGATCTATCATTTCATCCAGACTTAAGACGTCCTCTTCTTCCTCAAGTTCTTTTTTGGCTCTCTTTAACAATACTGTGTTTTTTTCGAATGTACTTGTGAGAGCCTCATTCTGGGATTGTGGTATCACCCCACTCGCTTCGTGTGTTTCTGGGCTCAAAGGCAGGCTCACCTCTGTAAATGCAGGTGCATCTTGGTGAGTAGTTGTATCAATTGAAACATTTAAGCCTTGGTTTTCATTTTCCATTCGAGCGCTCTCCAAAGAGTAATTCTTTGTCATAGTAATGATCATGTTTCGGCACTTTAGATGCACAAAGCTATTCATAGCCGCCGACGAATAGCTTTATGCATCACTCTTCAGTTCAACCAAAACAAGCGTTAGTTTTAGTTTTTACAAGGCTTTACCTATCTTAAATTGAGATATGCCATGCGTCTTGACTCTAACAAAGGAAGCCAATAAAGGTAATGAACGAAAAATGAACGAGGCTGATTTATTGGAGAAAATTGATCCGCATCAATACTTGTTTGAAACAGATCTATTTATATTTGAGTGGCATTTTTCGGAGCAGATCAAGCCAGAACGCCTCTCAGGAACGCTCTTTTTGACCCACTCGATACCCTGCTCCCGATACTGTCACTAATGGACTGATGCCACAATGCTTGATGAATTTTTTACGGATACGATAGATCAACGCATTCACTGATTCGACGCAGGTTAAACGAGCGGATTCAGACAAACCTTCGATAATTTGATCTCGGGTAACCACCGAACCATTGGCCCGCAGTAAAAAGAGCAACAGCTGGTATTCCCCTTGCGTCAAGCTCATTTCACCGTCTTGGTTATGTTGAACACTTTGCGTTTTTGTACACACATACCAACCGTCAAATAACGGATATTGATGTATGGCTTTTGCATCCTGAGGTGAAGAGGCATCTGGTTGAGCATATCGATCTTGACGCACAAGCGCATTGCGCACTTGCAGTTCCAGCTCCAACAAACTAAAGGGTTTGGTGATATAGGCATCCGCGCCCTTTTCAAAACAATCGAGTCTGACAGTACTACCCTGTCGACCTGAAACAATAAACACCAACATATTGTGATGCTGGCGCATCGAGCAGAGCAGCTCGATTCCATCTGCATCGGGCAAGTTCAAATCCATGATGATTAAGTCAAATTGCGCGCTGACTAACTGATCAGAAAACGCTTTCCCAGTATGGGTGACTGTCACCTCATATCCATAATTCTGTAAAAACTCACTGACAATGCCAGTCAGATGATGATCATCTTCTAACAAAAGAATACGTTTACCTTGCATTCATAGACCCTTATTATTTTTTATTGTAAGGGGAGCCATAGCTTGAACTCGCTGCCCTGTCCTTCGTCACTGATCAATTCAATGCGTCCTTTATGTAAATGAACAATACGCTGGACTATATACAAGCCTAGCCCAAAACCAGCTACACCTTCAACAGCGCCTCTTTGATACTTACCAAAAATCGTTGACTGGTGTTCTATTGGTATACCGATGCCTTGATCTTTGACCCTAAACAAAACACCTTGTTCAAATGGGCCTGCACTGAGTTGCAACCTACCCCCCTGTGGGGAATATTTAACCGCATTATCAACGAGGTTATTCAATGCAATCAAGAGTAACTGTTTATCGCCCAAAAACTTTTTTGATTCAACTTGAATGTCAATCGTAAAACTCTTTGAACAAATCGTGCCTGCATAGGCTTTAAGCGAGCGCATGATCTCTTCAGTTTCAATCCATTCAGAGTGTTGACGCCATGCAGAGTTTTCAAATCGATCTTGGACAAGGGCGTTATTCACCAACTCAATCAGCTGCGAAGTGGCCTGACTTTGTTTTTGTAAGGTCTTTTCCCTTTGTTCAGGATCAGTTTGCAGTGCGAGAAGTTCAAAACCTGTCTGAATCACAGTGAGCGGGGTTCTAAATTCATGTGTAACCATACGCATAAACTGCTGTTGTTCTAACCGTGCTTCGTGCTCCTCCTTAAGAGCATTTTCCAGCCTCAAGCGCGTAAGATTGAGCGCTTCCACCAGCTCCGTTTTCTCATTGACCTTTTCTTTGAGTAACACGTCTTGTTTTGAAAGCGCATGATTCAGTTTTTTCAGGTGCTGGTTCCAGTATAAAAACAACACCAGACAAAAAATGAAGAAAAAACTGGTTTTAAAAGCCAAGCTGTAATCTATACCTTGGTACACAGTAATTGATACATGGCGATTTAATGCTTCTTGAACTTCTTGGGGTGAGATAGTGGCGACCCCCAAATCCAATATGTCTCTGAGGTAGGGTTCTGACTGAAGAACGCCGATTCTAAAGTGATTATCAAAATTCGGCAGTAAGCCTGACACTTTTAAATTAAACAAGCCCTGCTGACGGATTGTATAGGCCGCCATAGTTAATGAACGAATGGTCATATCTGCTTTTTTCTGCTCGACCATCGCCACCGCTTCTCCTTCAGTATCGACCACGGTGATCACTAAATTAGGATAGGTACGTCGAACAAACTCTTCAATACTGGTGCCTTTTGGCAGTACAACCACTTTATCCACTAGACCTGCGGGATTGGGGATGTACTCATGATCTTGATGCGTAATAAAAACATTCGGATCGTTAAAGTAAGGTTCTGTGAATAACAACCACTGACTGCGTGCCTCTGTTTTATTTAAAAAGGCAACTATATGACAATCACCTGCTTGTGCTGCCTGTAAGCTGTGATTCCAGTCATCTGTCGGGTACACACTGAGATCGACACCGGTACGTTGTGCAATTAATTGGATAAGATCGGCCGCAATTCCAACAAAATCCCCATTGGGTAAAAGACGCTCATAAGGCTCCCAATCCGGGTCAACACACATTTTGACGGGCCCCAGTTCGGCTAAATACGCCTGTTGCTGCTCATTTAAAACCACATTGGCCGTAGCTGTAAAAGACAGGATTAAACTAAAAAAAATCAAACAGAAAAACTTAATATAAGCACAGGGATTCTGCATCGTTTTAGCATCTCAGCATCAATAAAAAAGGCACCTAGTTTAGTAGGTGCCTTTCATTATACAGCTTTAATCAGGATTCGATTACTTAGCCAGTGCTTTCGCCTCAATACGACGGCGATGCAAAACAGGCTCCGTGTAACCATTGGGCTGCTTGCGTCCTTCAAACACCAGCTCACAGGCGGCTTTGAAGGCTACGCTCTTGTCAAAGTCGGCGGCCATTGGCTGATACAGGGGATCATTGGCATTTTGACCGTCAACAACCTTCGCCATGCGCTTCATGGTTTCCATCACTTGATCTGCCGAACAGATACCATGATGCAACCAGTTAGCAATGTGTTGGCTGGAGATACGCAAAGTTGCACGGTCTTCCATTAAGCCCACATTGTTGATATCGGGTACTTTCGAGCAGCCAACGCCTTGATCCACCCAACGAACCACGTATCCCAAGATACCCTGCGCGTTGTTGTCTAATTCTTGCTGAATTTCTTCAGCCGACCAATTCGGAGCAACAGCCACGGGGATGGTTAAAATATCATCTAGGCTGGCACGTGCACGTAGTTTTAGCTCTTCCTGACGCGCAAACACATCAACCTTGTGATAGTGCATCGCATGCAAGGTTGCGGCAGTGGGTGATGGAACCCAAGCGGTATTCGCGCCAGACAAAGGATGCGCAATTTTTTGCTCTAACATATTGGCCATCAGATCTGGCATGGCCCACATGCCTTTACCGATTTGAGCACGACCTTGCAAACCGCACAGCAAGCCATTATCAACGTTCCAATCTTCGTAGGCTTTAATCCATGGCGTGGCCTTCATGTCATTTTTACGCAACATAGGACCGGCTTCCATCGAGGTGTGCATTTCATCGCCCGTGCGATCCAAGAAGCCCGTGTTGATAAAGACGACTCGCTCTTTCGCGGCACGAATACACTCTTTCAAGTTAACCGTGGTGCGACGCTCTTCATCCATGATGCCCATTTTCAGGGTAAAGCGCTCAAGACCCAAGGCATCTTCAATACGTGCAAAAAGTTCATTCGCAAAGGCGACTTCTTCAGGGCCGTGCATTTTTGGCTTAACGATGTACATAGAGCCTGTTACGCTGTTTTTAAACTTGCCCAATCCTTTCACATCGTGAATGGAGATGAGCGATGTCACAAGACCGTCCATGATGCCTTCTGGAATTTCGTTGCCATCTTTGTCCAAAATCGCATTGATGGTCATCAGGTGGCCGACATTACGGACAAACATCAAACTGCGGCCTTTAAGGGTTACGGTTTGACCGTCAACGCCTGTGTACTCGCGGTCTGGGTTCATTTCACGAACAAAGGTACGGCCGTTTTTCTCAATGCTCTCGGTCAAGGTACCCTTCATCAAACCTAACCAATTGCGGTAAACCTGAACCTTGTCATCTGCATCAACGGCGGCAATGGAATCCTCACAATCCATGATGGTGGAAAGAGCAGACTCCATCAAAATATCTTTAATACCTGCACTGTCAGCTTTACCTATGACACTGTTCGCATCAAATTGAATTTCGAAATGCAGGCCATTATGGCGCAATACGATGGCTGAAGGCTGTGATGCATCTCCCAAGTAACCCACGAGTTGATCGGGCATTTTTAAACCGACTGTTTCACCCGTGACTAAGGTGACCTGCAAAGCCCCATCTACGATGGCGTAGCCTTTTGCCCCTACATGCGAGCTTTCGGCCAAGGGGGCGGCATCGTCTAAAAACTGACGTGCAAAAGCGACTACCTTAGCCCCACGCACAGGATTGTAGGTTGCTCCTTTTTCAGCACCGCCGTCTTCACCAATGGCATCGGTGCCGTACAAGGCATCATACAGGCTCCCCCAACGCGCATTCGCCGCATTCAGCGCATAACGTGCGTTCATAACCGGCACAACGAGCTGAGGCCCGGCCAGGGTTGCCATTTCTGGGTCTACATTGGTGGTGGTCGCTGTGAAATCATCGCCTTCTGGCAAGAGATAGCCAATTTCAGATAAAAAGGCTTTGTACTCGGTCATATTTAAAAGCTGACCTTTACGAGCAGCGTACCACTCATCAAGTTGTGCTTGGATGGCATCACGCTTCGCGAGCAGTTCGCGGTTTTTAGGCGCTAGATCTTGGATAATTTGATCGAAGGCTTTCCAGAAAGCAACTTGATCGACGCCTGTACCGGGTAACGCTTCATTATTAATGAAATCATAAAGTGTTTCTGCTACCTGCAGATTTTCAACCTGAATTCGTTGCTGACTCATGGATAACGCCTCTTATTTTCACACAATGACTAAGGATGACACTGTATTAGGATTCTCGTTGATTCGATACTATAAAAAGGCAGTATACTATTGGAAGAGCAATTTTTTATTTTCTGTCGATACCTGAGGTATTGAGTGGACCGATATACAGAGATTCGAACCTTTACCTTGGTGGCAGAGCACGGCAGCTTTGCAGCCGCATCCGTCATTGAGGGCGTCACCCCCATTATAATGGGACGGCGTTTAGATGCCTTAGAAAAACGCCTCGGTGTCAAACTTATGCATCGCTCCACCCGTGGCCTGAAACTGACCGACCTTGGCGAGCAGTTTTTAGAGGGAGCTCAACAACTGCTGAAGCAGTTCGACACGCTGGAGTCGGGCATTACGGCCAATCGGCACAATGTGCGCGGACATCTGGTGGTGTCGGCACCAGCGGGATTTGGTCGCAAACACGTAGCGCCGCATGGCCCTGCTTTTCAGGCCTTGTTTCCGGATGTGCGCATTTCGTTTAACCTGACGGACAGCGTGATCGATCTGGTGCGCGAAGGCTACGACCTTGCCATTCGCATTGGCGCAGTTGAAGATCCCAACTATGTACCTGTACAGCTCTATCCCAATAAGCGCGTTCTCTGCGCATCGCCTCTTTACCTCGAACGCCACGGCACTCCCCAGTCACTAGAAGACTTAGCCGAGCATAATTGCTTGGCCTTCAATCTAATGGGTGGGCAGCATCGCGGTTGGAGTTTTATTCGCGACAATAAACGCGTCACCATCAAAGTCTCCGGTAATCTAGACTGCAATGACAGTGAACTGCTCTATGACTGGGTTAAACTCGGACTGGGCATCAGTTGGCGTTCGACTTGGGAAATCCAAAAAGAGCTGAACTCCGGCGAGCTCGTGACTTTTTTAGATGAGTACGCTATGCCTGAATACAATATTCAGGCGGTGTACCCTGAGCAGCGCTTTTTACCCGCAAAGATTGCCTACTTTATTGATTTTTTGAAGCGGACCTATAATGAACCCGGTTATTGGGAAAGTTAGTAGAGAGCTGCACGGCATAGCGCTTTAACGCTTCAGGTACTGCAGTTTGCCTGCCTTGCCATCCCAGTCGGCAGCATCAGCGGGTGCCGCTTTGTATTCGGTGATATTTGGCCATATTTCGGCCAGTTCAGCATTCAGTTGAACAAACTCGAGCTGGTCATCCGGTAGATCGTCTTCGGAAAAAATGGCTTTCGCTGGACACTCTGGCTCACAAAGCCCGCAGTCGATACACTCATCCGGATGAATCACCAAAAAATTAGGCCCCTCATAAAAACAGTCAACCGGGCAGACCGCAACACAATCTGTGTACTTACATAAGATACAGTTTTCAGTTACGACAAACGCCATTTGTAACACTCCAATGAATCGCTGAAATCACATTATATAAACGGGTGAACTTTAGCACACTTTGCCTCCCAGAGCCTCTGACGCCGTGCATTTTACTGGGGAGTACAAACCTCGCCTACCAAGGTCTTAAAGTCCCTTCAACGCTAAACATTAAGACAAGCGATTAAAGAAAAAAGTTGGCCTAGTGTAACAGCACTGTTAAGATTCTCGTTGAAGTCTAACTGAGATTTGACGCCATATTCCAGTTAGCCTATTTACTTTGGATCGTTCATTACAGGAGGTACGCGGCCATCTGAGTTGTCGGCTGTGCGAGACTGTCTTTTGTCAATCTCGAACGTGTCAACCCTACTTACGCGTAACATTATGGAAGCGCTTTCACGTCTTTTATCACCTGCTCTACGTTGGTTTATCTGGATAATTGAACCCTTTACTTGGGCAAAAAGCTTCAGTCAAAACCCAATCCTCGGAAACTATTGGCTCAATCGTTGCGGTTTGCATGTCACACGCGTGGTCATCGCTCAAGCCTTGTTTCATCTAAGACTATGGCTCCTATCGCCTCTTGTTCCAGCCGAGCAGCGTCGTCAGTTTATCCGAGAAGGCTATATTTTAATTGAGAACTACTTGCCACCCGAGCAATTTGAACGTTTGCAATCAGAGGCGGTTAACTACTCAGGCTTGATCCGTGAATTTGTTGAAGGAACAACCCTCACGCAACGCAGCTTTATGACGGAAGATATTCGACAGACCCTGCCCGAGCTGAATGCGTTTACACAAGCCAAACCCCTCGATCGTTTAATGCGTTGGTGTTCTTCAAAAAACAGGCCACCTTTTTTCTTTATTGAGAACCTCTGTAATCACGCCAACGTGGTGCCTCAAGCCGACCCTCAGCGCGACTTGCATGCGGATACCTTTCACCCTTGTGTCAAAGGCTGGTTATTTTTAGATCCGGCCAATGATGATAACGGTCCTCATGTGTATGTCCCTCGCTCTCACCGTTTAACCTGGGCAAGATTAAAGTGGGAATACAAAGAAAGCCTCATTGCTTCGTTAAAAGGCGAGGATCGCCCAGCAGGTCGTTACTGGGATGGATCCTTTAGAGTGACACCGCAAGCACTAGAGGAAATGGGCTTACAAGCCACCGCGCTGCATGTTCCGGCCAATACACTGCTTGTGGCAAATGTGTACGGTTTCCATTGCCGAGGTGTCGCTCAAAAACGCAGTCACCGCATGACGGTCTGGATGCAAGCAAGGGACAACCCTTTCAATCCTATTTTCACACCCTTCCCAAAAGCCGCCAGCCGCATTTTCGAGTGGGTATGGAAAGGCGAACTGGCACGCCAAGATCGGGCAAAAATTAAAGAAGGGATTCAACGCAATTATGAAGGGAAGTTTGATCGGAGCCATTGAGCATCCCCTCTTGCTAGAGTGGCGATTCTATACTTCAGAGCTGACTATACGTAGAGCTGATGAGCGTTAACAGATAGGAATGCTGCTAGGCAATTAAGGGTGATATCCATCGAATTCAATGGACTCACCCCATCCTGTAAACAGGACATTTTTATATAACCAAGCTAAACGGCACACCTTTGAGTGCGCCCCTTAGCTTTTGATTATTAACCCGGCGGCAGTTCCTGTCGGTTAGAGGCTAGCCACCATGCGGCTTTCCAATGACATAGTCAGACCTGAATTGCCACCGGTTTAATAGTCTTATTCAGGATATTCGTTTGGGCATTTTGCGCTATCAGAAAAATCTTTTACGTGCTCAACAAAAACAACATGAATATTGTCAATTAGCCAGCGGCCATCGTTCAAGATGTACTTAAGACTAAATATTAACGGGGCATTTTCTTCATCATATCCATTGATGGTAAGACAGCCTTCTTGCTCATTTTTCATTTCATGGTAACTGAATTCCTCCACCATGTAACTCTTAAATAATAACTGACTAACTGCCCCTAAATTTACTCTATAATCCTCACCCAGAAGTGATGGACTAAAAAAATTACCCGCCACTTCAACAACATTATTTTTATTCACACTATTCTGGTACTTTGAATACTCTTGATACAGCACAGAAGAAGAGGCTTGCATAGATACACAGCCTGTTAGAAATAAGATAAGAATGAAATTAAAAAAGATTTTTTGCATTCTTAATGCCCCATTATTCTCTGCAATTCCATATTGTAAGCACGATCTCTACCTTTAAATGCTCGGGCAGCTTGACACAGTAAACCTGAACAAGATGTCATCAATTCTTCTAAATCAAAATCACCCATTACCGATAACTTTATATATTCCAGATCAAAAGTTGCAGTATAATCAACTTTCATTCCTTCCTCATTACGGAAATTTATATTAATCCGCTTGATTTTAGCACCCACATTTTCTAACACAGGCGTTCCACTGAAGGTTAACATACCTGCTGAGCCAGAAAGTGTTGCATTTCCATTATGATCTACAGTTAATTGTGCATTACCCTTTTCTGCCATAATTTTGGCCGTCATCCCTTTATTTTTTGAATAAGCCAACTCAATCAGCTTTGCAATTGTTATTTTTGCTTCTGTTCTTTTAAAATCCATGTTCTTTATCCTTTATTTGAAAATAATGCGAACAATATATTCAGAATATATTGAGCTTTACTTAGTATCGTCTTTCCCCTTTGTAGGGCAACCCACATTTCAATCTATCTATACTGCAACAGTGAAGTTCGGATAACTGAGTTTACCTATAGTGGGCAAACGCACTCTAACGTAGATACCTCACGGTTTTTTACTTTAACTTGTTTAATATAAAGCTTTTTTTCCGATGGATAAGAGTATGAAGTTATAGGCTACTTCTGTGTCCCTTTACAGAGAAATCCTTTATAAAGGAAGCCGATACTTTGCATAGAAATGGAATAACCACATACGTCCTTATCCTTGGATGCTTGAACAAATCGATCTGCATGTGTCAAACAAACGTATGATAAATGATAAGTTTGATGTTTTCTAGTCAATTATTACATGAAGGCAGGGTGTATTTATGAGCTCGAAGTCAGTTCTTGTCGTTTAGATGTCAGCTAGCAGACATCTTTCAGATGACATCGTCAGATGAATTTCCATAGATGAAATCATCTCCGACAATTTATGACACTCTCTGCGTAATCTAGCAGCCTGTCTTTACCTCGCTAAGTTCGACAGGTTGCTAGATAGGGTTAGAGCGGAAATACTAAGCAAAGCAATTGCATTCTAAAAAGACTAAGACTTTCCTTTAGCCTTTAACATTCACCCAAATCGGATTGGAAATAGCAGGCCTTCCGCTCTTATCTTTCACAATCAGGTTATACCAAGTATTCTGAGCAGGTTGCAGGCTAAACTCGACTTTCTGCCGACCTTCGGTGCTCTCTAGAGACCTGGTTTCCAATGGAGAACCTATCTCCGAACCGCTGGTATAGAGCTCAACGCTCTCAAGCCCATTCACGGCAAACAGCTCCACAGCCAAACTCAGCGCCTCACCATTGGTCACCTCATAGGTCTGACCGAACTCCAACTCCTGCGTGAACATCATGGGTCCCATGGACACATAAGAGCGGCCAGCAGCCACAGCATCAACAAAACCCTCCACCGTCAGGTCATCATCCACCTTCGCCAGCGTTCTAATAATGCCCGAATAGAGTGTAGGTGACGTCACTTCGTGAGTGTCCGTACCACCCGTCAGGTAATACACCTTACTATCTCCCGTCAGACTCTCATCCCAAAAGCGCATTGCTTGTGTCAGGGTACGAGTATCGATATTGTCCGGTTTACTCAGATCAAGGGTTGGCTGTAACTCGATCAGATCGAAGTCAGGACTGTATCCGCCCGGCACGATATCGCGGTTATTGAAGTAGCCATAATCCGAGAAAGGATGATTGACGATCACCAAAGCACCCATCTCATGAGCGGCCTTGATGATATCGGCAACATCCATGCTGGAGTCAATGACTTCGTGATTGATTGGCATATTAATCAGATTGAAGTGCCCCCAGCCAGGCGTCACCTCCAAGCCCGGAATAAAAGGGTACCCCCGCTGAAGTGAAAGATCATGAACCTCAGAGTGATTGCTGACTGCATCATGATCACTGATGTACGTTAAATCTAAACGGCTCGCAAGCTGTGACCTCACCACATCAACAGGAGGTGTATTGGCATCGCCGATATCCGTGTGGTGATGAAAATCAACCGCATACCAACCTTCCTGATTTGGCAGCACATCCGATTTCACCGACAAAACCACGTCGCTGACCTCATTAGAGCGCACCGTGGTTTCACTCCTGACGGGCATTGAATTGAAGTGCGCACCTGACAGGACATTGAAGGCAAACTCACCCGTTGCCAACTGAATTCTCGCCACTCCCACCTCGTCCAGCTCTGTAAAATAGGTACGCCGTCCCAGATACTTCACGGCTGGTACTTCACCCTCAACCTCGATGCGAGCATCCACTGGTTCGCCTGTATCAGTATCCGAAATATTCAGCAGGACGACGCCTCCCTGAACAATAGCGTACTCATCTTTGAAGCTCAGGCTTTGCTGCTCGCCTGCTGTTACACTAATCGACTGTTTCTGCGAGGGAGTAAACCCTGCGTCCAGCGCATAAATCTGATATTCACCCTCTGGCACCTGGAAGCTGAAAGCCCCGTCAGCATCACCTACATGCCAAAACAACGGCTGCATATTGACATGCAACTGATCCGATCCAACATTCTGTGCTCCGACAAACTCACCTTTGTAACGCCCTTCGCGCTCAACCACGATCACAGGGCTGGCGTGCACCTCGCCTTGATCGTTATACACAACACCACTGATGGTACTGGACGCCAAGCCTTTTTTCTCAATCATACGTGCCATGAAGGGACTGGTATGACCCACATCAGCAATCTGCAACTCTCCGGTGAAGGCCATGCTCTCGCCCGGGGCCAGATTGTAATGCTTATGCAAATCCTTATAACCCGTTGTACCACGATAGATATCGGGATCATCCATCTGTACAGTGATCGCATAATCCTCTGTGTAGCTCACGGTAAAATCACCCAATGGCTCATCTGCACCCGCACCAATGTAAATATTACGTGCGCGGATATCCGGTGTGTCATAGCCAAACGGACCAAACATAAAGGCTGACAGAGCACTGAGAGAATAACCACTGCGCAGATCTTCATAACTATCAGGACCTGGGTTGGTCACAAGCGTATGCAATTGCAGTACATTGCTGTCTTTTGTCAGTGTATAAGTGGTTACTACATCCAGCGCATTGTCTTTTCCATCGCCCAACCAAGTACTGGTAGCACGTACAATACCCTCCTCAACGCTCGCCTTGACAACCTCAACATCTGCAACCAAGGACCCACCACTGGCAGTCCAAGAATTGACCAGAAACTCCACATCATTAACGATATTCACACCGAATTGATCACGTCCCTGCATCAAGGCTAGGTTAGAGATGGAGCCATTGGTCATCCCCCAGAAATTGGGACTGCCGACGGCAAAGGTGATTGCGATTTTATCGTTATACAGTGTAATGTCCTCAGGGTGAATCAGCACATCTCCTTCAATTGGGGAAGGGCCCGTAACAACCTTAACGTCCGCCAGTGCTGAACCTGCAACTAATATTGCCAGACTCAGTGTACTAAGCGTAAATCTCTTGAAAAATCGATTACTTTGCATATTCATAACCTCTGTTCCGTTGATCTATTGATCTGTTGTGGATGTTATCTACGCACCAAATCCTTCAGTTAAACACCAATGTATTGAAGCGCTGAATCAGAGTTGCAACCATCAAGCTTTCTGGATCCCAGGATGCAAATCGCTAGACGGCCGCCAGCAGTGAAGAGCCCATCGACTTTTCAACTGAAGCGTGAGAGGGGTTGACCACACATGGCCTGCCTTAACGGCTGACTGAACCATATCAACGGTACACACCCGATTTTAAATTATCAAAAAGTAAACTTTACCAAAGAAAAAATAACTTGATATTCATCAAGCGAAATTGATCATACCTTCTGCAACTAAAGTTTAACTACGCCATTTACGACGTTAACTGATGCATCAGCGTCAAATCACGAAAAGAATTGAGAGAGGGAGGAAGGATGTTCACACCAGAATTGACGAGCCTAAAGCGAGAAAAGCCTAAAGCTCTTCTCGCGGCTTGTCAGATTTACACCTGTTTTACACCTGCTGAAACGCCTGTTCAAGATCGGCAATCAGATCCTCTGGATCTTCCAAACCTATCGACAAACGCACTGTTCCTGCTTCACCCCAGCCGCCGCCAGCTCTTCATCGTTTAACTGACGATGAGTGGTCTCAGCTGGAATGGCTGCCAAGGATTTACTATCCCCGATATTCACCAAGCGTAAGAATATCGCCAAGGTATCGTAGAAACGGCGTGTGGCTTCTCGGTCACCGTCGATGCCAAAACTCAGAATGCCCGATGCTTTTCCACCCAAATACTCTTGAACCAACGCATGGTCTTTGTGAGACTCAAGGCCCGCATAATCAACCCAGCTCACCTTAGGATGCGCTTCTAACCAGTTGGCAATCTGCAAAGCGGTTGTCGATATACGCTGAATACGCAACGAGAGTGTTTCAAGCCCTTGCAACAGCATAAAGGCATTAAAGGGCGATATCGCCGCGCCCATGTTACGTAAGGGCACGACGCGTGCACGACCAATAAAGGCGGCAGGCCCAAACGCCTCGGTATACACCACACCGTGATAAGAAGGGTCCGCTTGATTCAATAATGGGAAGCGCTCAGCATGATCTGCCCAAGGAAATTTCCCTGAATCCACGATAATGCCGCCAACGGTGGTGCCATGTCCGCCAATGTACTTGGTCGCAGAGTGAATAACGATATCGGCACCGTCTTCGATGGGACGCCATAAAAAAGGAGATGGCACGGTGTTATCCACAATCAAAGGCACGCCATGACGATGCGCGATCTCTGCAAGTTTACGCACATCAGCAACGCCACCGGACGGATTGCCAATGGTTTCAGCAAAGACGGCCTTGGTTTTCGCATCGATGGCGTTTTCCAGCGCGGCTAGGTCATTTTTGTTGATAAAGCGAACTTCGATCCCTTGACGAGGCAGCGTGTGTGCAAACAGATTGTAGGTTCCACCGTACAGCTCGCTGGTCGACACGATATTGTCGCCAACTTCGGCCAGCGTTTGGATGGCATAGGTGATCGCCGCCATACCCGACGCGACCGCGAGTGCAGCAATGCCGCCTTCTAGTGCCGCAACGCGCTTTTCCAATACGTCCGTCGTTGGGTTCATGATACGAGTGTAGATATTGCCTGGCACTTTCAAGTCGAACAAATCTGCGCCATGCTGAGCGTTATCAAATGCATATGACGTGGTTTGATAGATGGGTACAGCCACCGCTTTAGTGGTTGGATCTATCTCATAACCTGCATGAAGGGCAAGGGTTTCCAATTTCATTTGTTATTGTTCCTTATTCGATTGATTCAAAGAAACCCATTAAAAAATAGGTCTCATTCGTGTTTACACCCGTCAGGATCATACTCCAACAATAGGGGTTTTCAAGTATTGGAGACTTGATTCACTCGCCTTTTGCGCGCTGTTCTTCGCAGCGCTGTTCATGATTCGCTTGGGTAATTTGGCTGTTCGGCGGGACACTGTGCGTCAACCACACATTCCCCCCAATACTTGAACCGCGGCCAATAGTGATCCGTCCAAGCAAAGTAGCGCCTGCATAAATGACCACTTGATCCTCAATCACAGGATGGCGTGCACCGCCTTTGATTAAACTGCCGTGCTCATCAACTTCAAAGCGCTTAGCCCCTAAAGTGACGGCTTGGTATATGCGCACACCTCTACCAATAATGGTTGTTTCACCAATGACGACACCGGTACCGTGGTCGATAAAAAAGGACTCACCAATCGTGGCACCCGGGTGAATATCGATACCGGTTTCAGAATGCGAAATTTCGGCCATAATTCTGGCCAAAAGAGGTAAACCGAGCTTAAACAGCTCATGGGATAAACGATGAAAAATAATGGCGCGCACCCCCGGATAGCACAAGAGCACTTCATCCATGCTGCGTGCTGCCGGGTCGCCCTTATAGGCGGCTTCGACATCTGTGTCGAGTACACCGCGTATATCCGGTAAACGTGATGCGAACTCCCGAATCGCAGCAATGGCTTTTTCACGCGTTTGTACAAAAGGCTCGGGTGGGTTCTGGCCGAACCTCAGTTCTAAAACAGCTTGGTCCAACAAGGTATTCAGTGCTTTATCGAGGGTATAGCCAATGTAGTGGTCTTCAGCCTTAGGCTTAAGATCCGAAGGCCCAAGTCGCATGGGAAACAGCGCAGCAGCCAAGCCTTCACTCACTTGATGCATCACATCCAAGGATGGAAATTCACGGCCATTGATCTCTGGGTCACGTTGGCGAGCACGTCGCCAATGCTCGCGACGTGCCCTGAGTTCACTTACCAATCCGTCCAAGCCCCAGTCCACATTACTCATAGATACCGCCTTATCGACTTTTTAAAACTCTTCCCACTCGTCATCACGAGCAGTTTGTCTGGATAAAGCATTGAGTTTAGCACTAGATGGCGTTGGTGATGGCAGATTTTTTTGTATTTTAGGCGCAGGAAGTGTCCCTGTATTTGTTAGCCCATCCTCCAATTTGAACAGAGCAACACTCGCTTTCAAGGATTGCGCTTGCTCTTCCAAGGACTCCGCAGCGGCCGCCGCTTCCTCAACTAAAGCGGCATTTTGCTGAGTGACTTCATCCATCTGCAACACGGCTTGATTGACTTGTGCAATCCCCTGACTTTGCTCTTCAGAGGCGGCAGAAATATCGGCCATTAAATCGGTGACTCGCTTAACAGACTCAACAATTTCTTGAATCGTGAGTCCCGTTTCTTTCACCAGGGCATTGCCTGATTTAACAATATCCGAAGACTGGGCAATGAGTTCTTTAATTTCTTTGGCCGCCGCTGCAGAGCGTTGAGCCAAGGCTCTAACTTCACTGGCCACCACCGCAAAGCCTCGACCTTGTTCGCCAGCACGTGCCGCCTCAACCGCAGCATTCAGTGCAAGAATATTGGTTTGAAATGCAATGCCGTCGATCAATGACGTAATGTCAGCAATTTTGTTGGAACTATCGGTAATGGCCTCCATGGTTTTTTCAACCGTACTTGCTTTGATGCCGCCTTCTTCAGCAATACGGCTGGCCGTTTGCGCTAACTGATTGGCTTGGCGCGCATTGTCGGCATTCATTTTTACCGTAGAGGTCAATTCTTCAAGGCTAGATGCCGTTTCTTCAAGGCTGGAGGCTTGCTCCTCGGTGCGTTGTGAAAGGTCGGTATTCCCCATCGCAATTTCGGCAGCGGCCGTATTAACCGCCTCAACCGCCAAACGTATCTGCAAAATAACCTCTTGTAGTTTTTCAGCAGTATGATTAGCCGCCGAGGTCAACACCCCTAAATCACCTGGGTATTGTGTCTCGATTGTTTGTGTTAAATCCCCTTTTGACTGCGCTACCATCACTCGACTGATATCTTCAATCGCGTTATGCAAGGCAACGACAGAGGTATTAATCATTTCTTTCAACTTGAGCAGGTCACCGCTGGCGTCTGCATTAACGCGCTCATTAAAATGACCGGATTGAGTCGCCGACATCACATTTATAATATCATTGATGCTATTTCTCAGCGCTTGGGTTCCCTGCGATGCATTCTCCAGCATACGCCGGAATTCACCACTGACGAGATTGGGATTTATTTGGATATCAAACTCGCCCTGCTTAAGCGATTGCATGACTTTTCCAAGCTCGGTCATGGTCAACACAATCGTATCAGCGCTGGCGTTAATCCCCTCTTTCAACCTAGCCAAATCACCTTCGTAGTGGCGTTTTACTCGCAAACTAAAGTCGCCTGAGGCAAGAGCCGCAACGGTTTCACTGGCCTCTTGCAGCGCTTGCTTTTGTGAATCCAGTAGATGGTTAAAGGACTCCACCACCTCGCCCACTTCATCTTTTTTGGAATAGGCGACTTGATGGCTAAAATCACTGCTTTGACTGACGTGCTTCACAGACGTAACCAAGAGCTGCAGCGGACGGGTAATATCTCGGGTGATGCGTATTCCCAAGATCGCCGACAGCAGAACGCCTAGAATCATTGCAATTAAACTGAGCAATTTTAATTGGGCAGCCTTTGCAAGATCATCTTCAACATTAAGCGCGGCTGCATCCATATTCATCTGCACGACATTGTTCAAATAATTGAAGGATTGCGTTTGATACACCAACGTCTGGCCCATCGTTTGCGCGGCTATTTGCTGCTGCAAACCACCAACATCCGCAAGCGCATTTAAACTAAGCTGACGGTCAACCTGCTGATGCAAAGCTAAAATCGCATTATTGGCCTCAACCCAAGCCGGTAGCGTCTCGGTAAAACGCGCCCACTCTCGTGCTTCGTCTTCTGACTTAGGAAGCTGCTCATAGGCGGATAAGGCTTTGCGATAAGCTGCACGACCTGCTTCAATACGCTCATATTCGCGTTGTTTTTCAGTGAGAGTCGCATGTGTATTCATTAAAGTACGCATGCTCGTGACCACTTCTGCCAACGAGACTTGCATTTCTAACACGCTCTGAACACCTGCCAGGCGCACAAGTCCAAGCTGCTCAATCGACGTCTGACTGCGACTCGCACCAAAGTAACCTAAGCCACCCAGTACCAATGCAATTAACGCAACCGCGCTAAATCCTACAGAAATTTTTGTTTTGATATACATGCAACACTCCGCTGAAAATCTGCCATCGCCATTGATGAACTTTACCCCCTAGACCTTAGCCCAACAGAATAGGGGGAATGATTAGGATCATCATAGACGAGTTTTGCTGATAAAGAGCTGTTTTCGATCAATAAATTTAAAACAAGCTCTGCCTTTTGAGTGATCAAGACGCCATTGAGATTGGCAAGACTGGTAAAAATGACAGGCTCTTCTATATACTTTGCCACTTTACATGGGTACGAGAGTACGATGACGCAATCCGTGGGCCAAGAACAAGGCATTTATCTTCACCAGGTCACACTGGTTCGCAACGAACGTACCGTGATTGACCAGCTTTCCCTGCAACTATCCGAGCCGCGCATTGGCCTGATTGGTCATAATGGCTCAGGCAAAAGCTCGTTGTTGCGCTTGATCAATGGCTTATTGCCTGCCAATACTGGGCAAATTTCAGTCTTTGGGCAAAACCCCAACTCAGGCCCTGAAAACATGTCGTCTCATGTCGGTTTTATTTTTCAAAACCCTGACCATCAAATTATTTTCCCTACAGTGGAAGAAGAGTTGTGTTTTGGCTTACTCAATCAAGGGCTTTCTAAATCCACTGCCCTCGAAAATGTGATGTCATTTTTAAGTGAACAAGGGCGCAGCGACTGGGCAAAACGCCCCATTCACAGCTTATCGGATGGTCAGAAGCAATGGGTGTGCATTGTCGCCATCATTTTAATGAATCCGAAAGTGATTCTATTGGACGAGCCCTTCTCAGCCTTGGACTTACCCACGCGTTACCAGCTGCTAGATTTGCTGCACCATTTACCGCAGCAGATCATCATGATCAGTCACGAGCTCGACAGTTTCACAGACTTTGATCGCATTATTTGGTTAGAAGAAGGCAAAATCCGTCAAGATGGCCCCGCAGATGAAATACTCAAGGCCTACTATGCCGATGCAAAACGTGTGCGCGTCAGATGATTAGTCTGTATCTTGAGCAAACAAGCTACTTACACAGGATGCCCGCAGGGATTAAACTGCTTGCCATGGCGGGACTCAGCCTCGCTCTGTATCCTATTGAACAGCTCAGCCTTCTGTTAGTCCTTGCCCTGCTGACTCTATTGATCTACGCCTCGCTTGGACGTCCGGCTATGCGCGGACTCAAGGTATTTCGTTCGCTGGTACCGATTTTTGCACTGATATTTATCATGCAAGCCTGGTCAGTCGGTGTCTATGAAGCCTTCGCACTGTTACTGAGAATGGCCACACTGGTCCTTATTGCCAATTTAATCACGCTCACAACCAAAATGGACGACATGATGACGGCGATGATGCCCATATTCAGACCGCTAAGGCTGTTTGGTGTTGATCCCAAGCGAATTGCCTTTGCGGTTACATTGCTGATTCGCTTTATCCCAGTGCTGATGGGGGTGACTCAATATTTATTGGAGGCTTGGAAATCCAGAGGGGGTGGACGTCAACTTTGGAAGCTTGCCATCCCGCTCACTATTCAGTCCATTCGTTTATCCGATCACGTGGCTGAAGCCTTGGCGTCGCGTGGCGGTATCCGTTCGGTCAAAAAACCTTAACCCTTTTATCAACTCACTCTGAAGTCGGACGTTTGTATGCAAGATAAATCACTGGTTCAAATCGCCTTATACGCGGCACTCATTGCGGCTTTAGGCCTCATTCCTCCTGTTCCGTTTGTAACGGGCATCCCCATTACCGCGCAAACCCTTGGGGTGATGCTCGCCGGTGTTATGCTGGGGCCATGGCGTGGCGCTTTGTCGATGGCTCTGTTTATTTTTGTGGTCGCATTGGGTGCACCGCTGTTATCAGGCGGGCGCGGAGGCCTCGGCGTGTTCGTTGGCCCTACCGCTGGGTTTGCAATTGGTTTTCCATTTGCCGCCTTCGCAACAGGCTACGTCGCCTTGATGTTACGCAAGTTACCCACTTTTCCTGCCACCTTACTGGCCTCTATCGTCGGCGGTATTTTGGTACTCTATGTGTTTGGTATCACGGGCTTCAAGCTTGTCACTGGGCGTGACTGGCTCGATGCCACCAAGATCATGATTGTGTTCATTCCTGGCGACATTGTCAAAGCCGTGATCGCTGCTGCCGTTGCCCAAGCCGTTGTCAAAGGCCTGCCGGATGCAGTTTATACTCGTAAATAGTCTTCAATCCGCTTAGCACCAAGCCAGCGTCGTGATCACCGAGGGCGATCACGACGTGTAAGCTTGTACATCAAGGGGATGGTAAATAACGTCAAGAGCGTTGAGACACTAATCCCCCAGACAATTGCCGTGGCAACCGGGCCAAAAATCAACGACTTCCCTCCTAATCCCAACGCCAGCCCCATTAAACCCGCCATGGTTGTTGCTGCCGTGATTAAGATGGGCACCATGCGCCGACGCGCAGCATAGACAATGGAGTAAATTACACTCATCCCGTCATTGTATCGACTATTGGCCGCCGCAATTAAAACAATGGCCGAGTTAACGGCAATTCCCGATAAGGCAACCAAACCATACAGCGTATACAAACTCAATGGATTCTGGCTAAACCACAAACCATAGGCAACACCGGTAAATGCCATTGGAATGGTTAAGAGAATAATGAAAGGCTGGAAATAACTCTTAAACTGCGCACCCAAAATCAAATACATCAAACCTACGCCCAGCACAAATAAAATCGCCAAGGCATTTAACGACTCTTGAATATCATCCAGCTCGCCCGAAAAATCCAATGATATACCGGGGTGACGATCTTGATACTCAAGCCATGCGCTTTGAATCCGCTGATTGGCCTGCAGTGTGTCCAACTGGCTGCGATCAAGATCGGCTTCAAGCGTAATCGCACGGCTAAAGTTATAATGACGCAGACTGGCAAAGCCTGTCTTAACCTCAAGATTCAAAAGCTCACTAAGTGGCACACTCTGCCCCGACGGCGTAGCAATGCGTGTCGACAGCCATGCCTCGATGTCTTCGGTTGACGTCTGTTGGCTACGAACACGCAAATCAACACTCTCGCCTCGATCATTCAGCTGCGCTACAACTTCACCGTCCGTTAGCAAACGAAGTGTCCGTGTTACACTTCTAGCATCTAAACCTGCACGCGCGATTGCAGGCAGGTTCAAACGCGTCACCAGCTGTTGAGTGCCAGGCGATGCATCGCTGGTAATATCAACAACCCCCGGTATGCCCTGCAGAATTGCAGTCAAATCATCAACGGCCGCCTGAATCAGCCCATACTCATCCCCCCGCACTTTGATACTGATCGGCATGGAACTTGGCGGACCATCGGAAAGCTTCAAGAGCGTAATTTTGCTGGCAGCAGGTGCATGCAATTGAACAGATTCGCGCAGCCCCTCAATGATGTCATCTGCACTCCGCCCACCTAAGTGTCGAGAGGTTAGACTTACAAAAATTTGCCCGTAGTTATCCCCTAATAAAGGCTCTGTTTCCGTAAACATTTGCCCGGCATAGGAGACCAATGAACGAATTTCTTCAGGCTCCATCCCCGCTCGTGCATGCACTTCGACGTCTAACGTGGCATTGAGCGTTTGACGTAGTGTTGACCCTGATGGCATCTCAACGTTGATGTAAAACACAGAAAGAGTGTCCGCTGCAAAGAAATCACGACTGATACGATCCGTGACAAACAAGCCTATGGCTAGCGTAAATGAGCCGATTAAACACACCAAGGTTACCCAAGGATGACGGAAACTTTTAATCAATACACGGCCATAGAGATTGCGTAAGCGTCGTAAGATGCGTTCGCGCCGAGAGATGCGTTTCTGAGTGGGCAGCGCATGCAAGGCGTGCATTTGTGAGGGTAGCATCCAAAAGGCTTGAATCAAGCTGAAGATCAACGCAAATGTCACCACGGTCGGCACAATACGCATAAAATCACCTAGGATACCGGGCAACAGTATCAGCGGTAAAAACGCTGCAATGGTGGTTAACACCGCGGCGAAAATAGGCCAACCGACTTCACCCATCGCACCGATGGCTGCGTCGATCGCGGCCTCCCCCTGCCCCATGCGTTGATGCATGGCTTCTACCATCACAACTGCAACGTCCACCAGCATTCCCAGCGCGATAATAACCCCCAGCAGCACCGTTAGATTGACCGTTTCACCTTGCAGGTTGAGCAGAATAAACACACCCATCAAGGAAAAAGGAATGGCCAATGCCACCAACACTCCAATCCGCCAGCCCAGAAACAACCAACTCACAAGACCCACAAACAAAAGTCCCTGAATTGCATTGGTCTGCATGATATCAATGGCACGCCGCGTTGATTCTGTTTGGTCATCCGCCAACACCAAGGCCAGCCCTCTAGGAGCGATGGTGGGATTGTACTGATCGATGAAGGCTTCTAGGGTTTCAATCAACACCAAGGTGTTGGCATTCCCCTCCTTCATAACAGACATCATGACAGCAGGCTGCTCTTCGTACATCACCAACTGAGTAGGGTCTTGCCGTCTTCGTTCGACCTGCGCCAAGGTTTCAAGACGTAGCTCGCCTCCGGCCTGGGGAATCCATAGCTGGGCTAAGTCTTCTGGAGACGGCGATTGACCCAAGTGCCGTACAAGCCACTGCTCATTTGAGACCGTTAACTTTCCTGCAGCTAAGTCTTGCCACTGACTTGCGATCACGTCCGAGACCGTCGCAGGATGTATACCCGCAGACGCCAGCAACCCCATATCCAACAACACCTGAACTTCTGGGTCCTGCAAACCCGCCGTATCAACTCGATCTATGCCCTTGATGCGTTCCAGCTCTCGTTTAAGCTGATACGCCTCGCTGCGCAGAATTTCATCGTCGGCTTGGCCTTTCAACACTAAGGTCGCTGCAGGAAAGGCGTTGGCACTGGTTATTTCTAAAATAATCGGTTCAACAATATCAGCAGGTAGCTCATTGCGTTTGCTTTGCACCTCTCGACGTAAATCGGTCACGCGCTTATCAAATTGACGTTCATCCAAATCACGAAAACGTACAAGTATATTTGACAATCCAACTCGCGAGGTACTGGAGACAAAATTGACATCGTTCAGTTTACGCAAGGCATCTTCAAGAGGCTGCGTCACACGCATTTCGATATCTTCAGCGCTGGCCCCAGGCAACGCTGTAACAATAATAATCCAATTAAAATTAATGGTTGGGTCTTTCTGCCGAGGCATCAAATTGTAGGACATGGCGCCGATAATCAGCACCAGCACAAACACCAAATTACTTAGAACGGTGTTATTCAGCAAAGCCCGAATCATTGTGTCCGTCCTAGAGCACTTAAGCGGTGCTGACCTGACGTCACAAGTACTTTAGACTGGATGGATAAAGGGGCTGGAAAAGGTCGCCCTTCTTGAGCACCCGGTAGAGGGTAAAATGTGGGCTGATCGTCCTCTAAAACAAACACCCCCATTTGCCCCTCTCTCATGACCATGGTGTGTGCGGGCAGATACGCCAGTTGGTCATCAAGATACAACTGCCCTGTTTCACCTATGGCCACACCTTCGGGTGCTTGAAACCATGCATGAACAGAGCGCGTTGCCGGATCGGCCACAGGTGACTGTCGTAAAAAGGATACGGGATACTCACGTCCATTCACCTTAAATGTGGCCAAGAAGCATCAAGGCTTGTCCCAATGCGTGCTTGCGGTAACTGCACCGAAATTTCAGCGGGAGAGGTTTGGGTTAGCTCAAAAATCGGGCTGCCAACACTGACCCATTGCCCTTCCCCTGCGCGTTGAGCCACCACCGCCGCTGTAAAAGGGGCCAGCACCTGACAGCGGGACACTTGGCGCTGTGCCATGGCATGTTCAACCGCTAAGGCAGCTAACTGGGCTCTGGCACGCACGACATTGGTTTGCGCATCTTCTCGCGACAAACGATCGGAAAACTGTCGACTTTCTAATTGAGTAAAACGTTGAAATAAACGCTCGGCTTGTTCAAGACTGGCATTCAGCTCGCGCTGACGCGCATCCAAGAGTGAGACTGTGTCTTTCGTGTCTCGACAGTCTAGCTCAGCAAGCAGCTGCCCGGCTTTGACTTGATCCCCAGGGCGCACATGCAACCTTGTGATCTGAGCATTGAGCTCACTGATCATTGGAGTTTGATTCAAACTCACCACTTCGGCCGAAACCTGGAGGGGGTTCACGATCTTAATCTCATCAAACGGCTTCAACTCTAATCCTTCGAGTGTTGAAGCCTTTGAGACACCTGACAAAAACAAAAACGCAAGAGCTATGATCGGTAGTCGCATGATTTTTCTAAGTTCCATCCTAGGGGTTATTATCTAACAGGTCTTACGTGCTACATGGGTACATAGGTCTCGATTCGTAAAATTGCGTTTCAACTGAAGGCTTTTAAACAAAGCGTTAAGCTATAAAGCGCATGGATAAATCAATGGCTCGACAATGCTTGGTCAACGCCCCAATCGAAATATAATCAACGCCAGTCTGTGCAAACTGCAACAGCGTATCATCCGTAATATTGCCAGAGGCTTCCAACTTAGCACGACCAGCTGTCAATTGAACGGCGTTGGTCATATCCTCCACTGAAAAATTATCCAACATAATGATATCCGCCTGTGCAGATAAGGCCTCTTCCAATTGCGCAAAGGTCTCCACCTCGACCTCAACGGGCTTACCCGGATGATTGAGACGAGCCGTTTCAATGGCTTGCGTCACACCACCGCAGGCATGAATATGGTTTTCTTTAATCAAGAACGCATCATACAGCCCGATACGATGGTTGGCACAGCCTCCACAGGCAACGGCATACTTCTGAGCCAAACGTAAACCTGGCAGGGTTTTACGTGTATCGAGTAACGTCACACCCGTGCCTTCAACGCGTTTGGCATAGCTGTGACTTAACGTCGCGGTACCCGATAGGGTTTGTAAAAAGTTCAAGGCAGTACGCTCAGAAGTCAGCAATGCTCTTGCAGAGCCTTTCACCTCAAACAGTGTGCTCCCAGCTGCGACGTAATCGCCGTCACTCACTCGCCACTCCACGTCCAACAGGGCGTCGACTTGCCGAAACACTTCATTCACCCAAGCCACACCGCACACCACCATGTCTTCACGCGTAATAATACGTGCGATGGCTTGATCACCTGCGGGTATTAATTCGGCTGTAATATCTCCGCTACCTATATCTTCCCGTAAAGCTTCACTGACTTGTTGAGCAATCGTGGGTTGGATCATTTCAAGTGTTAGCATAGTGGTTGGATTCAGCCTGTGATTAAAGTAGATTAGCTATTTTAACCAGCAGGATAGGTCTGTGCCAGTCCAACCGTCTATTGAAAACCATCTTTTAACCAGCGCCAAATGGTGCCCTTCACCGAATTACAATCACCGTCCAAGTGGCGCGAACATTTCATTACTGGTGATTCACAACATTAGCCTTCCCCCGCGCCAGTTTGGCGGTGAATATATTGAGTCGTTTTTCCAAAACCGCCTTCCTCGTGAAGATCATCCCTACTTTGCTGAAATCGCTGACCTACAGGTCTCGGCACACCTGTTGATTAAGCGAAGCGGAGAGGTGGTTCAGTTTGTGTCCTTTGATCAACGCGCTTGGCATGCAGGAGTCTCGAGTTTTGAATCCGAAACCAATTGCAATGATTTTTCAATCGGTATCGAATTAGAAGGCTGCGATGATCTTCCCTACACCTCTGATCAGTATACGACTCTAATTCAGGTGACTCGCCTTCTGATGCAACGCTACCCATTGATCACGCCCACTCGAATCGTGGGACACGACCAGATTGCCCCTGGACGAAAAACGGACCCTGGGGCCACATTTGATTGGAAACACTATTTAGACTGTTTAACAGGCGAGTAATAATTGTAATGAAGTGCTTAAAACCTGCGAAGATTGAGTGGCATTTACCCAGCCCCTTTTCCAAAGACTTTGACGATGTGTATTTCAGTGATGATGGTGGTGAGGCTGAGAAGCAACATGTCTTTATTGAAAGCAACCAGTTGCGTGAACGCATTCAAAGGTTAGCGCCCTATGAGCATCTCACGATTGGTGAGACGGGATTTGGAACCGGATTGAATTTTTTATTGACGGCTCGTTTGTGGTTGTCTGAATCCTTGCCCACTCAATGTTTGCACTTCATTTCCTTTGAAAAGTTTCCTCTCAGTCGTGCGGACATGACCAAGCTGATGGAGCAACATCACGCACATCACCCACTAAAGGATGCACTCTTAGCTCAATATCCACCGCTACAAGAAGGCTATCACCCGTTATTTTTCGCCGAAGGCCGCATTCGCTTAACGTTAATTTTTGGTGATGTGAACGACACCCTGCCCGAATTACGAGGATGTGTGGATGTCTGGTATCTTGATGGCTTCTCACCGACAAAAAACCCCGACATGTGGCAAGCCTCGTTATTTTCGCAAATGTATCGACTGAGCCATGCGAACACCCATGTCTCCACCTTTACGGCATCTGGAAACGTGCGCCGTGGACTGCGTGATGCTGGCTTTAACGTCCAGATCAGCCAAGGCGCTGGCCGTAAGCGTGACATGCTCGTTGCGCAGGGGGGTAAAAGCGAAGCACAACCGAGATCCACTTCGTCACACGCAATTGTGGTTGGAGCAGGGCTTGCCGGATGCCATACAGCAAGAGCTCTGGCCGAGCGCGGTGTTCGCGTCACACTGATTGACCAAAACTCGCAAATTGCCCAAGGAGGCTCTGGCAACCCTCAAGGCGCCTTATACGCTAAGTTAGCAATGGAGCAAACACCCAGTAGCGAGCTGCACCTCTTCGGCTTGTTATACAGTGTGAACCTAGTGTCGTCGTTGCTTGAGACTCAACCCAATGTCGGTGCCTTGTGTGGCGTCCTCCAGTTGGCCACCACCGACAAAGAACACGAGCGGCAAACACGTCTTTTACAGGCCAATCTTTTTTCCACTGATATTCTGCAAGCCGTCTCCAGTCATGACGCCTCCGAGCTCGCCAATGCCCTGATTGACAAACCTGGGCTGTTTTTCCCTAAAGCCGGATGGGTGTCTCCCGTTGCTTGGTGTGCCCATCTGATCAACCACCCGCTCATCAACTGCCATTTTTCTGAGCAGGTGACGAAGCTAGACGTTCTATCCGCCCCTCGTCGCTGGCGGATTACAACCAACAAAGACCTTTACGAAAGCGAGAGCGTGATTCTGTGCTCTGCCAGCGACACACAGCGTTTATCACCCGTACAACACTTGCCGCTTAAAGCCATACGCGGCCAAACTTCGCAAATCCCTTCAAGTGGATTACCGGATTTAAAAACCGTCGTCTGTGGTGACGGTTACATTTCGCCTGCCCTAAATGAATCCTATTGTTTTGGTGCCACTTTTGACTTGCACGACTTAAGCCGCGAGGTAAAAGTCAAAGACCACCAACACAACCTGCAAAGCCTAAGCCGCGTTTTACCCGACTTTGCCAAGGTCGATCCCAACCAGTGTAACGGACGTGTTGGCTATCGCTGCAGTACGCCCGATTACTTGCCCTTAGTGGGCGAAGTCGGCGACTATGAAAGCTTCGTCAAAACCTACGCACGATTACGTGTAGACTCAAATTGGAAAGATTTTGAAACACCCTTGATGCATCAAGGTCTATATGTCAATGTAGGCCATGGCTCGAAGGGGTTAATCACCTGTCCCATCAGCGCAGACGTATTGGCTGCAATGATCGCAGGCACCCCTTCCCCCTTACCTAACCGATTAATGGAGCGCCTTGATCCTAACCGTTTTATTTTACGAGACTTAATTCGTAATCGAATTTAATGTTTTTTCGTAAAATGCCGATATACTTCAAATGTATTGAGGAGTGAGTTATGTCGCTGATAGTCATTGACCAAGGTAATCGGATTCAAACTCCGCTGAAAACGCTGTTTAAACCTCGTGGGGTCGAACAGGCGGGAGAGGCTCGTAGTTCGGATGGACTGCCTAATTCCGATGATCCAACTCAACCATCGGGCAAGCGTTCATTTCTACGAATATTGGAAGGCGACTCAGGCCAGCGTCGCAACCCAAACAACGCTGGCGCTCACACAGCCTATGAAGAGGCAAGCAAGGCTGGGAAACCCAAGCAAAAACCCACGTTAAAAGCGCAACAGATCATGACCTTTCCCGTGCAAACGGTCAGCATTAGTGTGTCGCTTCGCCAGGCTTGGTTGCAAATGCAAGAGTATTCTATTGCGCATCTGATTGTGGTGGACGAGGATGAAAAGCCGATAGGACTCCTGTCTAAAGAGGACATTCTTGAGCACGGCACAGACTCAACCGTGACCATCGCAGTGGTGTACCAACGCCAAATGATTGCGGCGGCGGTTGACACTGAGCTTTCTCAAATTGCCTCTGTGTTTGTGAATTATCCAGTAGGGGCTTTACCTGTACTGGGTAACCGTAACGAGCTATTGGGCATTATCTCCAGAACAGACCTTGTCAGACTCCTGATTAACGATGCCCAGGTTGAAAGCTGGGCATGAGTTTTAGCCGATGTAGCCTGCCACCAAGTCAATAAAGGCCTGCTCGTCCAGCACCTGCACCCCCAAACTTTCGGCTTTCGTTAACTTTGAACCTGCACCAGGCCCCGCCACCACACAATGTGTCTTAGCCGAGACACTGCCACTTACTTTGGCACCTAAAGCCTGTAATTTCGCTTTTGCCTCGTCACGCGTCAACGTTTCCAAGGTTCCGGTTAACACCCAAGTTTGTCCCATTAAGGGTTGTGAGGCCGAGGTTTGATGATTCGATTCTTCCGTTGAATCATGATCGCCTCCTGCCATAAAACCAAAGTCTTTTAATTGTTCCAGTAATGCTTTGGCTTGTTCGACCTCAGTAGGCTGTTCTAAAAACTTAAGCACGCCTTGACGCGCTCGCGCACTGATACCCGGAATTTGCGACAGTTTTGCAAAGTCGAGATTAAAAAACGCCTCTGGTGTTTCACAGGCGTCCGCTAATGTCTGCGCGGATTTAGGACCTATTGCAGATATTGATAGGCGTGCAATGCACTCAGACAGTGTCACTTGTCCTCTCAACTGATCCGATACACGGCCTGTTTCTTGAAGGGTCACACCGCCCGCCAATAACGCCTTTAATACCGTTTGATTATGCTCATCCTGCATAAAATTATGTATCTCATTGGCAACTTCCAAGCCCACCTCTGGCAACCAAACCAACAAGCCTGGGAGTGCGCGTTGAATACGCTGCAAGGAACCGAGGTGAATGGCTAAAAGCCGAGCCGTTTCTTCGCCAACCTCTGGGATACCCAACGCATAGATAAAGCGTTCTAAACTAACCTGCTTACTTTTTTCTATGGCGTTAAACAGATTTTCAGACGAAAGCTGAGCAAATCCTTCTAGACTCAAAAAATCATCTACTGATAAACGATACAAGTCAGCAGGAGATCGCACTAACTGCTTTTCTACCAACTGATCAACATTTTTTTCACCCAGGCCCTCAATATCCATCGCACGGCGTGACACAAAATGTAAAATTGCTTGTTTGACTTGTGCTTGACAAGCCAAACGCCCCACACAGCGATACACGGCACCAAAACTTTGAATCGTTGGTTTATTTTTACTGTGTTTGTTGATTTGACTGCGCTCAACATCGGAACCGCATACCGGACAATGTGTTGGGATCTCAATCGGATGACGTGGATAATCATCTTGCTCATCGGGCACCACCCCAACAATTTTCGGAATCACATCACCGGCTCGATGAATAATCACACGATCACCCACTTGAATACCTAAGCGTGCAATCTCTTCCATATTGTGTAAGGTCGCATTACTCACCGTTACACCGCCAACAAAGACAGGCTCCAAACGCGCCACCGGCGTTATAGCCCCCGTGCGCCCCACTTGGAACTCAACATTTTTAAGGCGTGTTACCTCTTCCTGAGCTGGGAACTTACGCGCAATCGCCCAGCGTGGAGCACGTGCAACAAAGCCAAGTGACTGTTGGAGTGATCGCAAGTCAACTTTAAACACGATGCCGTCGATGTCGTAACTCAATCCATTACGCTTTTCAGCCAATTGAGTGTAATAACCAAGGCACTCGTCTAGCCCCTCAACCGTTTTCATCTCTGGGTTGATGCGCAGCCCCCACTGCTGAAGTTTTTTGAGGCCTGCGGCATGACTATCCGGCAACTCTCCCCCCCTAACAACTCCGGTACTGTAGGCACAAAACTCTAAAGGACGCTGAGCCGTTATCTTGGGATCGAGTTGACGCAGACTACCTGCCGCCGCATTACGGGGATTCACAAACAGCTTATCACCGCTAAGGAGTGCCTGCTGATTTAATGCCTCAAAGCCCTGCTTTGGCATGTAAATTTCACCACGCACCTCTAACCATTCCGGCCAATCATCGCCCTGTAACTTCAAGGGAATGTTGCGTATGGTTCGAACATTGTGCGTAATATCTTCGCCCGTATAGCCATCACCACGCGTGGCTCCCCGCTTCAAAAATCCATTTTCATACACAAGGCTCACTGCAATGCCATCTAATTTGGGCTCACAAGTAAAGACTAAGGGGGTAGATGCTGGCAAGCGCTCTTGAACTCGACGTACAAAAGCAGCAAGGTCTTCATCATTAAATGCGTTGTCCAAAGAGAGCATTGGCAGCTCATGCGCGACCTCTGCAAAGCCTTATCGGGTTTTGCTCCCACTCGCTGAGTCGGAGAATCAGGAGTGATCAGCTCAGGATGATCCGTTTCAAGCGCCTGAAGTTCTTGAAACAAACGGTCATATTCAGCGTCAGGAATGCTCGGGTGATCCAGAACATAGTATTCGTAATTATGCTGCGCAATACGCTTGCGCAGCTCCTGGAGACGGGCGGTGATGTCCGAATTCATGAAGGGGGTTACCTGCACTCGTGCAAAAATAGACTAACGGATTCGTGAAGGACGGCGAGTTTCCATTTCAAAGTCACGGATACGTTGACGATAGTGCTCTTTCGTTTGCTCACGCATGACTGAGCGATCTTCGTCCAATAAGTCGCCGTCTAAGTGCTTCGCAACGGTTTCAGCCGTTGCAAGCATGCACTCATAGGCCGTCATTGGATCTTTCGGCTCTCGCATTGACATGAAAAAAGACACAGCCGGTGTTTGCAGGCTGTCCATGTTTTGCACATCAAAAATACCCGGATTAACGGCATTGGCCATGCTGAACTGAACAGGTGTCGCGTGTCCCTTACCTTCGAATCGATGAAAAATCGACATATCACCAAACTCCATGCCACAGGCTTCGACAATGGCATGCAATTTACCGCCGTGAAGATTTTTCTTGTCTTTGCCAACAACGGTAATGACAAGCACTTCGGCAGGATCGGGTAAGTCTTCCAGTGTTTTCTTGGCTTCAACCGACTTACTGACGGGTGGCACTAGCGACTCTTCAGCTCTGGATGGGCCTGAAGAGGCCCCAAACAAATCCTGAGTTTCCTCTTCAATAACGGGCGAAGCCTTCTGAGAAGGTTTCGGGGGTTCAATATCCAAGGGCAAACTAAAACTAGGATTCTCGACCGGTCTGCGCTTTGGCCGATTTAATGCTTTTTCATCCTCGGCATTTCGATCAAAATGCACGGGAGTGCGAACAGACGCCCCGTTACGCTTTACCGGAATGGGCTTATCGAAATCCAAGTCTAACGGTAAGTTGACATCCGTATCGTCTGTCTTTTGTTTATATCTGGATTGCACGGCAGGGATGTCATCAAATAAAGGATCTAATTCGGAAAGATCACGCATGTCGTTTGCAGAAGTAGAACTCGACGCTCGTTCGCGCTCTGGCGCAATATACGACTTCGCCTCTGCGTAAGGGTCTTGCACAGAGTCTGGCGCAATCGGTTTTTCATAGGCGGGTTCTTGCCGCTGTGAAGTTGAGACTTGCGGGCTCGGCTGTTTGGAAACGTTGGGTCTAGGCTCTTTGCTCGGTGCAGGCTCGGCACGCGAGACACCACGCTGACGCTTTGGCTCCTCGGAGTAATCTTCACTGAACTTGGGCTCATCTGGCGTGTGTTCGTCAAAAAAATGATCATTTTCAGGACGAACGCGTGCCCCTCCGTTGGGCAATTCGGGATTGTGATAATCATCACTTAGGTCAGACAGAGTCTTATCGATATCAATGCGTAACTTATTACGATTGACCCTGACCCTGCGCCAGCCATCAAAAAGAATCAGCGCAATTAACAGAACCCCGCCAATGATGAGCCACTCTCGCAGACTGATCTCCATGTTTACCCAGTTTCCTAAAACAAATTGAATGTAGTTAAATATTTAATCGATACGTTCGCTAATAATCAAGCGAATGACTTCATCATTGCTGACTTTAACACTGCTGAGACTTCCTTTGAAGTCACCTGGACCTTCTTCTGCATTTCCGGTCACGCTTATTCTTGCAACCAAATCCACTTCTTCAAAATCCGCTAAACTCATATTAGGCATCAATGTTGAATTTTCATCAAGTCTAACTTCAGCAGGCAGTTGATTTACTTGCATTCTTACTGCCGTAATTGGCATTCTCTGCCCCGCAGGTCGTGCAAACACAAAGACTGTCTGGTCTCCGGTAATTTCAGTGAGTATCGACTCATCTAGGTCAATATAAACGCGAACAAAGGCTCCTTCAATGGCTTGATCCGCTGCATCAGGCGTTGCATTTTGCAATTGCATGCGCGCTCGTTCAATGCCATTGCGCAAAGACTCAGCTGCATTGCCCTCGGCATTGCTCAAAGCCGCCTGCCAATATTCAATGGCGCCCGCATAGTTTTCCGCCTCGAATGCAGCAATCCCCAGCAATCCTAAGGAGGTAATCTCCGTTGGATTACGCTGCAAACTCTGATCGGTCAATGCCAATACCTCATCATCCATCTGCCCGCCTTTGGCAAAGAACAAGGCTTGTGCCTGCTGCCCTAAGACACCCGCTAATTCAGGTGATGTCTCGGGTAAATGCAACGCAGATTGAGCAAAAGCCGCCGCTGCCAAATCAAATTGATTCAGGTTCATACGTGTGGTGGCTAATAGATACCATCCTTCAGCATTTTCCGGCCGACGTGTTAATTCGGCTTCTAACTGAGCGATGGCTTCCTCTAGCGTTAGATCCGGATTGTTCAACGAATCATTCCATGCATTCATGCTCAAAGAGGTTTCTAAATCGACAGCACGACCTAAATACGCATACAAACCAAAAGAACTCGCAGGAACCAGCAATGCAAGTAGCATAATGGTCACCAACTGCGAGGAGCCCATTTTCAGCACGGGATCTTTACGCTGATTGGTTTCAGCATCAATTAACAAATTGCGTTCAAGTTCAAGTTTAAGCTCAGTAAAGGCTTCGTCAGACAGCGTGCCTAGAGCGCACTCTTTTTCAAGCTCTGAAAGTCGTTCTTTAAATATTTCGATGTTTTGCTGAGTCCGATCAACATCCACAGGGTGTTGTTTTGACTCTCGATAATTTTTCAATAATGGCCAAAATACGATTGAAACCGCCATTAACGTTAATACGGCAATACCTAACCAAAGCGCAGTCATTTTTGATCATCCTGTTGCAGTAGTGATTGCAGGCGTTTTCGCTCATCATCCGTTAAACCTTCACTTAACGAAGGGGTAGCCTTTGTTGATGACGAGGCCGATTGAGCGGGTTGTCTAGGCTTACGCTTTTTCGCCACGACAAGAACAACGCCTAGGCCGATCAGCATTAACACGATCGGGCCATACCAAAGCAAATAGGTTTCGGGCGCGATTCTTGGGCGGTAATGCACGAAATCCCCATAACGCGTGATCATAAAATCAAGGATTTGATCATCGGTCTGCTGACTTTCAATCATGCGGTGCAATTCCCGGCGCAAATCAGCGGCTAAGGGAGCATCTGAGTCCGATATGTTTTGATTTTGACAGGTTGGACATCGCAGCTCTCGTGCTAGCTGAGCATAACGTCTCTCCCCCTCAACCGAACTGAACTCATAGGTTTCAAAGCCCGCGTGAGATTTTAGGGCAACGACACTCAACATACAGAGCATTAATATAGCGCGAATCATGCATCCTCCTTTTCAATCGTCTGCATGAGCTCTCTTAGGTGCAACCAAACACTCTCGTTGACTTCACCCACATGTCGATAACGGATAATACCTTTTTTATCAATAATATAGGTTTCTGGCGCACCATAGACACCTAAATCAAGACCCAGATAGCCCTCTTCATCAACAATCACTTTACGGTAAGGATCCAAGTAACGCTCCAACCATTGACGGGCCAATTCTGGATCGTCTTTATAGTTCAGACCGTATATCGTCACGCCCTCCTCTAAGCCAATTTTATTCAGCTGGGCATGCTCTTCTTTACAGGTAGGGCACCAGGTGGCCCAGACATTCAAAAGCGCCACCTCACCCTGTAAGTCCAATTGAGTAAGTGTTTCGTCCATGTTGTACAAAGACGGCAATGAAAACTCAGGAAATGGCTTGTCAATCAAGGCCGAGGGCAAAGTTCTGGGATCCATGAACAACCCCTTGAACAAAAAAATGCCCAATCCTAAAAACGCCACCAGTGGAATAAAGACCAATAATTTACGCATTACACCCTCCTAAGCCGCGGCCACTGCACGATTGTTTTGTCGACGGTAACGCTTATCACTGGCGGACAAAATACCACCGGCCGTCATCAACAAAGCACCCAACCATAGCCAACGCACAAAGGGCTTATACTGTAACCGAATGGCCCAAGCACCATTGTCGAGCTCTTCACCCATGGCAATGTACAAGTCTCTAAACAAACCTGGATCCAACGCCACTTCCGTCATCGACATTCCACGTGCTGTGTATATGCGCTTTTCTGGATACATGATGCGGTAAGGCTCACCCTTATATAAAACGCGAATACGACCCATATCCGAGGTGTAATTAGGCCCTTCAACTTTACGCACACCATCAAAAATAAAGGTGTAGTCCCTAAACTCCAGTTGATCACCCGCCACCATGCGCGCATCGCGATGCTCAACAAAGATAGACACCATCGCCACCCCAACAACCAGTACGGCCACGCCAAGATGGGCAAGTAACATGCCGTAATAACTGCGGGATTGTTTGGTCACGGCGGCCCACAGGCTGTCTCGGTTGCGTGCGCGATTCCAGTAGTCACGCATCCAACTGAAGACAATCCAATAGGCTAGGGTTAAGCCTAGGGTTACCCAGAACTCCAAAATACCACTGTAGGCATAACTGCTGATGACGCCCGCTAGAATTGCAAGCACGGCTGGCAACCAGAGTTGCTTGACCAAATAACTTGGCTCGGTATTCTTCCAGCGACTAACCGCTGCGATGCCCATAAAGACAATCATTAAGGACATAATCGGTACAAACAACGCATTAAAGTACGGAGGACCGACCGAAATTTTACCGAGATTCAAGGCATCCATAACCAATGGATATAAGGTGCCAATCAATACCATAGCGCAGGACACAGTTAGCAATATGTTATTGACCAATAACAAAGATTCTCTTGAGGACAGCGAGAACGTGGATTCACTTTTCACCGATCCAGCTCGAATGGCATAGAGCAGCAACGACCCGCCGATGACAAAAATAAGCATCCCCAAGATAAACAAGCCCCGCTCAGGATCGGTTGCAAAGGCATGCACGGACGTCAAGACGCCGGATCTGACCAAGAAAGTCCCCAACAGGCTCAAACAGAAAGCAGAAATCGCCAATAGCACTGTCCAGCTTTTAAACACACCACGCTTTTCTGTAACCGCCAGACTGTGAATCAGGGCCGTGGCAACCAGCCAAGGCATGAGCGAGGCATTCTCAACGGGGTCCCAGAACCACCAGCCGCCCCAGCCTAACTCGTAATAGGCCCACCAGCTTCCCAAACCTATCCCCAAGCTTAGAAAGGCCCACGCCACGTTTGTCCAAGGACGTGACCAGCGCGCCCAAGCGGCATCCAAACGACCGCTTAATAACGCAGCAATAGCAAATGAAAAGGCAACCGACAGGCCAACATACCCCATGTAGAGTGTGGGTGGATGCACAATCAACCCGAAGTCCTGTAACAGTGGATTCAGGTCGGCCCCTTCCATTGGGTAGCCCGGTAAGAAACGGTCAAAAGGACTCGATGTAAACAGGATAAACAACAAAAATGCCGCCGTAATCATACCCATCACGGATAAAACACGACCAATTATATCCAACGGCAAATTGCGGCTTTTCACAGCAACCGCTAACGTCCACACGGCTTGAATCCAGACCCAGAGCAAAAGTGAACCTTCATGCCCTCCCCAAATAGCGCTGATTTTGAAATACCAAGGCAAAGCGGTGTTGGAGCCATTGGCCACGTACACCACTGAGAAGTCATTGGTTAAAAAGGCATAGGCTAAACACACCATTGCGATGCTCAAGAAAAAGAACACCCCTTTACTCAATGGACGTGCATAATCAACCCATAATTTATTGCCCGTATACGCACCCACCATAGGCACAACAGATAAAATGACGGCCAAGCACAAGGCAAGGATGGTCGAAAACGTACCTAACTCTGGAATCATGTTTTAATAACCTTTTGCGGCTTCTGGCATGGGAGGCATTTTACCGGCCCGGGCTAAGGCTTCAGCAACTTCGGGCGGCATGTAGTTTTCATCATGTTTAGCAAGCACTTCGGACGCAATTAAACGACCGTCCGCCGCCAGCATTCCTTGAGCACTATGCCTTGTCCCTCACGGAACAGATCTGGCAAAATTCCGGTGTACTCAACGGTGGTAGCATGCGCATAATCCGTGATATCAAACTCAACACGCAAGCTCGTTGGATCACGGCGAATGCTGCCTTCAACCACCATGCCACCTGCACGAATCCGCGTGTCTTTGGGGGCTTCGCCCATGTAAATTTCACTGGGAGAATAAAACAAATTGATGTTCTGACTCAGCGCATACGCAGTCAAACCTACCGCAACACTTGCGCCAAGAACAATCACTAGTACGAGTGTCAATCGCTGTTTGCGTTGTGCATTCATGATGACGTTTCCTCCTCTCTGCGTAGACGACGCTGTTGCTCAGTGATCAGACGTTTCCGTGTCAATATCGGACTCAGTACACAGCCCAGCATTACGGCTAGACCCAATGCATAACTGCTCCATACGTAAAGGCCATGACCACCCATGGCTAAAAACTCTGAAAAGCTGTCGAAACTCACGTTAACCTCGCATTTGCAGCAATAATTCTCGAACCCAGCTTGTCCGCCGCTCACGACGCAATATCTCATTGCGTAAGCGCAGCATCAGCACAACGGCAAAGAAGCAATAAAACCCTATCACCATGATTAACAATGGAATCCACATTTCCGGTGGCATTGCTGGTTTTTCCGTCACTTTGAACGTGGCGGGTTGATGCAGAGTGTTCCACCAATCAACAGAATACTTAATGATTGGAATATTGACCAAGCCCACTAAGGCTAATACAGCGGTTGATTGTGCTGCAGTAGACTCACTTTCAATCGCAGAGTTCAGTGCAATCACACCTAAATATAAAAAAAGCAGTATTAACATAGAGGTAAGCCGTGCATCCCACACCCACCAAGATCCCCACGTGGGCTTTCCCCAGATTGCGCCAGTCGCCAAGGCCAATACGGCTAGGGCCGCGCCGATGGGAGCACAGGACTTCGCGACCATGTCCGCCACTTTCATCTTCCAAATCAAGCCAATCGCCCCAGCAATAGCCATTGTCAAGTAAATGGACTGCGCCATATAGGCGGTTGGCACATGAAGATAAATGATGCGAAAACTATTGCCTTGCTGATAGTCTGGTGGAGCAAATGCTAAGCCCCATACCGTTCCGATCATCAACAAGAGCACAGCCGCTATTGCAAATCCGGGCAACAAACGTCCCGTAATTTGATAACACCAACGCGGTGAGGCCAGTTGGTAAAACCAACGCGGCATCCAGTTTTTTCCTGCCATATCGCTATCTACCCACTTACTGAAATTCTTAATGCAGCCGCGATGGCTAAGGGTGCTAAGGTTAACCCCAGCACCAGCATCGCGCCTAACAAAGCTAAATGCCCTGCAACAGGCAAGCCTGTCAGTGAAGCCTCAATTGCGGCAGTGCCAAAAATTAACACCGGGATGTATAAGGGGATCACCAACAATGACACCAAGACCCCACCCTTACGCAAACCAACGGTTAATGCTGCACCTATACCACCGACCAAACTTAAGGTCGGTGTTCCTATCAAAAGACTCAAAACCAATCCGCCCATTCCTTCAAACGGCAAAAACAACATAACACCTAATAAAGGAGCCATGAGAGTGAGCGGTAAACCTGTCATCATCCAATGCGACAGAACCTTGCCCAACACCACAAAATACAAAGGCTGTGGACTGACCAGAATTTGCTCGAGTGATCCATCCTCAAAATCCGACCGAAATAAACTGTCCATGGATAGTAAGGTCGATAACAATGCCGCAACCCAGACGACACCGGGGGCAATCGTAGATAGCAATTTTGGCTCAGGGCTTACCCCCAGTGGGAATAACGAAGCCACCATCAAAAAAAAGATGAGTGGATTCACCCAATCACTTTGTCGCCTAAAGGCCAGTTTAACGTCACGCTTTAATGTCGCCAGCAAGATTTTACCGGGACTAAAGGCTTCAGTTTCAAAACCCGGCTTAAGCTCAGGCAGCTTTTTAGTCTGGAAAGCACTCATTTAGTTCCCACTTGCTTATCTAAATTGACTCTGCGCACGAACTGCCCCAAGTTAAGCTCATGGTGGGTCGTCAAAATAACCGCTCCCCCCCGCTCAGCATGCGCAAGTAACAGCGCCTCTTGTGCGGCGACGCCCTGCTTGTCTATCGCTGTAAAGGGCTCATCCAATATCCACAAGAGCGCTTGGCTCAAATACAAGCGCGCTAAGCCAACTCGGCGATTCTGTCCCGCCGACAACATATGGCAAGGCACATCTTCAAACCCACGCAATCCTACCTCAGTTAAGGCATGGCGTATTTGTCCAACATCAAGACTTGGATGCAAAGCCATAAACCAACGAAGATTTTCTTCTGGGGTTAAGACGGCCTTCACGCCGGGCTGGTGCCCTAAATACAATAAGTCGTTGCGATACGTGAGCGAATCATCATGGATGGACGTGCCTTTCCAATAGATGTCGCCTTCGTAGTGTCGACTTAAAGCACCCAGTATTCTGAGCAAGGTTGTTTTACCACTGCCGTTTTGGCCTTCTATTTGAACGACATCACCCGCAGAGACATCGAAAGAGAGTTGATCAAATAAAACGCGATCATCGCGCTCACAAAATAAATTTTTGACAATCAATAGTGGCTCAGACACTCACTGACCCTTACACTGAACAGATCAAACAGGATGGATGATCAACATACTTAATAAATTACAATCTTGGCCGACATAGCTATATCAGCATATTATAAACTTTAGGCGTTCAAGAGTCAGCGCTACTTAGGGCTTTAAAATACCCTTCCTACGTTGCATTACGAGGTTTTAAGTGTTAGCTAACCTAAACATACAGTCGATGCGACTCCTGACTGAGGGCTCAACACCTCGCGAACGGGACCTGAATCAATTGCTACCCGCAGGTAAAAGCTTACCTGCGACAGTCACGAGTGTGACTCAGCATCCAACCCAGATTTCAAGCTATCGAATTCAGGCCGAACTTGCTGGACGTCTAATCGAGCTGATTACATCAAGACCTTTGCCGCAAGGTAGTCAAGTCACGCTGAGCCGAGACGCTCAAGGCAATTTGCAATTACAACTTGCCAACAGCAGTGCAACGGCACGTCCAATGCCCGAAGCTGCGGCCCAAGCCAGTGGACGCGAGGCTGCAGCTCAGGCCAAAACAAACTTACCCACGTTTATTCTTAACATCAGTACAAGTTCGTTACCCAAAGTTGCGACACTACCCTTAAACACGCCACTACCTGGTGTAATTTTGTCGTCACCACAAGACACAGCGATTCGCCCCACTGCACCCCAGATCACGACACCTACAAATACAGCGAATACGACCCCAGCAAGTACTACGAATACGGCCCCAGCAAACGCTACACCGACTAACGTTGCGACAGCCTCCCCGGCAACGACAGCGCCAGCAAATCCGGCTCCTGCTGCACCGGCAAATCCAGCGCCTATCAACACAGCACCACCTACACCTACACCTACACCTACACCTACACCTACACCTGCTACTGCTACTGCTACTGCTACACCGACAACTACAAATCCAGGCCCACCTGTCTCGACGCCCATACCCTCCGAGACCTCAAATCGTCCGCCAGCGGCAACCTCCAACACTGGCACCACGGAGCCCGCAAACAATCGTCCACTGCCTGCGGCTTTACAACCCTCAACGTCTTTACCACGGCCACAAGGCTTTGCCGTGCGTGTGGCTATCGCGGGTATGACGCTTGATCTCATCGCACCACGCCCGATGCAAGCAGGCCAACAAATCACAGCAACGGTCACAGACAATGGCCGCATTATGATTCAAATGCCACAACCCGCACTGCCTATCGCTCAACAGGCACAGACTCAAGCCGTCATGAATCAAGCCTTACGAGAAGTGCTGCCTACTCAACTGCCACTGGCTGATGGTCTAAACCAACTCATGCAGCTAACGGACCGCACCTCGGTTAAGCAAAACTCCGCGTTAAATCAGCTCATTCATTCCATGCTCAGTTTATTCAGTGTGAAGCCTGGCAGCCCTGAAGCCGGTGAAACCATCGCACGAAACCTGCAGCAAGGTGGGTTATTGACAGAGGGACGTCTTAGCCAAACATCGGGGCAAAATCAGCCTGTCGATTTAAAGCAACAGCTCGGGCAACTGCTCAAACTATCAGAACAGCTACCCTCGCAGGTTCGTGAACAACTGACCCAACTTGTAAACGCATTGCTGTCTCGTTCAACCTCGCAACAGATTAGCAGCTTGCAACAATGGCGTGAGCTGCCAGATGGTGGGCAAGAACGTCATTACCGATTGGACTTACCGATTCAACAGCAGGACAAACTGGACAATGCCGAGCTACGAATCACGGAGCATCGTCGTCGCGACGAACAGGGTGAGTTTGTTACCCTCTGGAGTGTTCATTTGCATTTTAACCTTGAGGAAGCCGGTGCTGTCGACGCTGATTTAATGCTGCGAGAAGACATGTCCTTAAGTGCACGCTTTTGGGCTGAGCAGTCAGATACCCTACAACGAATTCAACGTCGCTTAAGTGATTTTGAAACCGACTTAAGACGACAAGGTTTTACGGTCGAGCCCATGCATGTTCGTTTAGGAAAAGCACACAATCCAGTTGCTCCTCTTTTACAAAAGCGATTGGTGGATCTGCACACATGACGGAAATAGACATCAATAAAAAAGCGGTTGCACTCAAGTACGATCAGGAAAAAGGGGCCGCACCCACCATAGTTGCAAAAGGAAAGGGGCTGATTGCCGAGCAAATACTTGCCTTGGCAAAAGAGAACAATATCCATATCCATGAGAGCCCCGAGTTAATCGAAGTACTCATACGTTTAGAACTGGGAGAGGAAATACCGGAAGCCTTATACAAGGCAATCGCCGAAGTGATTGCCTTTGCGTACAACTTAAAAAACACGTCTTAAGCCGCTTGAGCCGCCGCCGTATCTTGAATACGTTTTACCATTGAGCGCAACCCATTCCCACGGCTCGGACTCAGGTGCCGGATCAGATTTAAGGCATCAAAGTAAGCATCAATATCAAATGCCAAAATTTCACTTGGCGTCTTACCATTGTACGCCGCTAAGACCACAGCCAATAAGCCGCGCACAATATGTGAGTTACTGTCGGCTTCAAAGATCAGCTTACCTTGCTCTTTATGCTCAGCTAACCAAACCAGACTCTGACAGCCTTTGACCTGATTAGCTTCGGTTTGAAGCGACTCTGACATCGAAGGCAGCTCTTTGCCTAAATCAATAATATAGCGGTATCGATCCTCCCAACTGTCAAAAAATGAGAGGGTGTCGATAACCTCATCGGCGCTGATGTCGATGCCGAATTGCTTCATACAGTTTTCCTTCAATGAAATGCTTAGTAGAACATGCCCGTCGCAAGCTGCGCTTCTTCACTCATCATATCGCGTTGCCAAGGTGGATCAAAGACCAACTCCACTTTAACCGACTCTACATTCGGAACCTTTGCCACGCGATACTCAACATCACCCACCAACACTGGCCCCATACCACAACCAGGCGCCGTAAGGGTCATTTGAATATCCACTCGCTTACTCTGTTGATCAAGTGCCACACTGTAAATCAAGCCAAGATTAACCAAATCGACTGGAATCTCTGGATCGTAGATGGTTTTTAAAGCATCCCACACTTGCTCTTCTTGAATTTGATCATTCTCGGGGGCTGGAAACTCAAGTTTTTCTGGCTTTAAACCCAGCATCTGAGCATCCGTACCGTCCACCCGAACCATTTGGCCGCTCCAGGTCAGGGTGTAATTCCCCCCCAACGACTGGGTAATGGTCACAAATGTATCCTTCGGAATAACCACAGGAGTCCCTGCTGGAACGATTCGGGCGGGGCAATCAGCCACCGTGACAACCATGCGTCTTTCCATTCTCAGTCACTCACTGTAAAGCTTTCGCCACAACCACACTCACTGGTGGCATTGGGATTAATAAACTTAATTTGACGGTTGATTCCCTCTCGAACAAAGTCGATTTGGGTCCCCGCCACAATCGGCAAACTGGCTTTATCAACCAATAAACGAATGTCATCAGCCACCATCAGGTCAACATCATCCGTTAAAGACTCAGACACAAAGTCCAAAACATACATATAGCCTGAGCATCCGCTGGGCTTTACGCTGAGACGAACGGCTTGGGCTTCAGGCTTACTGGCAAGCTGCTTACGAAAATGACTCAAAGCAGCAGGTAAAACCGTTACCGTCTGAGTTTGCGGATCAAATGATTCCACGGACATGAAACGTCTCCTTTGCTGTTTAAATCAAAAACTCACGGGCTTTTTCTAAGGCTTCAAATAAACGATCCACTTCAGAAAGCGTATTGTAAAAACTAAAACTGGCTCTAACACTGCCATCAACACCTAAGGCTTCCATTGCTGGCTGTGCACAATGGTTACCCGTCCTGACGGCAATACCCTGCTGGTCCAGCAACATACCGAGATCCGCTGAGTGGACACCGTCTAAAACAAAACTTAGCACGCAGACTTTTTCGTGAGACACGCCCAAAACGCGCATTCCCTCAAAGGCCTTTGCCTTTTCTTCTGCGTAGGCCAGAAGTTGAGCTTCATGATCGATGAGTGCTTGCTTGTCTAAGCCATTGAGGTAGTGGATTGAGGCCGCCAAGGCAATCGCGTCCGCGATATTCGGAGTGCCCGCTTCAAACTTAAACGGCAGCTTGTTAAAGGTTGTCCCTGCAAAGCTGACACTCTCAATCATTTCTCCGCCGCCCAACCAGGGTGGCATCGCCTCTAACAGCTCTGCCTTGCCATACAAAGCGCCTATGCCCGTTGGGCCGAAAAGCTTATGACCAGAGAAGGTATAAAAATCGCAGCCCAACTGCTGCACGTCGGCAAGGAAGTGCCCAGCGCCTTGAGCGCCGTCAACCAACACCTTCGCACCCACGCGATGCGCCATCTCCACCATTTTTTGAACGGGATGGATGACACCCAAAGCATTCGAGACATGGGCAAATGCGACCATTTTCACTCGATCATCGAGCAAGGCTTCATAGGCTTGCAAGTCAATAATGCCTTCGTCCGTAATCGGAATAGGCACCACCTCGGCTCCAACCTCTTGCGCAACCAATTGCCACGGCACGATGTTGGAGTGATGTTCAAGCATGGAAACTAAGACCCTATCGCCTTTTGACAGGTTTTGACGCCCCCAACTGTACGCGACAAGGTTAATGCTTTCGGTGCTTCCGCGAGTCCAAATAACCGATCGACTTTCAGGCGCATTAATGAATTCAGCAAGGGTTTGGCGCGCCGCTTCAAACTTCTCGGTCGCCCGATCACTCAACGCATGTGCACCTCGGTGGACGTTGCTGTTATCCAATGAATAAAAATTCACCAATGCATCAATCATCGCTTGCGGCTTATGTGTTGTCGCACCGTTGTCTAAGTAGACAAGGGGACGCCCATTCACCGTCTGATGCAACGCTGGAAAATCTGCCCTTATTTTATCGATATCCAAACTCACTCAATCACCACCTTTCGCTAATCGATAGATTCATCGTGGATCAAATGACGCACAACGTCATCACTCTGGCCAAACGCTTTCGCCATGCGTGGGCGCAACCACTCTTTAATTTCATCTATGGCAATGTTTTCAACCAGCTCGTTGACAAAACCAAAACTGAGCATGACTCTCGCTTCCGCCTCAGAAATACCACGGCTGACTAAGTAAAATAAGGACTCATCGTTCAATTGACTGATGGTCGCACCGTGCGCACACTTCACATCATCGGCGTAAATTTCCAATTCAGGCTTAGTGTTTATTTCTGCGCGATTTGACGTCAAAAGGTTACGATTACTCATCTCCGCTAGTGTTTTTTGAGCGTCCTGATGAATATGAATACGTCCGTTAAAGACCGCTTTCGCCGTATCCGAAATCACCCCTCTAAACACTTCATTGGTCGTGCAATGCGGAACACAGTGCTCAACATTGGTATGGTAATCGACGCGTTGGTTATGCTTAGGTAAATAAATACCCTGCAAATCAAGATCCGCACCCGACCCCAGATGTCGAACATGGTAATCGATGCGCTTCAAACGACTCCCGGTTGCCAAGGTAAAGCCCGTCAGCTGGGAATTGGCATGCAAGGCGGCATGAACACTGCCCAAATGCAAGGCTTGCTCACTTTCCATGCTGATTCGATAATGTTTAAGTTTGGCGTTTTCACCTAAATCGACTTCGGTCACCGCATTAAACATGGGGCTGGCATCGCTCAACGTCACAAAATGCTCGATGACAACGGCCTCGGCACTGGTTTCCAGTGAGAGCAACAGACGCGAGCCCACATAGTCAGAGGCACCAGATCCCGTGTGTATATGCACCACATACACTGGCTTTTCCAAGCGCTGATTGGCACGAAGGTTTAAAAAGACCCCCTCTCCCAACGCCGCTGTGTTGAGTTGAGAAAACAGGTGCTTTTCAACCTTAGCCACTTGATTAAACTTGGCTAAAATCGCCTGTTGTTCAGCGTCTGACGCTTGGCTAAACAAGCTTAAACTTGCAGGCAATTCTGACGAAAACTGACTGGAGAAGTGCCCATTCACAAACACTACGCGAATTGCATCCAGTGCCATTAATTCATCGGGCAGCGCATCTAATGCTGCATCCGATGGCAAAGTCCAAAGCGTCGACTCCAAGGACTGCAACGAAGTATAACGCCAAGCTTCGGTTTTGCGTGTTGGCCATTTTTCAGTTTGCCATTGATCGGCACACGCCTGTTTCGCCTCGTTAAGCCAAGGAAGCCCTGTAGACTGTTGCGCCAATACCAGCGCATGTGATTGAAATTCACTCATCGTCAAACAGCCTCATTTTCTAACCAGCTATATCCCTTCGCTTCTAGCTCAAGTGCCAATGACTTATCACCGGACTTAACGATACGACCATTCGCCAGTACGTGAACATAATCCGGTACGATGTAATCCAGTAAACGCTGATAGTGAGTGACAACAATAAAACTGCGATCGGCTGAGCGCATGGCATTTACACCGCTTGCAACCACTTGCAACGCATCGATATCCAGACCCGAGTCTGTTTCATCCAAGATGCAAAGCGACGGTTCAAGCAGCATCATCTGCATGATTTCGTTGCGCTTCTTTTCTCCGCCTGAGAACCCCTCATTCACACCACGCTTTAAAAAGCTCTGATCCAGATTAACGGCTTTACAGGCTTCGCGTGCCATTTTCATGAACTCAATTGCAGAGTATTCTTCAAGACCTGCATGTGCACGACGCGCATCAACAGAGGCTTTCAGCAACTCCATATTGCTGACGCCGGGTATTTCAACGGGATACTGAAACGCCAAAAACAATCCTTCTCTGGCTCTAATTTCAGGATCCATGTCTAAAAGATCCTGACCTTTAAATTCAACATGACCTGCTGTGGCTTCATAGCCTGGACGTCCAGACAACACATTGCCCAGGGTACTCTTACCCGCACCATTGGGTCCCATGATGGCATGAATTTCACCTGGCTTTACTTCAAGATTTAGCTGGCGAAGAATTTCTTTGTCTTCTACTTTTGCACACAAGTCATTAATTTTTAACATCGTATCACTCACAAACATTTAAATCGGTTGCTCAGTACGGCTTAGCTACTGACCCTTCGAGACTGACTTCTAACAACTTGCCCGCTTCCACAGCGAATTCCATTGGCAGCTGTTTAAACACTTCTCGGCAAAAACCATTCACAATCATGGAAACGGCTTTTTCGGCATCTAAACCGCGCTGTTGGCATAAGAACAGCTGATCATCACTGACTTTAGACGTGGTTGCTTCATGCTCAACAACAGCAGAAGGGTGTGCACTTTCTATGTAAGGAAAGGTGTGTGCGCCACAACGGTCACCAATCAGCAAAGAATCGCATTGTGTATAATTACGCGCACCTTCCGCCGTTGGCCCCATGCGCACTAAACCACGATAGGCATTTTGACTTTTACCCGCCGAAATACCCTTGGAAATAATGGTCGACTTGGTGTGCTTACCCAAGTGGATCATTTTGGTTCCGGTATCGGCCTGCTGGTAATTATTCGTCAAAGCAACCGAGTAAAACTCACCAATACTGTGATCGCCCTTTAGGATGCAGCTCGGGTACTTCCAGGTCACAGCCGATCCAGTTTCAACCTGCGTCCACGAAATCTTGGCGCGGGTATGGCAGATTCCACGTTTGGTTACAAAGTTATAAATGCCGCCCTTGCCTTGTTCATCGCCGGGGTACCAGTTTTGCACTGTTGAATATTTAATCTCGGCATTGTCCAGCGCAACCAACTCAACAACAGCTGCATGCAGCTGATTCTCGTCACGTTGTGGCGCAGTACAGCCTTCCAAATAGCTCACGTGTGAGCCTTCATCGGCAATAATCAAGGTACGCTCAAACTGCCCAGTGTTCATTTCATTAATTCTGAAATAGGTGGAAAGTTCCATCGGACAACGCACACCTTTAGGGATGTACACGAAGGAACCATCGGAGAACACGGCTGAATTCAACGCAGAATAATAGTTATCGCGTTGAGGAACGACTGAACCAATGTATTTTTTAATCAACTCGGGGTATTTGTGCACAGCTTCGCTGATCGGGCAAAAAATAACACCGGCCTCTTCCAGCTTGCCTCTGAACGTTGTCACCACAGAAACAGAGTCGAAAACAGCATCAACCGCTACACCGGCCAACATCTCTTGCTCATGCAACGGAATACCAAGCTTATTGTAGGTTTCAATAAGGTCAGGATCGACTTCATCCAGGCTTTTTGGACGGTCCGCAAGACTCTTGGGCGCTGAGAAATACGAAATCGACTGAAAATCGATCTTCGGATATTTGACGTGCGCCCACTCAGGCTCTTCCATTCCTTGCCAAATTTTGAACGCTTTAAGACGCCAGTCGAGCATCCACTGAGGCTCATTTTTTTTAGCTGAAATGAAACGAATTACGTCCTCATTCAACCCTGGAGCAAAGTCTCAGACTCGATATTGGTGTGAAAACCGGCTGAGTACTCTTTCCTAATTAAACTTTCGACCTGTTCAGACATAACTCTACTACCTCTGCTTGCACATCCGCGCCGGGTTAGGCATCAGTGTTTGTCAATCGAGTGACAACCTGACGGAAATGCTTAATGGCAAACTCGACTTCATCTTCTGTGGTGAAGCGCCCAAAACTGATACGCACTGACGCATGCGCCAGTGCATCAGGGACGCCGATGGCTTTTAAAACATAACTGGGTTCTACGCTGGCTGAGGTGCATGCCGATCCTGTTGAGATGGCGAGATCTTTTAAGGCCATCAACAACACTTCACCCTCAACCCCTGCAACGGCCAGATTCAAATTGCCTGCAATCCGCCGCGAGAAGGATCCGTTCAATTGTACACTAGGTAAATCTTTAATCCCTTCCCAAAAGGTTTGACGATGACGGGCAATTCTCGTCGACTCTTCAAGCATCAATTCCTGTGCGAGCTTTAATGCCTCACCCATTCCGACGATTTGATGGGTCGGCAGGGTGCCCGAACGCATCCCTCGCTCATGTCCGCCCCCGTGTATTTGCGCTTCTATACGCACTTTGGGTTGCTGGCGAACATAGAGCGCACCGATTCCTTTTGGGCCGTATATCTTGTGAGCTGAGATCGACATTAAATCAACGTTCAACTCACTCAAATCAATAGGCAGCTTGCCGACACTTTGCGCGGCATCCACATGAAACAACACACGATGCTCTCGACAAAGATCCCCTATCGCCGCAATATCGGTGACGGTGCCTATCTCGTTGTTCACATGCATCAGCGACACTAAAATTGTGTCATCGCGTAACGCATCACTGACTTGCTGGACATGAATTAGGCCCTGCGCATCAGGCGTCAACCATGTGACTTCATACCCCTCATCCTCAAGATGACGAAGGGTATCAATCACCGCTTTGTGCTCAATTCGCGACGTAATCAGGTGTTTGCCTTTACGCGCACTTTGATGCGCAGCCCCTTTAATCGCAAGATTGTTCGATTCTGTTGCACCGGATGTCCACACAATCGAGCGTGGATCCGTGTTCAATAATTCAGCAACCTGTTGACGTGCTTGCTCAACGGCCTCTTCCGCTCTCCAGCCGTAAATATGAGACCGTGACGCTGGATTCGCAAAGTTTCCATCCATTGTCAGACAGGCCATCATTTTTTCGGCCACTCTCGGATCCACTGGGGTTGAGGCGGCATAGTCGAGATAAACAGGACGCATCATTATTTTCACACTTGTTAAAAAATACCACTGGCAACACAGGCCTTAGTGCCTGCTCGCCACCCTTTCAAACTCACTTTCACGCGAACTGACAATCACTTGATCTAATTTGCGTAAATCTTGACGCGAAGCAACCTGCTGAACATCTTGACGCTGAACCAGATCGGCTAGGGTAATACCTGCCAAAAAGCTGTGTATTTGATCGCTCAAATCACACCATAAATGATGGGTCAAACAGACTTCACCGGCCTGACAATCGCCTTTACTCCGGCAACCCGTGGCATCGACCGTCTCATTGACAGCATCCACAACTTCAGCAACATTAATTTTGTTCTGTGGGCGTTTGAGTTGATAACCACCGCCTGGGCCTCTGACGCTTGAAACCAACTCATTGCGACGCAAACGTGCAAAAAGTTGCTCAAGATACGACAAAGAAATTCCTTGGCGCTCAGAAATATCGGCAAGACTGATTGGTCCTTTTCCTTCGTGCAGTGCCAAGTCCAACATGGCAGTCACCGCATACCGGCCTTTCGTTGTAAGTCGCATCATTCACCTCACATTCACCCAATTAAGTAAGAGGGATTATGCTAAAACCTACAAAAGCAGTCAACTATTTAACCTACTGATTTGATCAAGAATTAGATTCGCGAGTCGATAAGGTGCTTTCGTCTTCAACAGCCCCCTCAAAATCCTCGCCTTTCAGCTCAGGCAACTCCTCATTGCAGTACTCAGGACGCAATTCACACAACACTTGCCCCATGGATTCAACTTTCTTATCCATCGCCTGCATATGGTCTGAAAGACACTGTATGGCATGCGCAACAGGATCTGACACTTCTTCGGTAACGGCGTAGGCATCAAAGCCATTTGATTGGCCATTTTTCGGCGCACGTCTTCGCATTGAGCCGACTCTTGGCCGCGCTTAACAATCCGCGCTGGAATACCGACAACAGTAGCACCAGCCGGTACGTGTTTGGTCACCACGGCATTCGACCCGACACGCGCCCCTTGGCCAATTGTGATCGGCCCGAGAATCTTCGCCCCAGCACCACACACCACACCACTTTCGAGGGTTGGATGGCGCTGCCCCTTATTCCAAGTTGTGCCCCCTAGGGTAACACCGTGGTAAAGCGTGACATCGTCGCCTACGATGCGGTTTCGCCAATAACGACACCCATGCCATGATCAATAAAAAAGCGGCGACCGATTTGCGCACCGGGGTGAATCTCGATACCCGTTGTCCAGCGGGCAAAATTGGAAATCATTCGCGCCAGCCACTTAAAGCCCCGACGCCAAAGCCCATGTGCCAAACGATGCCACCAGACCGCATGCAAGCCCGGATAGGTTGTCACCACCTCGAAGGTACTACGTGCGGCAGGGTCTCGGTGAAAAACAGACGCAATGTCTTCTTTTATGGATGCAAACACACAAATAACCTTTTTAGACGTTAGCCTTTTTTGGGATGATCCGCGCCCACTTTTTCGTCCACGCTTCTTAAAATACCGCGCAAAACGTTGACCTCAACCTTATCCGGCACGGCTCTTAAAAAAAGCCTGCGCATACGGGTCATCAACTGACGTGGGTTTTCAGGATCTAAGAACTCGATCTCCACCAAGGTTTTCTCTAAGTGTTCAAACAAAAGCTCCAGCTCTTTTGCTTGCGCCAACTCGATATCCCACTGCGTTCCCCACTTAGGTGCAGACGGCTCGTCTAACGACTCCTGCAACATGCGCAGTTCATACGCAATCACTTGCACAGCAGCGGCCACGTTCAACGAACTAAAATCGGGGTTCGTAGGAATTTGCACATGATGATGACAGCGATGAAGCTCTTCATTGGTCAGGCCACGATCTTCGCGACCAAAGACAATCGCGACGCGCGTATCAGGAGCCACCTTTCCGACAACACCCGCAAGTTCTCTTGGGTTCATGATCGGCCAAGGGATATGACGCCCACGCGCACTGGTGCCCACCACGAGATGGCAATCCGCAATGGCATCCTCTAAGGTATCCACGAGTGTCGCCGCCGCTAAAATATCGGTCGCTCCCGACGCACGGGCATCGGCCTCAGGATCTGGAAAACGTTTAGGTGCAACCAAACAAAGATCCGCCAGCCCCATATTTTTCATGGCTCTGGCAACCGCCCCAATATTACCGGGATGCGTCGTATTCACGAGAATTATACGTATTTGATCAAGCATCTGTGCAATTTCATAAAAAAATGAGGCCAATATGGTAACAGATAACGCTTGAGGAAGTGCAGAGGTACAGGATAAATAGATGTCCAGGCGCAACGGGATCAATCACAACCCATAAGGTTACATATGACAAGTGCTGATTTTTAAGCTTAACACAGAGCGCACCGGCAACCTTGATGCAGCGAAGCGGAGATAAGGGCGTCCGAGTACCGCGTTTGGTTAAATTGCTATCGTTCACCCTCAAGGCCATGCCACACTCTGAGAATAATGATAGCACTGGCATGAACTGAATATCGAACGACGTATTTTCCGAAAACCATATCTCGAACAGAGTCAGGCACCGGTGCCATTTCAACTGGTGTGCCCATTTTGGGGAATTCTGGAAGTAATTCGATTTTGCCAACCAGTTCGGTGGCAATCCTAGCTGCCGCCGACGGGCTGTGCACCGCAATGAACTCCCTGAGGCGTTTCAAATCATCAATGGCCTCATCCGTGTAAACCAGCTTCACTTACCTGACCTCGGCGCATCTTGCTCGTTTTCGGCTCCCCAGGTATTAAGCCAACTGTGGACCTCGCTGGCATCAACAACCTTGCCTTGGGCAGCAGACTCCATTGCCTCTAATGTTTGTTTCCACCGCTCTTGCTCAAGCTGCTGCCTTTCTATGTATTCCGACAATGCCTGGTTGATTACCCAGCCTTTGCTACGGTGCAGCCTGCTGGCGATCGCTTCCAGATGCTCTTCAACTTCTGCTTGAAGGCGAACTGTGGTGACGCTCATGACTATGACCCTCGAATTTGCTGACTACAATGTATTACAGCATAGTCTACAAGGGTAGGCAAAAAATTTAACGCTCCGCTAAAGTGCAACGCTCGCGGTGTCACTTTTCAGCGGCTGTTAGCAGCTTCAGCACGCAAACGCTCTACTAGCCAAACTTTAATAATGGATTGGCGAGTGACTCCTATTCGAGCAGCTTCGCGATCAAGCGATTCAACTACCCATGCAGGAAAATCAACATTAATGCGCTTTACTTCATGATTTACTCGGCGTGCAGTTGTTACATCAAGATCGCCAATGATGTCTTCTACACTCTCATCAAATTTTGAATCAAATTCATTAGCTTTCATACAACTCTACCTCACTCTTGCGTGAACGTCTTACCGAAATAATTCGTATTTTTTCACCTCGGTATGTGATCACGGCAGACCAGTGCTTATCACCTATAATGACCAATGACAAGGTAACGAGGTTCATCATCTGACTTAGCTTGAATCTCTAGTAAATCTTGGTCTTGCCACAAGGCCTGTGCATCAAGGAAATCAATTCCATGCTTATGGAGGTTCGCTTGACTTTTTTCACCATCAAATTCAAACGTGTTCATGAGTATAAATTATTCCTTTTTTACTCATTTAGCAAGGAAGTGGATATGATTGACTGCTAACGCCCCTCACAAGAGCGACCAAATAAGCGCAGCGTTTTGGCTGTCCCAGCGACCAACGGGAGCGATTGCTGCGGATTGTTATATGCCTTGCCCAACAATGAGTATGCGCATACACTATGCACATTACACATGCGGAGCAACAGCCATGAATTACGCATACAATACCCAAGCCCCCAAGAAACCCACTAATGTCAGTATAAACAGTGATTTACTTGAAAAAGCCAAAGGTCTCAATATCAATCTATCTGCAACTTTGGAGCGTGCCCTGGCTGATCAATTAAGGACTGAACAGCGCGCTCAATGGCTACGCGAGAACGCCGATGTTATTCAATCATACAACCAATTTGTCGAAACCAACGGCACGTTCAGCGACAGTGTCAGGAAGTTCTGATAAGTCAATTTTGCGCATATAAGAACCCCAACCCAGCTACTCGCACCCAATACCCTTACCTGCTGGATATACAAACTGGTTTATTAAGTGAACTGAGAACAACCATTGTCATTCCGCTTACACCTTCAAAAATGGCTGCACAGATAAGCCTATCGAGGCTCAATCCCACATTCATTCTTGATGGTGAGAGCTTCACAGCAATGACACAAGACATTGCAGGTGTAGATCGCAAACAGCTCGGTGTTCAGGCCTATGACCTGACTTCACAACGCGCTGACATTACTGCAGCAGTCGATTTTGTACTCTCTGGCATATAACGAGCCTGTAGAAAAACCTAATCTCGACAAGTTTTTCCGCCAGAGCCCAGTCTATATTATTCATTTCAATTGCTGACTTCAGTCAGCAATCACTTATTTACTTTGTTTTTTTAGCTTTTACTTTTATAGGCCTTAAGCAATTGCCCCTTCAGAGCCTCATTCAGAAGCCATCTTATCCTGATTTTCGCCTCATCCGCTCAATCCACCGTATTTCGCTAACTTCTCTACATTATGCACCAAACAGTACAATTGCCACTGACCCTGTACCTTGTTTTTACCTCGCAGACTAAAACGACTGAGTGCTTTGTTGGTGCCAATGTTGCCGAACAGAGGCTCCACAACAGACATTCGATGGCTATAAATTTGCTTCCCTTTAGGACTATCCACTCGGTGCTTCATCCAGTCAGTATAGGTCGGCGCACGCTGGTCGTTAAGTGCAAAACTGACTTGTCTTCCGGCACCTTTGCGATGATTCGCTGACGCTGGATTCTTCATGCACTTATCTTTTATAGCGCAATGACGGCATTGCAGTAATCGACCTTCAAAATAGGCTGAGCATTGACCACGTTCATTCGTTTTAACTCCCCGATGACTAATCTGTTCACCCGCCGGACATATACATATCATCTCTACTGGATCAAACTGGAACTCGCTAGCGGGAATCAGAGGTTTCGCTTTAGACTTTCTTGAAGACTGATGGCGCTTGCCGTATTTTGCTTTTTGGTGTGCAAACTTGGGGTCGCGGCTTCTAAACTGATTATCAGGAATGAACCCATTAATCTGATTTTCGTGCAAATACTTCATATTCATTACTCGTCTCATCCTGAGACTCGCCCTTCGGGCCCGCTGAAGCGGTTCAAATGTGTTCCAGACACATTTGTCATTCGCAAAGCCAGTATCAGCCGTCACGATAACGCCGCCTGCATATACATTGTCATCAATACCAAGCCGCTGATAACGTGCTTTAATACTCTCTAATACAGGCTCCAAAGTATGATGTTCCTGCCCTTCACCGAAGGCTTGTGCATCAATGATAATTTGATGTTTTTTGTCGACTGCTGCAACACCGTTATAACCTTGAATGGTGCCTTTGCTGGTCGTCATCTTGGCTGACTCTGGATCAGTGATATTGCTCTTCACTTCCTTACTGCGTTTGCCTTTACCCATCCTTGGCTGGTTCTGCTTTAAAAAAGCATCGATCTTATTGGCAGCCGCATCCAGTGTTTGAATGGTTTGAGTCTTACGATTATTACGTTCCAGTGATTCTTCACTTTCACAGGTATCTTTTTCTTGATGCTCACTGAGATGATACTGGATCAAGCGCTTGAGCTTTTGACGTTTCTGTTCCAGTTCTTTAAAGGTGCCAGACCATTCCTTGGATGCATTAGAGCGCATCTTACAACCATCAATGGCAAAGAGTTCATGGCCCAACAATCCTTGTTGATCACAGATGAGTAACACTTGTTCAAATAAGGCTTCTATTGCCTGAGCTCGGCTACTGACAAAGTGAGCAATCGTAGTAAAGTGCGGCACGGTGTCGCAAGATAAGGCTTTGAAGATGATATTCGTTTCGCAGCACCACTGGATCTCACGGCTGGACGTAATACCCTTTGAGTAAGCAAATAATATAATTTTGAGTAGTATCGCTGGGTCGTATGCAGGCCGACCTTCGGCATCATTTTTATAGGGCTTGTGAAAAGCCGATAGGTCGAGTTTTTCAGAGATCAGGTAATGCAGTGAAAATTCAAACGTGCCAGGTTGGATCTGTTCTAGGTAGTTAATCACCACCATCGACATCTGGTTGTAATCGTAATGTTTGAACTTTGCCATCCCAGAGCCTCCGTTTCCTGAAAGTCTTATCAAAGCATAGATGGAGAGGTTTTTCTACAGCCTGAACGCCCGCTTAAGGGGCAGACAACGCTACTACCAAGCTTCCGCATAACTCCGTAATCACAAAAACCAACGCATAGTAAAAATGCCACGCGTTGGCTGTCCCTCTTGAAGCGTTTGTAATGCCGCTAGCTGAAGCGTGAAGCCAGCTTCTTATAAACAGCATCTTTATCTCGTTTACCAACAGCGAGTACATAAACGACAACTTCATTGTCGATGACTTCATAAGCCAAACGATAACCTGATGTACGAAGTTTGATTTTGTAAACAGAATCATAACCCCGTAACTTTGATGATGGAACGTGGGGATTTTCTAGCCTTTCTTTGAGTTTCTTTTTAAATTGACTCTGAATCGTTGGCGCTAGCTTACTCCACTCCTTTTGGGCTGCTGGCAAAAACTTTAACTTATAAGTCATCAATATTGATTTCCACAGCTTGCGACAAATCACCACGACGACTATCTACTATTTGGGAAAGCTCATAATCATCAAGCATATCCATCAGATACTCGTAAGTTTCAGCCGGTACAAGGTAAGCTGCGGGTTTGTTATGGTTAAGGATCGCAATAGCTGAACCATCAGCCTCGTTCAAAAGAGCAGTTGGATTTTTCTTTAACTCTGAAATACTGGCAGAGCAATTCGCTAATACCTGTCTCATAACTTCACCATATAAGCATTAAAATCAGACCTAATTTTAGACCTTAATTTAAGTGATTGCTAGAGATTTACAATAGAGGCATAACGCTTAGTTAATGAGCCGACGAAAGCGCAAAAAAATACCCGTCAGCACCAAATTTAGGATGTATCATCCAATCTATCACTTTCGAGACCTCTTTCTTAATACATGCCGCATAGGGCGGTTTGATTCCTGCATCTGGTTGCCGGAACCGAGGGGCCTACCCTCATCTTTAATACAGCAAGAAAGGGGTTAGCCTTTCGTCATGACACACGAGCGCAGCGAAAAATTTGTCCGGCAGCAGCAATAACATGGACTCCCCCTCACTATCCGGCATCGATGTGCCACACTGAGAGTGTCAAATCAAACAGTCACAAGTGAGGGGAAGTCGCATGGAAAAGTCTATACGTTGTGGGGTCGATATTGCAAAGCTCGTGTTTCAAATTCATGGCGTTAATGCTAAATCTGGTGAAACCGTCATAGTTAAAAAGTTAGCCAGAGGTGAAATGATGCGCTTCTTCGCCAACAAACCACCGATGCTTATCGGCATTGAAGCCTGCGGTGGTGCTCATTATTGGGCTCGTGAGCTGACCAAACTCGGCCATACCGTAAAGCTGATGACGCCGCAGTATGTTGCGCCCTACCGCCGCGGCGGTAAAAACGATGCCAATGATGCCGAAGCCATTTGTGAAGCACTGGCCAGACCCAATATGCGCTTTGTTGCCGTTAAATCAGAATCACAACAAGCGGTATTGGTCATACACCGGATGCGTGAGCAATGGGTGCGTGAGCGTACTTCACTGATGAACCAAATTCGCAGTTATCTGCATGAGTTTGGCATCGTGATTAATCAGGGACGCGCAGCACTAGCCAAGACATTACCCTTAGTGGCTGAATCAGAAACCTTACCGCTGCTGTTTCGCCAAAGCATCGCCGACCTAGCAGATAGATTAACCGATTTAGAGACGCGGATTACTGCACTCAACAAACGGATTGAAGCCTGGAGCAAACAAGATACCACCGCAAAAGCCTTACTTGAGCTCTGTGGTGTCGGTAGCGTTACCGCCAGTGCGGCAGTAGCAACAGCCGGTGATGTGTCAGTATTTAAAAACGGCAGGCAGTTTGCTGCCTGGCTCGGTTTAGTGCCAAAACAGAATTCATCCGGTGGTAAAGCGCAACTCGGTGCCATTACTAAACGCGGTGACCGTTACTTACGAACACTCTTGGTTCAGGGTGCCCGAACCGTCATGCTGGCGGCCAGCAGAGCACAAAAATCAACGCAAACAATACCCATGTTCGAGTGGATTTATAAGCTGCAAGAACGCCGGCCAAACAATGTTGTTGCGGTCGCAATCGCCGCCAAGCAGGCCAGAATGCTTTGGGCAATTATGGCAAAGCAGCAACGGCAAGATGCTTTAGGTTTAGCAACATGATGTAACGGTAAAAGAAGTAAAACAGTAAGTTAACGACAACTCTCAACCAAAGCATTGCACTACAAAGTGGATAAATAAAGCGGCAACGACCGTGCACAGGAAGGGCCTGGTAACAAGGCTGGTATTTATTACCGATGCAGCGATGAGGCACCTGTGCGCGAAAGTTATCAGGCTGGAGCATGGCTAACACCATGAAACTCACGAGCCGAATAGACGTATGCTGCCATTCACCGCCAAGTTTGATCACTTTGTGCTTGCAATAGAGGGGGAGTCCATAGACGCTTTGTTAGGCATCAAATCCATCGGCGGACCGCTGCTGCATATTGACGGTACTCATGTCCAAACTTTTCACGCATGTACCGCTCCTCTGGAAAGATTTGAAACCTATTCATATACATCACGAACAACGGCAGCAGCAAGAGACTTGAGAAGTTCGTTAGAAAAACGCTCCAACCCACAAGCATGAGTAAGAAGCCAACGTACATTGGGTTTCGGCTGATTCGATAGACTCCCTTAGTTACAAGGCTTGAAGATTGATCCGGTATTCTCGGATCCACTGTGGTGCCTGCAGAACGAAACGCCAAAACACCAAGTAGCGCGAAAACCATACCAATTAATGCCAAAACTAGCGCAATGAGCGACGAAGCGAAAAACTCAATACTTAGCGCAGGTAACAGAGCTGCCAATATCCACATGAGAGCTGCGGAGATCGCCGTTTGAATAACAGGTGGGACTTTTAGCTCTAATCTATCCACGATGACTCCTTTGGTGCCTAACGCTTGCATAAAAGGCGGCCAGACAAGGCCGTCCAGTGGAGGCCCACCTGGGCCGGAGCGAATTTGATGCAATTGTTATAACCTTATTATCCAATCGCGAATTAAACCTAGAATATCCCATCATACTGTTAATCACGGCGTAATGATTGGGCCTGTTCTAAAGTCCATCCTTTAAGCGCATCCAAAACCCACCTCTTCCTTTTTTCCACATCAGAAATATAAGCACAAACTCTATCGGAAGTAGGGCATTCGCAACTGCAAACCCCGCAAAATTGGATGGCTCAGACTGTAACCCTGAGCTCAAAATACCCATTATCGAAAATACGATAATTGCAGAAAAAATTGAATTTTCTTTATTCTCTCTAGCGTTATATATTGAATTTCTTCGAAACATCTTTTGAGGCGAAATATAAATGAAAAAAGGCACAAAAATTGAAAGTGCGAAAGCCTTGAAATGCCTCGAATCGTTAAAACCCATAGCATCCTTTATGTCACGCCCAATATCTCCGGGATTCATAAAAATCAAAATAAGAATCAACAAAGCTACACAAACAAAAGACATAAGATAAACCAACGACAGAAAATAGACACCTGTAAGCTTATTGTTTATAGCCATATCCTCTACCGCAGACGAATTATTAGCGCCACCAATTTTAAAACTACTTGCTGAAAATGGTACCTTTGAAGACACGCTGTCTTCCTGCTCGGCATCTGCTTTACCTGAAGAGGTATCCTTGTCCAAGATTTCTTTTACAATTGATTTGTATTCATCAATGGATATTTCACCCTTTGCCAGTCTTTCGTCTAGCAAATCCCTCAATTTTTTATTCATTTTATACCTATATAGATTCGTTATAACATTTTAATAACACGCCAACTCGCTTAGCCAGTCCCACTTCCACCCAAAAACCAAACCTAACCAATTGTTTTATAAAAACTATTACCCCAAAAAAAGCGCCTTACAAAACGAGCCAGCACGGTATTGGAGCCTCACTCAAGCGGGTTATTCTTGGCACTCTATCAATAACGCTTTGATCTTAGTATAGATTTTTGGATACTTCCAGATAAAAGCGAGCCACAAATCATCATAGTTTTTAACAATGCGTGCCAGTCCATTAGTGGCAGATTGGCACGCCCGTCACCTAGCCAGAAAAAACCACAACAGACGGCCAAAATCGCCCGCATGAATAGATAAGAAATCAACACTGCAGTATACTATCCCTTTCGCTCTTGAATAATTTGGACGCTTACTCTGATGCTACCGATAGTTAATATCGCACTTCGTGCTGCCCGTCTCGGCGGTGAACAAATCGCTCGGGCTATTGAACGCCTAGACCTAATCAAATCCGAACAATCCAGCGTTGCTGAGTTCATTAATGACGTGTGCTGCCAAGCAGAACGAACCATCGTTCAAAGTCTTCAGAAGGCGTATCCACACCACACTGTAAACGCTGAGTTTAGCGGCCACTACAAAGCCACTGGCGACGGCCCCACTCACGTTGAGTGGCAGATCAATCCCGTTGACGGCCTGACGAATTTCTCGAACGCACTTCCTATTTTTGCTTTAAGCCTAACAGGTAGAATCAATGGCCGTATTGAACATGCGGTGATTATCAACCCAATTACAGGCGAAGAATTTACAGCCAGCCGTGGTAGCGGAGCACAGTTAAACGGTCGCAGACTCAGAGTCAGTAGCGCAAAAAACCTGACAGGTTCCTTAATTGGCACAGGTTTCTTTAACCGCAAAAGCGACAAGGCATGGTTCCAGACTCACCAAGCCATTGTCGGCCAAATTATTCATGCAGATGGCAACACCTTCAGCAGCGGCTCCACCTTGCTTAACCTTGCCTACACAGCGGCAGGTCGGCTGGACGGTTTCTTTCAAGCGGGCCTCAACGACTGGGAACAAGAAGCCGGCATCCTGTTAATCCAAGAAGCCGGTGGTTTGATCGGTGACTTTAAAGGTGGCAACCAGCACCTGAAAACAGGCGAGCTTGTGGCGGCCAACCCGAAGATGTTTAAGCAATTGCTAAAAACCGTACAGGTCGGCAACCTGTAAGCTCAAACAGTAACATTGAATAAAAAAAGGGGGCGATACCAAAATATCGCCCCCTTTTTTATACGCACTGTTTACTTACGCATCCAAGGCAAATGGATCGCGCAGAACAATGGTTTCATTACGATCTGGGCCTGTGGAAATGATATCCACTGGAGCACCCATCAACACTTCCAAGCGGCTGATGTAAGCACGGGCGTTTTCTGGCAACTGATCCAAGCTTTTAGCTCCGATTGTTGATTCTGTCCAACCCGGCACGCTTTCGTACACAGGGGTGACTTTCTCGTAATCTTCGCTACCACTTAAGGATGTGATCACATTGCCATTCGCATCTTCGTAGCCGATACAGATACGGATCTCGTCAAGCCCATCAAGGACATCAAGCTTAGTGAGGCAGATACCGGATACGGAGTTAATTTCGATGGCATGCTTAAGCGCAACGGCATCGAACCAACCACAGCGACGCGCACGCCCAGTCGTTGATCCAAATTCATGGCCTCGTTCAGCCAAACGTGCACCTGTGTCACAATGCAGTTCGGTTGGGAAGGGACCACCGCCGACACGTGTGGTGTACGCCTTGGTAATACCCAGAATGTAATCCAGATACAAAGGTCCAAACCCACTGCCCGTTGAGGTTCCACCTGCCGTCGTGTTGGACGAGGTGACATAAGGGTAGGTACCGTGATCGATATCCAACAAAGACCCTTGAGCGCCTTCAAACATAATACTGGCACCCTGACGACGCAAGTCGTGCAGAATCCCGGTCACGTCGGCAATCATTGGCAAGAGTTTGGTTGCCATTTCCATGCACTGGGCATAGACCGCATCAAAACTCACAGGCTCAACTTTGTAGTAATTTTCAAGCATGAAATTATGATAACTGATCACTTCTTTCAACTTGGTGGCGAAGTTCTCAGGGTCTTTGATATCCCCAAGACGCAAGCCTCTGCGAGCGACTTTGTCTTCATATGCAGGCCCTATCCCACGACCGGTAGTACCGATCTTGGCTTCGCCACGCATTAACTCTCTTGCCTGGTCCAACGCGACGTGGCAAGGAAGAATCAAAGGACACGCTGGACTTAAGCGCAAGCGATCACTGACAGGGATCCCCTTCGCTTCCAATCCCGCGATTTCCTTAAGCAAGGCTTCGGGGGATAGTACAACGCCATTACCAATCAAGCACAAAACGTTTTCACGCAGGATACCTGATGGAATCAAATGCAAGACTGTTTTTTTGCCATCAATAACCAGTGTATGACCAGCATTATGACCACCTTGAAAGCGTACAACCGCTGCAATCTTCTCGGTTAGAAGATCAACGATCTTACCCTTTCCTTCATCACCCCACTGGGTGCCCAGCACAACGACATTCTTACCCATTGCTGTCTCGAGTACTCGTTAGTTTCTGTTAAACGGATCAGAGGGCTTGAATCACCCACTCGTTATTAATTTTGACCAGTTGTCGATCACATCCAGCCGGGCGCTCAGATTCATCTAGCGCCTGTATCACCCGATGCCCTTGACGTCGGGCCTGCTCAATTGCTTCATGCAAATCAGCACTCCATACTGAAGGGGCCAAAACCGACGGTTCGATCTTCGCCTTAACACCTGCAACATCCAGGAGCGTTTTAAGATCCGTACTAAAGCCAGTGGCAGGTCGAGCACGACCAAAATCCTGACCTATTTCATCATAACGCCCACCCTTGGCAAGCGCTTGACCAAAACTTGGCGTATAGGCTGCAAAGACCACTCCTGTATGATAGTGGTAACCTCGCAACTCTGCCAAATCAAAATAAAAGCGGGTTTGCGGAAAACGGTTTCGGATCAGTTCAGCCAAATCCGAAAGGTATTGGATAGCCTCGGACTCTTCGCTCCAGCCTTCAAATAAACCTGCCGCTTTCTCAAGCACATAAACCGTACCATGCAAGAAAGGTAGCACAGCTAAACGCTCGCGCAAAGACGCTTCAAGGCTCAATTCCGAGAGAAACGCGTCATATTCGGTGAGTGCTTTGCGCTGCAGCAAATCTATAAATTGGCTTTTATCTTCTGCCGAGAGCTTGGCTTTGGCAATCAAAGCGTTAAAGAGCGCGACATGCCCCAAATCAAGTGTAATGGGATCGGAGATACCCGCCACATTGAGGGTTTCGAGCATTAAAGAGATGACTTCAACATCGCTTTCGATACCCGCATGGCCGTATAGCTCTGCGCCCGCCTGCATTGGATTGCGCGTCGCCAGCATATTGGCTGCATGCGTATGCAATACGGAACCGCAATAGCACAACCGGCTGGGTCCTTCCGTCCGTAAACGGTGCGCGTCAATTCTGGCAACTTGAGGCGTAATATCGGCCCTGACACCTAATGAGTGCCCACTCAGACGATCCGTCAGCTTAAACGTATTCAAATCCAGATCATGACCTGTCCCTGTTAACAAGGACTCTAAATGCTCAACCAAGGGCGGCATTACCAAGTCATAACCCCAATTATTATACAAATCCAGCAACCTACGTCGCATCAGTTCTGCCTGACGCGCCTCTGGTGGCAATAATTCTTTGATACCCTCAGGCAGCAGCCATCGATCTGCCAGCGCCATTTACGACCCCCTTTTGTCACAAAAAAACCGGGCAATGACCCGGTCTTTGAAATCATAACACAAAGCAGGTGGTTTACCCACCTACTTTGGTTGTTGCTTATTGAACGCCAGAGCTTCTCATGTAACGGAAAAACTCACTGGTAGGCTCAAGCACGAGCACATCACCCTGACCACTGAAGGATTCACGGTACGCACCAATACTACGAATGAACGAGTAGAACTCTGGATCTTGACTGAATGCTGACGAATAAATACCCGCCGCTTCAGCATCCCCTTCACCTCGTAAGATTTCAGACGTGCTGAAAGCATTCGCGGTAATAACGGTACGCTGACGATCAGCATCAGCACGTATCCCTTCCGCCAACTCAAGACCTCTTGCACGCAGCTCACGAGCCAGTCTTAGACGCTCAGAACGCATACGGTCATACACGGAAGTGGATACTTCGGTTGGCAGGTCGATTCGTTTGATACGAATATCAACGATTTCGATACCCAACTCACGCTCAGCCACCACGCTCAACTGACGGTTAACTTGCTCCATCAACTCTTCACGTTCGCCTGAAACCACTTGGTTCAGTGTTCGCTCACCGAACTGGTTACGCAAGTTGGTTTCGATACGGCTCGCCAACAGGCTGTTCGCACGGTTTTCATCACCTGATGTTGCGGTGTAGTAACGTTCTACGTCCTTCACACGCCATTTAATGAACGAATCCACGATCAAACGCTTGGCTTCTAAGGTCAAAAACGCTTGTGGACGTGAATCCAACGTGATCAAACGCGCTTCAAACTTACGGACTGTGTTAACGAATGGAATCTTGAAATGCAAGCCTGGTGCGATATCAGGCTCAACAATTTCACCAAATCGTAACTTAACAGCTCTTTCGGTTTCTTTGACGATATACACGCTTTCAGAAGCCAACCAAACCACAACGAGTGCTAAAACAAGTACAAATACTGAATTAGGTTTCATTATCGACCCTCCCTCATGCTACCTGCACCTGTCGAGCTTTGACGTGTCCGTGAGGCATCAGTTAATGGATCATTCATTTGCCTAAAACCTAAGTCAGAGGCACTGCTACGCGAACTGCTGCTGGGGTTCCCTCTGTTTTCCATCAGCTTATCCAACGGCAAGAACATGAGATTATTACCACCCTCAACATCCATTAACACTTTTGGATTGTTTGTCATCACGCTTTGCATCATATCGATGTATAGACGCTCACGTGTGACATCTGGCTCATTTTGGTATTCAGACAAGAGCGCCAAGAAACGTTGGCTTTCACCCGTTGCTCTGGCGACCACTTCTTCGCGGTACGCGTTCGCTTCTTCGATCATACGCTGGGCAATACCACGCGCTTCAGGAACAACGCTGTTGGCATAGGCCTCAGCTTCGTTCTTGGAACGTTGCTCGTCTTCACGCGCCTTGATAACGTCGTCAAACGCATCCTGAACTTGGCTGGGCGCTTGTGCATTTCGAACGTTAACGCCTGAAATTCGAATACCGGTTTCATAGGCATCCATGTGACGCTGCAGACGCTCTTGCACAGAAATCGCCATCACTTGACGACCTTCCGTCAAAATTTGGTTCATTTCTGATGCACCAACGACCTGACGCAGAGCCGCCTCAGCCGCTTGTCCCAAACTTTCTTGAGGGCTACGCACCTTCAGCAGGAAGTTTTCTGGGTTTTCAGCCACGTATTGAACGCTGATATCCACATCTACGATGTTTTCGTCTTCCGTTAGCATCAACGCACGATGGTCATGAATACGAACTTGAGTGACGTTAATCTTAGAGACGTCGTCAATCAACGGTGGATTCCATTGCAAACCAGGGTTTACAACTGAATGGAATTTACCCAAGCGCAAGACAACACCACGCTCTTGTTGATCAACGGTGTAGAAGCCCATACCGGCCCAAACAACCAAGGCAATCACAGCGACAATACCAAGCAAGCCAAAGCTTCCTTTGTGGGAGCCACCAGAACCACCAGAGGTTCCAGAGCCTCCGCCCTTGCCACCAAAAATACCGTTTAAACGATCTTGAAGCTTTTGAAGCGCTTCATCAAGATCCGGTGGGCCCTGCTCATTGCCACCACGTTTACCACCGCCGGGATTTTTGTCACCGCCGCCGCTCCACGGATCATGGTTTTTGCCATTTCCGCCAGGCTCATTCCAGGCCATAGTGCTCTCCGCTATAAAACAAAGTTAAAGTTATAATTTTAAAAAGCCCTGCATTCGCATGCAAGGACTACACATAATCGACCGTTTCTGACAAATATCGTTCAAACGGAATCTGCAATCGACTCAACAACTGCCTAAAATCTTTACGCTGAATGCGAACTTTCAGATGCATCTGGCCTTCATCATCGACGGACTCGGATAAAATGGCATTGGCGGCATATAACTGCGCACGGAATTGCCCTTCCGAAGGTGTCAATTTCAACTCACTCTCAAAAACATCATCACTGAGACGTTCGTTGATGGCCTGAAGCAATAGATCGGTACCCGCACCTGTTTGTGCCGACAACCACACGCGAATGGGAACGCCTTCATCATCGCGATCAATTCTCGGCTCGACCTGCTCTAACAAATCGACCTTGTTGTATACAAGCAAGGTAGGGACATCATCTGCGCCTATCTCGGTTAATACATCGTTCACTTGCTCGATGTGAAGCTGACGCTCTTCGTCGTAGCTGTCGATCACATGCAGCAGCAACGTTGCTTCACATGTCTCTTGCAAGGTCGCACGAAAGGCTTCTACAAGTTTGTGCGGTAAGTGCCGAATAAAACCCACCGTGTCAGCCAGAATCGCGGCACCCGCATCATCAAGCTGAATTTTTCGTAAGGTTGGATCCAGGGTTGCGAACAACTGATCAGCTGCATAGACATCAGAGGCCGTCAAACTGTTAAACAAGGTGGACTTACCCGCGTTGGTATATCCGACTAGCGATACCGTTGGAACAGATGCTCGAACGCGCGCACGACGCCCTTGATCACGCTGTTTTCTGACCTTGTCTAAACGTTTTAAGATCGATTTCAAACGAACCCGAAGCAAACGACGGTCGGTTTCGAGCTGCGTTTCACCCGGTCCACGCAAACCTATCCCGCCTTTTTGTCGTTCAAGGTGGGTCCAGCCGCGCACGAGTCGTGTCGACATATGCTCAAGCTGAGCCAGCTCAACTTGAAGCTTACCCTCATGCGTACGGGCACGCTGGGCAAATATATCGAGTATCAAGCCTGTTCTGTCCAGAACACGGCACTGAATCTCGCGCTCTAGGTTGCGCTCCTGAGCTGGCGAAAGCGAATGGTTAAAGATGACCAGCTCCGCTTCATACAGCCTGACCATTTCCGCCAACTCTGCAACCTTTCCCTTGCCTAAGAAAAACTTAGGACTGGGATCTGAGCGACTGCCGGTTAAGAAGGCAACCGGATCAGCGCCAGCTGAAAGCGCCAGTTCTTCTAACTCACGAGGACTTTCTGGTTCAGATTCAGAATAAAAATCAATATGCACCAGTATGGCGCGCTCACCCGACTCAGGACGTTCAAAAAACAATCAAATTACTCACTCTTCAATTTTCTCGTCCGGCTGTGGCAACTTGACCGGTCTAGAAGGTACAACGGTTGAGATGGCATGCTTATACACCATCTGGCTGACGGTATTTTTGAGCAGAATAACGAACTGATCAAACGACTCGATTTGTCCTTGGAGCTTGATTCCATTTACCAGGAAAATTGAGACGGGAACCCGTTCTTTGCGCAAAACATTAAGGTAAGGGTCTTGTAATGATTGCCCTTTTGACATGGGTATCTCCTTTACTGAAACATTCAGTCTTTTAAAATAATTATGGTTAGCATAGTCTGCACAGATTGCTTACGTGTTTCACGCATCTCTCTGGCGCTATTAAAAATTAACGCAAAGCATCTCATTATATAATGGCTTGCTGGATCAACTTCAAGGCATTCGGCAATATATTCTCATTTACACCGTCAAGCACATGCAGATCATCCCAACTTCTTAGCCATGTATACTGACGTTTTGCCAGTTGCCGAGTGGCTACTATACTCTTTTCTCTCATGTCCTTATACCCTAACTCACCATCAAGATACTGCCACATTTGGCGATAGCCAACGGCACGAATGGATGGCATGCTCGGATGCAAATCTTGTCGCTCAAACAAGGATCGAACTTCTGTTTCAAAACCCTGTTCTAACATCTTATCAAAACGCTGTTCTATGCGCTTATGCAAAATCGACCTATCTTGCGGCATCAAAGCCAACGACAGGTAACGAAACGGCAATTCAACCTCGGCTTGTTGAGCCCATAACGACGTCATTGACTGACCACTAAGCAAACACACTTCTAACGCTCTTTGCACTCTTTGCGAATCCGACGGATGCAGACGCTCAGCGGCCACTGGATCGAGCTGCGCCAACTGTGCATGCAAACTTTCGATACCCTCTTGCTGAATACGCGCTTCTAACTCAGTTCGGAGCACTGGATCGGCATCGGGTAAAGTGGCCATTCCTTTAATCAGTGCATTAAAGTACATCATCGTACCGCCCACTAAGATAGGCAGCCGTTGATTGGCAAGGGCGTCATCGATACAGGCGAGTGCATCCTCCCTAAAGGTCGCCGCCGAATAGGATTCGGCAGGATCCATAATATCCACCAACCGATGCGGATAGGCACTTAACACCTCGGGTTCGGGCTTGGCCGTTCCAATATCCATGCCTTTGTAAATCAATGCAGAGTCTACACTAATCAAGCTGGCTGGCAGATGATCAGCAATCCGCATGGCTAAATCGGTTTTACCTGAGGCGGTTGGCCCCATCAACATCACAACCAAGGGCTTTGCCTTGTCCATCGACATTACTGCCCCCGTAAAAAAAGCTTATCAAGATCAGACAGACTCAACGCCGTCCAAGTGGGACGACCATGGTTACACTGCCCGCTGCGTTCGGTGACTTCCATATCACGTAACAGCGCATTCATTTCGGCAATCGACAATTGTCGATTGGCACGAACTGCACTATGACAGGCCATTGTCCCAAGAAGTTCATTTATTTGATTTTCAATGCGCTGACTGCGTCCCTGATGCAACAAGTCCGACAACACATCGAGCACCAGACGTTGCACATCGGCCTTTGCAAAATACACTGGCACTTCACGAATAACCAAGGTTTCGGCCGCCAAACGCTGCAACACAAAGCCTAAGCGCTTAAAGAGCTCTAAAGACTCCTCGGCAATATCCGCTTCCTTCTGACTGACATGAATGGACACCGGCACTAACAAAGGCTGACTTCGCAGAGGTTCATCCTGCAGGGTGAGTTTCATGCGTTCATAGACAATACGCTCATGGGCGGCATGCATATCAACAATAATCAGACCTTGCTCATTCTGAGCCAAAATATACACACCCTTAAGCTGGGCAAGTGCGTAGCCCAGCGGCGGCACATCTGAAGAGTCCGCCGTGTGAACTGTCGCGTTGGGTTGAGCCTCTGCAATCTGCCCCTCTGTATCCGGGTATAGCTGGCGATATTGCTCAATTTGAGACCTTACATCTCGCCCCGAAAAAGAGGTCGACGAGGTGGGACGCGTCGGTGTATGCAAAGGCATTTGCCCTTGAGTATAACTGGGTGACTCGACTGGCCGAACCGGAGGTGCTTGAGGGGGCGTGGAACCACCGCGATCAAGAGCAGCGCCCCCTAGAGGGATTTCGTGTGAGCTGATCTGTGCCTGTCCATCGGGCCGCATATCCGCGATCACTCGATGCAAGGATCTGAAAATAAAGTCGTGCACCAAACGGCTTTCTCTAAAACGCACTTCATGCTTGGTCGGATGCACATTGACATCCACCCAGGCAGGGTCTAATTCAAAGAAGAGTACAAATGCGGGATGACGTCCTCCGTACAGGACATCCTGATAGGCTTGCCGAACGGCATGATTCACCACTTTATCGCGAATAATACGCCCGTTGACAAAAAAGTACTGCTGATCCGGCTGGCTGCGCGAGTGCGTGGGCTGTGTCACCCAACCATAGAGTCTCAAGCCGGACGATTCAGCCGCCATGTCCATCACTAGAGCATGCTCAATAAAAGCAGGCCCGAGTAAGGTTGCTAAACGCTTTTCGCGCTCAAAGTCTGTGGTTGCTGGCTTCAATTGGTAGAGTGACTTTGCGTTATGTGTGAGACTGAAGCCCACATCAAAACGGCTCAACGCCAAACGTCTAACCACCTCTTCTAAATGGCCGAACTCCGTTTTTTCGGTTTTTAGAAACTTTCGGCGCGCGGGGGTATTAAAAAACAAATCACCCACTTCAACCGTCGTGCCCACTGGGTGCGCGGCTGGCATTAAGATCGGCTCCATATCTCGACCTTCGGCCTTTACCGACCACGCGCTGTCTTGGCCCTCTGGACGCGATGTGAGGGTTAAACGCGCAACAGAGCTGATACTGGCCAGCGCCTCACCGCGAAAGCCTAAACTGAGCACGGCTTCAAGATCGTCCAGCACTTTAATTTTTGAGGTTGCATGGCGACTCAGCGCCAAGGCCAAATCCTCCTGTGCAATGCCGCAACCGTCGTCTCGAATCCGAATTCGTTTAACGCCACCTTGCTCGGCCTCTAATGAGACTTGGCTTGCACCTGCATCAAGGCTGTTCTCAAGCAGTTCTTTTACCACGGACGCGGGACGCTCTACGACCTCTCCCGCTGCAATTTGGTTCGCAAGCTGCGCCGATAAAAGCTCAATCGGCGCAGGCTGCTTCTTAATTAAAACGCTCATTAACTTGCTGGAATCCTTAGGACTTGGCCCACGCGTATTTGATCACCCCTGATTTGGTTGGCCTCTCTTAACGCTGCAACCGACACACCATTTCTCACCGCTATAACAGACAACGTATCCCCAGGTTGGACACGGTGGGTTCGGTTTTGCCCCGCAACCATTGCGCCACCCTGATTTTTTCGGGAAGCGATTAAGGTCATATCCGGTGGACGCTGCCAAAAATACTCCGAAATCCCATCAAAAATCGCTTTCGCCATGCGTTGTTGATAGGCAGGAGTTCTGAGCTGTGTCTCTTCTTGCGGGTTGGTAATGAAGCCTGTTTCGATCAAAATAGATGGAATATCGGGGGATCTGAGCACCGCGAAGGCTGCCATTTCAACATTTGGCTTGTGCATGCGGGCAAAATTGGCCATATTCCGGTGGATAATGCCAGCCACGTCACGGCTGCCAGTGCGACTGGCTGTCATGGACATATCCAACAAAACGCTGGCCAGTACATCATCTTTATCATCAAGACTCACGCTGCCGACGCCACCAATTAAATCCGAGCTGTTTTCACGACTGGCCAACCAGCGTCCCATCTCGCTACTTGCCCCTCGCTCAGACAACACCCACACGGACGCACCGCGCGCTGTAGGACTGTGCCATCCATCGGCATGAATTGAGACAAACAAATCCGCATTCGCACGGCGCGCACGGATGGTTCGATCACGAAGACTCACAAAGTAATCCCCATCGCGAATCATCACCGCCCGGTAGCCCGGCTCGGCATCGATGAGTTTTTTGAGTTCTCGACCTATCGCCAACACTATGTCTTTCTCTCGGGTACGATTAGGTCCAATTGCACCCGGATCTTCGCCACCGTGTCCAGGATCAATCGCAATGACGATATCACGCAGCCCTGCTGAAGCCGCCGTTGGCACAGAGGGCGCTGGAGCGGCGCGAACCGCGACCTGAGACTTAACAATCGGTTCTAAGTCGACCACTAAACGATGTCCATATTGCTCATTCGGACGTAGCTCAAAGCTCTTGGGCCTCACTTGTTCACGAATATCCAGCACTATGCGTAAGGTGGTACCCGATTGGCTATGGCGAATCCGCTCAACTGGGCTTTTATCCGAGGCCAACTCACTCAACGAGGCATTTAATGTGGCATTTTCAATATCCAACACTATGCGATCCGGGTTATCCAACGCAAAAAGCTTGTGTTGGATTGGCCCTGATAAATCAAAGACTAAGCGAGTATTGTCCGGTGCTAACCACGTCCGTACGCCCTGCACTTGCACGTTGGCAAATGCATGCAGAGGCAGCAATAACGCCACACAGACAAGACTACAAAGCTTGTAGAGAGTATTTACTTTCACAATGAGCGCTTACCCTTTCAATTCATTTACTATTCTATCGGCTATCATACACCCTTTCTGAGTGTTTTTTGACCATTTAATACGACGTCCTTGCTCAAATATCTCTATAAAAATTTCAAGATCTGCTGGGGGTAGAATTCCCTGCCCCCGCTCGGGCCACTCAATCAGACACAAGGCATCGTCTACCAGATAATCCCGGATTCCCAGAAACTCAAGCTCTTCAGGGTCACCTAACCGATACAAATCAAAATGGTACACGCATTTATTTTGAAATTCATAAGGCTCAACCAGCGTATAGGTTGGACTCTTAACCGCACCTGTATGCCCAAATGCCTGGATGACACCTCGACACAAGGTTGTTTTACCCATCCCCAAATCTCCGTGTAAAAACACGATTCCACCGTCAACTGCTGCATTTGCCAACACCTGCCCGAAAGCCACCGTCTGTTGATCATCTGCCGCGATAAATGCATTCTCAGACACGTTCACCCAACTCCAACCCATTGACAACATACTTAATTTGGTTAAATAAATCCGTCGCTCTCAGACCTCGCTGCCCACTCTGCAAGGCACATAGATCGGCCGATCTCGCATGGGTATAAACCCCTAAACGAGCCGCATCGACTGGCGACAATCCCTGCGCAAGAAATGCCGCGATAATGCCTGACAACACATCACCCATTCCACCGGATGCCATGCCTGGATTGCCTTCGGCACAGACATGCACGACATCTCCGTCGAAGATCACAGTTCCTGCACCTTTCAAGACAATCACACCACCAAAACGCTCGTACAGCAAGCGCACTGCATCAAAGCGGTTATCTTGAATATCAGCGACTGAGCAGTCCAGCAATTGAGCGGCCTCACCTGGATGAGGCGTTAAGACTCTCGCACGTGCTTGCGCTGGAGAATGGCGATACGGCTGCAGGTATTTTAACGCGTCCGCATCGATCACAGAGGGATGCGGACGGCTCATGACCGCCTGTGCCAATTGATCAGCCCAAGCACTGCTGCCAAGCCCTGGCCCCAACACAACCACACTGGCGCGATCTAGCATAGGCTGAAGACGTGCCGAGGCATCCACCCCCAACACCATCACTTCAGGCGTACGCGCCAAGGCAGCACTCACATGAGCCGAGCGCGTCGCCAATGACACCAAACCACTGCCTGACCGCAGCGCCGCTTCGGCAGCCATCATTGCAGCACCGCCCATGCCATGATCCCCACCCACAACCAACACATGCCCATAATGCCCTTTATGGGCTGACAAGGGGCGTGCGGGCAACAAGTCTGATAAATCCTCTGCATCGGTTCTAAACCCACTCACAGGGATTTGTTCATAGAGATCCTCTGGCACCATTAAGCTGTCGAATAACAGCTCGCCCCGCACATCCGGCCCCTGATGCGTCAACAATCCCTGTTTTAATCCAATAAAGGTCAGGGTGAGCGATGCGGCTATCGTCTCCCCCATGCATTTCCCCGTATCACTGCACAAACCAGACGGGATATCGACAGACACCACCGGACGGTGACAGGCATTGATTTTTGCAATCGCTTCTCGCACAGCGCCGCGAACCTCGCCCTGGATTCCGGTACCTAAAATCGCATCCACGATCAGTTCACCCGTAAATTCCACCATTGGACTCCAGGGGCGCGTCACCACGCCTAACGCATTCGCCCATTCCCAAGCTTGCAAGGCTTCCCCTTGCAGTTGCTCATGATAAGGCGTAATACCTAGCGTCAACACCTGAACCTGCCAACCTTGCTGAAACGCCAACCCCGCAACAATCAGGCCGTCACCGCCATTATTGCCTGTACCACACACAAGGGTTAAACGATTGACATCCGGCCACCGTCTTCGGATTTCAGCAAAAACAGCATGCCCCGCTCTCTGCATCAACCGAAAACCCGGGATGCCATATTCCGTAATTGCAGTATGATCCAACGCACGACACTGCTCAGCCGTGTATAATGTGTTGGGCAATCGGGTTCGCTGGGCGCTCATATCGCTCAAGCCTCCTGAGTAATCTATCGATATATTGACATGCATAGCAGACGGAACCAGTGATTTCAGCTTCTTTACATCAAGACTTGACCAACGATTTAGCTCAATTAGCAGATCAAATAAAAATCTGGGCGTCTGAAATCGGCTTTCAAGGCTGCGCAATTACGGGCACAGACTTATCTCAAGAACAGACGTCGCTAACTGAGTGGTTGGACCAAGGCATGCATGGCGAGATGCACTACCTGTCTGAGAATATTGAAAAGCGCTTAGATGCATCCTTATTAGTGCCGGGCACTCAACGCATTATTAGCGTTAGAATGGATTATTTACCTGCTGATATCAAAACGCTTGAACTGCTCTCTCAACCCGACAAAGCATACATTGCGCGCTACACTCTGGGTAGAGACTATCATAAACTGATTCGCCAACGCCTCAAGCAACTCGGCAACAAAATTCAAACATCCACAGGCCATGAAGTGTCGTTTCGCCCGTTTACAGACAGCGCACCTGTATTGGAACGTCCGATTGCACGAAATGCAGGCCTTGGTTGGATAGGAAAACACACTTTACTGCTCAACCGAAAAGCCGGGTCTTGGTTTTTTTTGGGTGAGTTATTTATCAACCTCCCCTTACCAATTGACCCTCCCGAAACAGAGCAACACTGTGGACGCTGCACGGCCTGTTTGGACATTTGCCCTACTCGCGCCTTCCCTAAGCCTTACGTTTTGGATGCCAGACGCTGTATTTCTTACTTAACCATCGAGTACCGCGGCAGCATCCCTACAGAGCTTCGCCCCTTAATGGGCAACCGTATTTTTGGATGCGATGACTGCCAACTCGTGTGCCCGTGGAATCGGTTTGCCAAACACAGCCAAGAGGATGACTTTAAACCCAGACACGGACTCGACGACATCGAACTCATCGAGCTGTTTGAATGGGATGAAGCCACATTTTTAAAACGCACTGAGGGCTCAGCCATCCGCCGAACTGGCTTTGAAGGCTGGCAGCGAAACATTGCCGTCGCACTGGGCAACAGCTCCGGCAACCCTCGCATTATAAAAGCCTTAAACGAGCGCTATCCCCTTGCCTCTCCCTTGGTACAAGAGCATATTGAATGGGCGCTCAACGAACTGGCGTCTAAAGCCCCCAAACCCGACCTTATAACCTAAAAAAATGACGGCGATAGTAGCGCAGCTCTTCAATGGATTCGCGAATGTCGTCCAGGGCCAAATGCGTTCCCTTTTTCTTAAACCCATCCATGATGGAAGGCTTCCAACGTTTTGCCAGCTCCTTGATTGAGCTCACATCTAAATTACGGTAATGGAAGTGCGCTTCGAGGTCTGGCATGTACTTACACAAAAAGCGGCGGTCCTGCCCAATGCTATTACCACACATAGGCGAAGCCCCTTTTGTGGAATGCGCACTCAAGAAACTGAGCATTTGCTCTTGCGCCATGCTCTCGGTGGTTTGACTCTCTCTCACACGCTGCGTCAAACCTGACTGCCCATGCTGGCGCGTACACCATTCATCCATCTGGGCTAACAAGGAATCCGGTTGATAGACGGTAATCACTGGGCTTTCAGCAATGAGATTTAAATCGTTATCGGTCACAATTGCCGCCATCTCAATAATACGATCCCGCTCTGGATCCAACCCCGTCATTTCCAAATCAATCCAGAGTAGTGGTTGCTGCTGCGACATGTGTTCGACTCCTGATATAAAGCTGTATATTTATCTAAGATTAGAATACCTTATTCAGACTTTGAAAAATATCGTCAGGAACCAACTTAAACCAGCATGTCCAAACGTAAAGTATCGCGCCGTCAATCATGGCGAATTGAAAAAATCCAGAAAGAGCGTACAGAACGCGCCAATCGACTCGACACGCTCATCGATGAACGCTTGGAAGGCGGTGAGTTAGGCGTTGAACAAAACGGACTCGTCATTTCCCATTTTGGCAAACAACTGGATGTTGAAGCTCTGGACGGGGATGACGCAGGGCGCATTATTCGCTGCCACATGCGCACTCATTTAGGACAGCTTGTAACGGGGGACCGAGTGGTATGGCGTGCCTCCCCTGATGGCGGTGTGGTGGTTGCTGTAAGACCTCGACACAGCCAATTACAAAGACCGAACAATCACGCGAACTCAAACCGGTTGCGGCCAACATCGACCAAATCATTATCACCTTGGCACCTGAACCCAGAGCGCACGCCAACCTGATAGATCGTTACCTGATTGCAGCCGAAATCTCGGGCATTGAACCGATTCTGCTGCTCAACAAGACCGACCTCCTCAACGATCTTAATCGTGCTTGGCTGGAGCCCCTGCTAGCGCTTTATCAAGACATTGGCTATACCATATTGCATGCCTCGACCACTGAACGCCAAGGGCTTGTCGAACTCAAGGCCAGACTTGATGAACGCATTAGCGTATTTGTTGGGCAATCCGGCGTAGGGAAGTCCTCCTTAGTCAATACGCTACTTCCAGGTGTTGACCTGAGAACAGGTGCACTGTCTGAGCAAAGTGGTAAAGGCAAGCATACGACGACAACCGCGCGATTATTTCACTTACCCGACGGCGGTGACTTAATTGACTCGCCAGGTATCCGCGAATTCGCGCTATGGCACATGAGCCCAGATGAGGTTCTTGAGGGCTTTCGGGAATTTGCCCCTTACGTCGGGCATTGCCGCTTTAGGGACTGTCAACACGAGCGCGAACCCGGGTGTGCACTGAAGCAAGCCATTGAGGAAGGCAACATCACCGAGCAACGCTTCCAGAGTTACAAGATGATTCTTAACTCTGTTGATGAAAAACTATAAACTGAGCGATTATGTGCACGAACGGGATCGTCAACTATGAGTAATACAGTGTCGCCAAAAGGCGTAGACGAGTGGCTCTCCTTCTTAGCAGACAAGCCACTCCCCGTCCGTGCTAGCACACTTACCCGACTAAAAAAGGCCTTACACAGCCCTTCCAGCACATTAGTTACCTTGCCGCCCATTATTAGCCATGATCCCGTACTGTGCTTCCATTTATGCTGTGAAGCACAGCGACTGCTGGCAAGCCGTCATGCCAAAGTCACCAGTTTGAGCCATGCTGTGCAGGCACTGGGATTTGACCGAATCGAGCAATTGGTCGCAAGTTTAACCATTTTAAAACTGAACCCAAACAGTACTCCGCAAAAGATGTACTTTAGAGCGATTGCAGACAGCCATCATGCCGCGACGCAAGTGGCGGACTGGTTGCACTTACGCAATGCAAGCTATCGCGAAGAAGCCAAAATGGCCTCTTTATTCTATGGTTTTATTCATTGGCTCATGTGGCTATACGCCCCTTTTCACAAAGAGGCCTATCAAGAAAAAGTGTACAAACACAATCAGGATGTCGTACTCGCAGAGCACGATGTGTTCGGCTGCACCCTGCAAGAACTGGGGCAAAAGCTAGGCGCTCTTTTACATGTACCCGAACTGACACTTGAGGCGTTAAACCACGATTCATCCCCCACGTCCTCATTGCTCGGCCTTTTGCATCTTAAGGCCATGGGAGATGCGCGTTTGGAGATAAAGGACCTTAGAGAAGTTAACCATTTGATTCAACAACCCTTCTTCCCAGTGAAACTGAGCAATTGGCTATCACTCACAACGACAAGGGGGTGGGATAGTGATAAAGCGAAACGGATTTTTGAGATTATCACTGATTACTTGCAACTTCGAGGATACGAAGCACAAGCACGCTTGCACGCCCAATGTGCTGAATCCGCTCGACAGTATCATCTACCCGGCGTCCTATCGCCAGCCACAGAGTTGTTATGGATCAGCTCAACCCCCTATATTCCAGGCTTGTTTTCAATCACAGAAAAGGCACAAACCGAATCACTGTACCCACCCTTTACGATACCCGTATCCACCCCCATACCTCCAACCTCTGAGGTAGACACCACACAGGAGCGACCTACTCCCGAATTCGCTGATTCCGAACTTTATAAACACATTGCTACCCAGTTTCACTCAGCCGATAGCGGTTACAGCCGCCCTGCACAGGTCTTAAAGGATTTATTGAAGGGACTAAAGCTAGGGCTGGGACTCGAAAGGGTCTTGTTGCTTTCGGTGGACATCCCCAACAATCGCATCCAAACCAGCTATCAGGTCGGGTTTGGCAAAGACCATGAAGTGGCGGCGTTCGAGATGGCCTATGACATCCCTTCGCTACTGAAACGTCTCTGTGAAAAGCCAGCCAATCACGTGTGTCAAAAGTCAAACCGCCAACAAACACACCAAGCGCTTCCCCATGACTTTTTAAGGCATATTTCGCCGAGTGATTTCATCGTGATGTCGATTTTTTGCAACAAAACCCCTATCGGCATAGTCTATGCTGACAGAATACCGAATTCGCTTGAACTGGAAGACTTTTATTGCGAACGCTTTCGCTATCTGTGCTCCTCAGCGACCCTAGCCATGAAATATATGAAACAGGACTGAATGTGAACAAAGCTCTTTTTATCGGTTTCCAAAAACTAGTGCCTCAACATTGCTTATCGCGCCTCGTCGGATCTCTGGCAAATTGTAAAACACCTTGGGTTAAGAAACGTTTTATCCACTGGTTTCATAAGCAGTATGCGATAGACATGAAAGATGCACTGGTAGAAGACATCGATGCTTATGCCTGCTTTAATGACTTTTTTACTCGCGCACTCAAGCCTGATGCTCGCCCCATTGATACCAACCCGCTGAGCATCGCATCGCCTGCGGATGGTGCCATCAGTCAAATAGGTAAGATTGAGCATGGCCGCGTTTTCCAAGCCAAAGGACGTAGCTATGGGGTAACCACGCTGTTAGGCGGCGATGAATCACGTGCTCAGCCTTTCATCAACGGTGATTTTGCAACCATTTACCTGTCGCCGAGAGATTACCACCGAGTCCATATGCCGATTAGCGGCGTATTAAAAGAGACGGTTTACATCCCCGGCGATTTATACTCAGTGAATCAAACCACCGCCGAAGAGGTTGATCAGCTGTTCGCGCGCAATGAGCGTTTAGTGGCCCTTTTTGACACTGAAATCGGCCCCATGGCCATGGTATTAGTCGGTGCCATGATCGTTGCAGGCATTGAGGTTGTCTGGCAAGGACAAGTGCTCCACCTCTGAAACAACCTAGAATCCTAGATCGACAATTTTCACCGCCGATTAATTTAGCAAAAGGCGAAGAAATGGGGCGTTTTATGCTAGGTTCTACCGTCATTTTATTGTTTGGAGAAAATGCAATTGAATGGGCGGATGCTCTCAAGGCCAACAGCCCTGTTCAACTTGGTAAGCCTATTGCACAGTTCAAAACATCCGTGAACACCTAATATCCATGCATTTTATCTGATGATAGTCCATCAGAATCTGTCTAAAATAGTATGAGTTACTTCCAATAAACGAGCAGAGTGTTTGGACAATATGGATTTATCACAGCATGTCTTGTTGAGCCATCTCAATGGTAGCGTTGTAAACGGATTGTTTGAGTGTGAGCAGCCCGCTTCATCATCAAACTGTTGTGTTACGCCACTTATTCATCAAACATTACTGTCTGTTGAAGGCCCTGATGCGCACACTTTTCTTCAGGGTCAGCTCAGCTGCGATCTCCGTGAAGTGGATCAAGACGGTAGCCGCCTAGGGACCCATTGCAACATCAAGGGGCATATTGTCAGCCTGTATCGTGTTATGCGCTCCCCGGCTCAAGGCTATTGGTTACGCGTGCAACACGATATGGCGGATACGGGTTTCAAGCTACTTAAAAAGTACAGTATTTTTTCCAAGGTTAGCCTGCAACCGCTCTTTGAATCTCACTCAGGCTTGGGGTTTTCGGGCGCATCGGCACTTGCCTGTTTAGAGCACTGCCTCGGACAGTCCCTTGCCATGGAAGAAGGCTCGTTCATACGCCATGCCGATTGGACCCTGACACGGACTCCTGGAAATCGTTATGAGCTCTGGGCAACAACCGAGACACTGGTCAGCCTACTACCCGAGGTCCTAACATTGGCCTCACCGGCGCCAACTGAGCAATGGATATTGCAGGACATAGAACAAGGTCTGCCGGATATTCGGCCGGAAACACAAGAAAGCTTCATCCCACAAATGGTCAATCTGCAGGTTTTTAAAGGCATTAGCTTCAACAAAGGTTGCTATACAGGGCAAGAAATTGTGACGCGCTTGCAACACCGTGGGCAACTTAAAAAACCCATGTACCGCGCAAAGGTCACCGCAAAACAGGCACCGCTTCCTGGTAGTCTGATAAATAGCGACTCTAAAGAGGGGGTGGGTCAAGTGGTAATAGCCGCTTCAAACGCTTATGAAAGCCAATATGAGCTATTGGCGGTCATTAACAAAGTAAGCGCCGAAAATGAGCAGCTTTTCCTTCCAACAGGTGAGCCCATATCACTTTTAGAATTGCCGTATCAGCTAGACCCTAGACTCTTTGAGAGCAAGCGCTAAAAAAATAAAAAAAACGCATTTTTAGCGCTTTTTAACGTGAATTTGACAGTGCAAGTTGGAAATAATTCAATTACACTTAATCAAGTCTCACTCTGATTGCGTCAGCAAGCGAACTTATTTTAAGGAAGCGTTAACCATGATCCGGAAGGTTTCTCTAATCGCGTTAGGTTCTGTTCTGTTAAGCGGATGTTTTAATGTACAGACCTCCCAAGCACCGATTGCCACTACTTATCCATTAACTACGCAGCAAAAAATGCAAGCCGCCCATCATTGGGATGTGTTGGCGATGCACCAAGCTGAGCAGATAATGAGCAATGAACTTCTGCTGGCTAGACCCCTTTACATTAGTGAAGATCAAGCTACGAGCCAGTTCACTCAAGCGTTTGGATCGCTTCTGACCAGTCATCTGGTTAGCCGTGGAGCCAGCGTTAAAACAACCGAGGCAAACAGTTTAAGTGTGAGTTTCACGGTACAAGCCGTCAAACACAAAGATCGTGGTTATGTTCGTGCACCTCAAGGCGCATTAACAGCGCTAACCGCAGGGATTGCCGTCGCAACGATTCCGTACAACAAACTCAGCGAGCCAGCGTTAACCCTAATCCCTCTTGCCGCCACTGCCGACCTATTTAGCGGTAACTGGACCAGCAAAAGCGATCAGGAAGTGATTATCACCACGCAAGTAACAGATAGAGACAGAATTTTATATTCAACCTCTAACATCTATTACATCAACGGCGGTGACCATGATCACTATCAATCTCGCCGTGTGACACCCACTCGCACTGTTAACTTAACGAATAATTGGTAAGGAGTACCTAATGAAAAGAATTGGAATTCCTTCGTTGCCGCAAGCAGCCATCCTGTTTTTGGTTATGCTTTTTGCTGTTGGGTGTAGCAGTAATCGCCCTGTAAATGCGGCAAGCCAAGACGTTCAAGTGGATGTTGTCGGTGAGTTGCGTAAAGCGTCCAAGCATCTTTTTGCAGTCACAGCTCCGCTTGATATTAGCCAACCTGTGCTAACGGCCAGCTTTGCGAGCATTGACGACTTGCAACAATCTTCAACGTTCGGTCGTCAAGCGGCTGAAGTCTTCACATCTGAACTTGCACGCACTGGAGTGCCTGTTGTTGAGGTGAAAATGCGTGATAGCCTGTTCATTCAAGAAAGAACGGGCGAATTGATGCTTTCCAGAGAACTTCGCCACCTATCGAGCTCACACAATGCTCAGGCGGTTCTTGTCGGTACTTATGCCGTTGGCGGAACGCACTTGTATGTTAACGTACGTGTCGTTCGCACAGCCGATAATGTCATCTTAGGCTCACATAACTTCAGCCTACCGATCAATCGCGACATTCGAAGCATGCTACCTAGACGCTAAGATAGGCCTTCATCAAAAAAACCAGAGCAATGTCTCTGGTTTTTTTTGCTTCTCACTGACACCCTGATCTCAAAAATGCCCTCTTTTTAACCCTACAAATTACTATTAATGCTATTGATAATAATTATCAATAGTAATAGTATGAGGGTAATCACTCAACTGGAGCTCTCATCATGACCGAACAAACAGCTTGTGACTTATCGGAATACCTGTCGTATCACTATGATGAAATACACGCCTATTTAAGCGGCCGCTTTGGCTCAGAAGGCTTCGCTGAAGAAATCATTAGCGATCTGCTTTTTTATTTATGGAATACGCCTATGACGGCCCTCCCTCAGCAAGCCATGCAGAATATTCTCATGCTCGCAGGCCGATTAGGAAACTATCGGAAGCAGCGCCAAAAGCTGATTAGAGACGATTTACAGATTAAACACTATCAGGTAGCTGCCAGTTTATCGGCGCTTGATGGTGTTGCTCTAAATAAAGGTTAGCCTGACTAAAATGACGACATCCCAAAAAACCACGATGCGCGGATAAAGGCGATGGATGAGGTGATTTAAGCACTAAGTGCTTATTTAAATTGATCACACTTCCCTTTTTTTGCGCATAACTCCCCCAGAGCATAAAGACAACGTTTTCACGCTGCTCATTCACCAACCCAATAATACGGTCGGTAAAAGCCTCCCAGCCTTGCCCCTGATGCGCATTCGCTTTGCTGTGTTCGACGGTTAACACACTGTTGAGCAGAAGCACTCCCTGCTCTGCCCAAGTGTCTAGATAGCCATGTGAAACAGGCCTAACGCCAAGATCTGCTTGCAGCTCTTTGTAGATATTCTGCAAAGACGGAGGCACCCTCACCCCGGGCCGAACCGAAAAACACAATCCATGCGCTTGACCGGGCTGGTGGTAAGGGTCCTGCCCCAGAATCACAACTTTCACCTGAGACAAAGGGGTTGCTTCCAATGCATGAAACCATTCATTGGAAGGTGGAAAAATCACCTTATGGGCATCTTTTTCAGCACGCAAAAACTGCTTTAGCGCCTGCATATAGGGCTTTTGCAGCTCATCGTCCAAATAAACTTTCCACTCAGGTGCTTTTTCCAATGCCATTCGACTATTGACTCCGAGGACGCATCGCAGGAAAGAGAACAACGTCTCTAATCGAAGGTGAATCTGTGAACAGCATCACCAAACGGTCAATCCCTATACCTTCACCCGCTGTTGGCGGAAGACCGTATTCTAGAGCATTGATGTAATCCGCATCGTAATGCATGGCTTCATCATCACCTGCATCTTTTTCTTCGACTTGACGACGGAAACGCTCTGCCTGATCTTCTGAGTCATTTAACTCAGAGAAACCATTAGCAAGCTCACGTCCACCGACAAAAAACTCAAATCGATCGGTTACATGAGGGTTTTCATCGTTTAGACGCGCTAAAGGACTGACCTCGGTTGGGTATTCTGTAATAAAGGTCGGCTGATCTAAATGATGCTCAACCGTTTTATCAAAAATCTCCATTTGCACACGGCCCAGCCCCCAGTTATCCATAAGGCTAATCCCTAAACGCTCCGCTATTTGACGTGAAGCATGCAAATCAGACAGGGCTTCTGGCGCTATATCAGGGTTGTAATGAAGGATAGAATCAAACACACTGATGCGACGGAAAGGTTTAGAAAGATCGTATTCAAAACGCTCCAACACATCACCGTCTTCATTGCGAACAGTATTCACAATCGTCGTCGTACCCAGAATATCCTGAGCCAAGGTGCGCAACATATCCTCAGTCAAATCCATGAGATCATGATAATCCGCATAGGCCTGATAAAACTCAATCATGGTGAACTCAGGATTATGACGAGTTGATAGCCCTTCATTTCTAAAGTTTCGATTAATCTCGAACACACGCTCGAAACCGCCCACGACCAAACGCTTCAAATACAGCTCTGGGGCTATACGCAAATACATTTCTAAGTCCAAGGCATTGTGATGCGTCACAAATGGCTTGGCTGTCGCGCCACCCGGTATGCCATGCAGCATAGGGGTTTCGGCTTCGATAAAGCGACGATTAATCAGGTACTGACGAATACCTGCAACGATTTTAGAGCGAGTTTCAAAAACCTTACGCGACGAGTCGTTGGTAATTAAATCGACATAACGCTGACGGTAACGCATTTCGGTGTCTTGTAAACCCTTGTGCTTTTCGGGCAATGGACGCAAGCTTTTGGTCAGCAACTGAAACTCTGCCATATCAACGTAAAGGTCGCCTTTACCGGACTTATGCAAAATCCCCTTAACGCCGACAATATCGCCTAAATCCAATGACTTAGCGAAGGCTCTCGCCTCTTTATTGACATACAACTGGATGCGACCGGTCATGTCTTTGAGCACGATAAAAGCGCCTCGATTTAACATGATCCGTCCGGCGACAGCTACGGTTATGGCCTCTTCTTCAAGCTCTTCCTTGGTTTTAGCACCATAGGCCACTTGCAAGTCGTCAGCATAGCTGTCACGACGAAAGGTATTTGGAAAAGCATTGCCCTGTTGACGAAGCGCGGTGAGTTTTTCGCGGCGCTCAGCAATAAGGCGGTTATCATCTTGTGTAACTTCAGACATGAAGTAATTACCCTAGCTATCTAAAAATTCAATCAAAGACCGGCTTTCAAGCTGGCAACAATGAACAAATCCAGTTCACCATCCAGAACGCGGTCACAATTCGAGGTTTGCACATTGGTTCGAAGATCTTTAATGCGCTGATCATCTAACACATAGGAGCGTATCTGACTTCCCCAGCCAATATCGGCTTTTGAGTCTTCGAGCTCTTGTGCCGCAGCGTTACGCTTTAACATTTCCATTTCATATAGCTTAGAGCGCAACTGCTTCATACAGACGTCACGGTTTTGGTGCTGTGAACGAGCTGACTGACTTTGAACCACAATTCCTGAAGGTTCGTGTGTAATTCGCACCGCAGATTCTGTTCGGTTAACGTGCTGACCACCCGCACCTGAGGCTCGGTAAACATCGACGCGAAGATCGGCAGGATTGATTTCAATCTCAATATTGTCGTCTATTTCTGGCGACACAAACACGGACGCAAATGACGTATGGCGTCGACCACCTGAGTCAAAAGGCGATTTACGGACGAGACGATGCACCCCTGTTTCTGTTCTTAACCAGCCAAATGCGTACTCGCCTTCAAAGCGAATCGTCGCACTTTTGATACCGGCAACATCCCCATCTGATACTTCGATCAGTTCGGTTTTAAACCCCTTATCTTCACCCCAACGCAAATACATGCGCAGCATCATATTGGCCCAATCCTGAGCTTCTGTGCCCCCCGAACCTGATTGGATATCCAAGAATGCATTGTTGGCATCCGCCTCACCAGAGAACATTCGGCGGAACTCCAGATCCGCCAACTGCACACCGAGCGCCTCGACATCAGCCAACACTTCGGCAAGGATCTCTTCATCCTTCTCTTCAAAGGCTAAATCCAGCAAATCACGCGTATCGGCAATGCCTGAAGACAATTGATCAAGCGTTTGTACTGTATGACTTAAAGCCGTGCGCTCACGACCCAATTGCTGCGCATTTTCGGGCTGGCTCCATACATCGGGGTTTTCGAGCTCTCGCTCAACCTCTTCCAGACGCTCTTTTTTTGCATCATAGTCAAGATAACGCCGCAAGGTAGCCGTGCGCTCAGCGTAATCTTTGAGGTTATTCAGAATAGGGTTAATTTCCATGATAGAACTTACGGACTCAGGGTTCAAATAAAGCCCATAGTTTACCTGAAATGGATCAATCTTTGAATTATAGAAGAGGGACACAGGGGAAAATCTGGCAGGAAAAATCCACAGATTCCAGCCAGATTCGAGACGAAACGTTACTGTCTTTCGCGGAAGTTGTCGTGACAAGCACGGCAGGTTTGACCAAGTTGCCCCACCGCAGGACGCAGTGCTTGCAATTCGCCTTTTTCAGCTGCCGCCACTAGCTCGGCTGCATGCTCCTGAAAACGTTCCATACCCGCCGAAAACTGCTCGAAGTTATTCCATATCTCAGGTTTAGCACCGCCCCCTTGAGTACCCTCACCAAACCCTTCTAGTGGCATGTAACTCAAAGCGGCTACCTGACGTGCATGATGCAGAGCGGCATCCGCGTCAAAGGCTTTATCTCCACGAGCCATGGCACCCAGTGGATCCATGTGCCACTTCACCGCTTTATAAATGGACTGGCGATATTCGATTGATGCATCAGCATCTGCCATTACATGGCCCGCCGACACAAAAGCCACCGAAGCCAACATCGACATTGCAAGCTTTCTCATATTAATATCCTTTTTCATTTTCAGGTTAAACCCATATCAGTTTATACTGATATCGCCTTAGTTTAGATCTTTTCGAAAGCCTTGCATACCTCATCAAGCCACAGAGCAACACGCTCTGCTGTCTCAGCATGCTGACCGTCTTCATCCAGCGCCAATCCAACAAAATGCGTTCCATCCGCATTTAGTGCTTTTGAAGCTTCAAAGCTATAACCTTCGACAGACCAAGGCGCAACGAGTTCACCGCCCCTCTCCAACAACACATCGGCTAACATCCCCATTGCATCGACAAACCATTCTCCGTAGCCTATTTGATCGCCCAAGCCAAATAGGGCAATACGTTTACCCACAAAGGACATGTTTTGCAACGCCTGCCAATGCTCAGCCCAATCCTCCTGAAGCTCACCAAAATCCCACGTGGGTATCCCTAAAATGAGGCAAGGATAATTACCAAGAGCCGATACACCTTCATGAGCAATATCGTGCAGATGGGCAACGTCACCCAATTGCTCAGCGATTAAATGTGCAACATCTTCCGTATTGCCCGTCGTTGACGCATAAAAAATACCAATATCCACGCTGCAATGTGTATCCATTACTTATATTGTGTGAAACGAGTCAGCGAACCCGACGCCAGTTTTTCGACTGCCGCACGAGCATCTTGCATGGCTTTAAGGTTTTGCGCATTTGCAGATCTCAGTGTTTGCTCAAGCTCTTTCGCGTAAGCCTGTTGCAACTCCAATAACTCAGCTGGTGTTTTGCATTTTTGAATCGCTTGCGTTTGCTGCATTGTTGCTTCTAAAAACGCCTTGGTACATTCCATTTGATGGCGACTTAACTCTTCAAACATCTGAGTTTGAATGGACACGAGATCTTTGAACGGCTCCATCGACTCATTCATAAATTTTGTCATATCCTGAAACATGTCATCTCTCCTGCAATCAAATATAATTAGGTGTATCTTATACATTCTTTAATTATCGGTGAATTATTCTTTCTGGCAAGCTTCATTGGAATTCTCTTGCCTAATTTTGTTAGAGGCCACTTTATGAGACTGTTACACACTATGCTTCGCGTCGGCAACTTAGAAAAGTCACTGGACTTCTACACCAATGTATTGGGCATGTCCTTGCATCGACAAAAAGACTATCCCGAAGGTCGATTCACTCTGGCATTTGTCGGGTATGGTGACGAATCTAAACACTCAGCCATTGAACTCACGCACAACTGGGACACAGACGCCTATGAGCTGGGCACAGGCTTTGGGCATGTCGCGATTGAGGTCGACGATGTCTATGCCGCGTGTGAGCGCATCAAAGAAAAGGGTGGAGAGGTGGTTAGAGAAGCCGGGCCAATGAAACATGGCAACAGCATTCTTGCATTCGTCCGTGATCCAGACGGCTATATGATCGAGCTTTTGAGCCCTAAACGCCAAGATTAAACCGAACAACCGCCTTATGGCGGATGTTGATAGGCGTTTTTTTTGGTACTATTCGTTCATTAAAATAATTTAAAATTTTGCCAAGCCTATTAGGCTTGGCTTACTTATATATTGGCTGCTCAATTCGACCTGTACACAAAATAAATGCAGGTAAACTAAATTTGACTCGATCCTATCGAGAGGTATGCGTTTAATGAAAAGATCTACTCTCATGGCAGCAGCAGGCCTCCTGTTTACACTTCAGTTCAGCCCCGTTTCTGCTAACGACATTAAATCCGCCCAAGAAGCCATTGCGTCGCAAAACTACTCTGCTGCGCTAAACATCCTGCAACCCATGACAAGGGACGGCAACTTAGAGGCCGCAAATTTGTTAGGGCAAATCTTCGAGAATGGCTGGGGAGTCACCGAAGACGCGATTGAAGCGGAACGACTCTACAGCATCGGTGCCAACCAAGGCCACCTAGACAGCGTAACCCGTTTACGTGCACTGAAAAACAAAGCCTATGCGGTGGAGTTTAAACGCTTAAGCCCTCTGGCTGAGGCTGGCAATGCCGAGGCACAAAACACCTTGGGTGAAATGTACGAGTTTGGCAAGGGTGTTGAACGCAATACAGAAGAAGCCTATCGCCATTACAGTTTAGCGGCCGATCAAGGCTTAGTTGCTGCTTGGCACAATCTAGGCCGCTGCTACAATTTTGGTACAGGAACTGAGCAAAACTATGAAACCGCTGAGCACTGGTACAGACAAGCCGCTGAGCGTGGTTACACTCAATCTCTTTTCTTTTTAGGTACACTCTATGCCACCGATCATGGCACAGATGACGCTTACAGCAGTGACATTATCGCGTTTGCTTGGTTAAAAAACGCAGCTGACTTGGGTGATAAAACCGCTCAACCGATTGCGCAACGCTTGCTCATGAAACTAAACGATACCGAAGTTGAAACGGCAAAGCAGTTGGCAGAAACCTACAAAGCTCGATACATCAACTAACCTATCAACCGACATGCCTTCTCTTAAAATGAGTTAGGCATGTCGGTTGAAGTTTGGAATAGACTCTATGCTACTCAACTCCCAACGCCCATTTCGCGGACCGCAATCAGACATGCGCCCTGCAAGCCTCGCCAAACGTCTTTTGGCGATGCTCTACGATTTCATGATTATTGTCGCCATCTGGATGATCACAGGCTTTGTGGCTGTTGGCCTTAACGATGGCGAAGCCGTTGAAGGCCCCGCCCTCAAAAGTGCACTATTCATCATTACATTTTTGTTCTTTGGTTTTTTTTGGACGCGCAACGGACAAACACTCGGTATGCAAGCCTGGAGAATTCGAGTCCAGTCACTGGGTGGCTATAAGCTCACTTGGACTCAGTCTTTATTGCGTTTCTTCTTAGCCGCTCTATCCATGCTCTGCTTTGGTTTAGGCTATCTTTGGATGCTTTTCAACGACGAAAAATTGACTTGGCACGACAAACTGTCTGAAAGCTGTGTCGTACAACTGCCTAAGAATTGATACCCGAGACGTCTTTTTCATGCTAAAAAAAGCAGGCTTTAACCTGCTCTTTTTAGCAACAGTGACCCCACAGCAACGCTGATCAGAATCGGCAAAAGCGTTGCAAGCAAGGGAGGAAAGCCGAAAACACTGCTGGCAGGCCCCAGCAAATCCTGTCCAAACTTAAACACCAGCCCCAGCACAACACCTGTAATAATTCGTTGTCCCACCGACACACTTCGTAAAGGCCCAAAAATAAACGAGACACCAATTAAAACTAAGGCCCCGATTGATAAAGGCTGTAACAACTTTGCCCAAAAGGCCAATTGATAGGTGTCTGCATTCACACCTTGGGCTTCTAAATACTGTGAATACTCATACAATCCCGTAATCGACAAATCCTGAGGTTCCACAACCACCACAGACAAGAGCTCCGGCGTCAAACCACTGTCCCATCGCTCTTGCAATCGAGATTCAGATCGGACGTCCTGATCGGATAAAAACGAATGTTCAACTGAACGAAGAAGCCAATACCCCTCTGGTTGATATTCAGCACTTTGCGCGAAACTGCTTTCTCGCAGTTGCTTATTATCATCAAATAAATAGCGCGTAACGCCATGCAGCTTGGCGCCCGACTCAACAGCGTTGATATGAATAAACAAACTGCCTTCTTTATGCCAAAGACCCGCACGTGAAAACACCATGCCGCCGCCCGCCATTGCAACAGCTCTCACACTTTGAGCACGTTGTTCTGTGATTGGAGCGATATACTGTCCCAGCAAAATACCGCCCAACGCCAAAAGTGCGACGGGCTTAAACACGGCCAAGAGAATTCGAGCCGTTGAAAAACCAGCCGCCCTCATGACAGTCAGTTCGCTGTGTGATGCCAGCATACCCAAACCGAGCATAGCCCCCACCAGACTGCTCATCGGTATAAATTCATAAACGCGCCGTGGAAAGGTCCAAGCTACATAGGACATAGCCCCAGACAAGGTGTAGAAGTCATTAAGATTGCTCAACTGATCCAAAAAGGCCATGAGACAGTCAAGTCCAATAATCACCAAGAGCACCAAGACTATTGAGCGCAGGACATGCCCCATGATGTATCGATCCATCAGATTCATGCGACCTCCTTCTTACGCACAACACTCAAGACAAGGCTGACACAATAGCGCCCCACTCGACCCCAAAACTCAGAGAGTGCAATCAAATTAAAGGCCAAACACATAAAGCCAAAATGAACAGCCCAAATACTCGCTGGATGACCGCCTTTTTCGATTGCGGAGCGTGCAGTTGTAAGCAATCCCACATACAGTAAATAGCCCAAAATGGCTGGAATAAGCCGCGCAAAGCGCCCCTGCCTTGGATGTGCATGACTTAAGGGAACCGCAATTAACGCAACCACCAAGGCCAGCACAGGCAATGACAAGCGCCAATGCAACGCAGCAATTGATTTCGGGTCTGACTCTTGCATCAACTGCAAGGTCGGGGTTGCATCCGTATCACTCATTTCATGGCTAAAATCAGGTTCAGGCAACAAAATCCCATATTCACGATAGGCAATTTCAGTAAACGCCAAATCGCCTGGGCGTCCATCGTAACGATAGCCATTATGCAAGACTAAAAAGCGCTGATTCTGCTCTGTCAGCAGTCGACGTTCAGCAGACTCGGCAAATAACAGCACGGGAGCCCCGTCTTTCGTTTGCTGTGCCACAAACACTTGCTTGAGTCGGTCATCTTCAAAGCGCTCGGCATAGGTCACTTGCCCTTGTCCTTGCGACAAAAAGCGCCCGGGGGTGAGCATGTCCAATTCACTGCGCGACTCTTGCTGAAGAAACACCTGATTGGCTTGAGATAAGCCGTAAGGGGTTAACCATAGGGACAAACTGGCCACCAAGGCACTGATGAACAGCGCAGGCCCAAGAGTATAGGTGACCAAGCGACGTGTACTGAATCCAGCCGCCTTCATGACTACCATTTCACTGTCGAGGTAAAGACGACCGTACCCCAATAGCACCCCCAAAAACAGTCCCAACGGGAGTAAAAGCTCAAGAAAACCTGGCATGCGGTAGAGTAAAATTAAAAACACCGCCACAGCCTCGAGCTTACCTGCCGCTGCATCTGCGAGGTATTTCGCCAGTCGTGCGCTGATAATGATTAGCATCAACACCGATGTCACAGCAAAGGTACTGATTCCAACTTCACGGAATAAATAACGAAATAAGATCAAGACATAATCCTAGTCGAGAGCATAGAGATAAAGGATACAAATGGTTTATAGTGGTATTATCTCTTAATCGCATTTGAATGTCTTGCTTGGAGCCCACATGTTTTTTGAAATCGTGAATGACAGCCCTGTTAGTTTAAACGCTGACTGTTTAGTCATCGGCCTCGAAGCCGATGGCAAACTAACACCCACAGCCACTGCTGTTGACCAAGCCTCAAACGGGCACTTAAGCCAACTGATCAAGATGGGCGATCTGACTGGAAAATCAGGCGAACAGCAAATGCTGTTTAACCTGCCAGGTATTGCCAGCCCTCGCGTGCTGGTTGTTGGCTTAGGCAAATCGGATGAGCGTAAAGATCGACACTTTCGCAAGCTCATCAAAGGCTAGATACCCTACTCACTAAACTTGCCTGCAAGCACGTTGTGCTGGCTCTGGACGGTTTAGCCAGTGAACACCAAGATGTTTACCGCCAAACACGCTTACTTGTTGAGTGGATTTCCACTGATTTTTATCAGTACGACACCACAAAGAGTAAAAAAGCTGAGCCGACTCGCATAGAACAGCTATCGATTTACCTTGAAGACAGCTTAACTGAGCTTGGCGAAAGCGCCCTTTTGGATGGCGTCGCTATTTCAAATGGTATCAATGCTGCCAGAGAACTGGGCAACCTTCCGGGCAACATTTGTACACCGACTTATCTTGCCAATAAAGCCAAAGCCCTTGAAAGCGAGTTCGACACCCTCAAAGTCAAGATTCTTGAAGAAGACGACATGGACAAACTCGGCATGCACAGCCTGCTATCCGTAGGCCGTGGCAGTGCCGAGCCGTCTAAATTGATCGTCATAAAATACCTCGGTGGCGATAAAAACGACGCACCTCACGTATTGGTTGGCAAAGGCATCACCTTTGATACAGGTGGCATCAGCTTAAAGCCTGGCGCTGGCATGGATGAAATGAAATTTGATATGTGCGGTGCTGCAAGCGTACTGGGCACTATTGAAGCCGCCGCCGAAATGCAACTCCCGCTGAACATTATTGCCATCGTTGCCGCCGCTGAGAACATGCCAGGTAGCAAAGCCACCAAACCCGGTGATGTTGTGACAACACTTTCTGGCCAAACTGTTGAGATTTTAAATACCGATGCTGAAGGTCGCTTGGTGCTGTGTGATGCCCTCACCTATGCAGAGCGCTTCAAGCCTGCAAGTGTGATCGATGTTGCAACCCTCACAGGTGCTTGCATTATTGCACTGGGGCACCATGCGTCTGGGTTGTTATCAAACAATGACTCCCTCGCTGAAAACCTCCTCAAAGCAGGTGACTACGCATCAGACCGCGCATGGCCTCTGCCTTTATGGGATGAGTACCAAGAGTTGTTGGACTCAAACTTTGCCGATATGGCCAACATTGGTGGACGCTCAGCGGGCACTATCACAGCTGCGTGTTTCTTATCACGTTTCACAAAGGCTTACCCTTGGGCACACTTGGACATAGCGGGCGTTGCCTGGAACAGTAATGGTAAAGAGAAAGGCGCAACGGGCCGCTGCGTTCCATTATTGTGCCAGTACTTGATCGATCTGGCTGAAAGCATCGACATGCCTGAGCATGACCACCACTAATGGCGAGAGCAGATTTTTATATTCTGCCCCAAGCAGATGAACAGAGTCGTTTTACGTTCATCTGCCGGGTGTGCGAAAAGGCACTTGATCAGGGGTTGAGGGTCTTTATTTATACCCGCGACCCAGCTCAAGCTGAGTATTTAGATCGTTTTATGTGGGGCTACCGCGAAGACAGCTTTTTACCGCATCACCGCATTGGGCAAACGCCCAGTGCGCCGATTAGTATTGGCTGGGGGGAGCAAGCGCCCGATCATCGATCACTGTTTATTAATGCCGCCGATCAATTGATTGAGTTGGCCTTTGAGTTCGATCGCATAGCCGAAATCGTTGTTCAAGATCAAGCATTGCTGGATGCGTCGCGCCAAAACTATGTGCGTTGCCGTGATCTTGGCTATGAACTGAATCGTGTGGATATGAGAGCGCGCCAAGGCTAATCCACCTAAGCGCTCGATAATCAACATAAAATTCGCGTATCCTTTCGCACATCAAAAATAGCTAACCACCCCAGATTACTGGGTAAGGTTAGTCACTGTTGTTAGCGCTTGTTACGTAAATGCACGAGGCTTGCGTTCGCATTTTGCATTCGCACAGCCTCTGCCACTTCGCGCGTCACAACGGTTTTACCAATTGGCGCTAAAGCGATGCCCGCAAGTTTTAAGTGCTGAATCGAAAACGGAATACCGATAATCGTCATAAAGCACAACACAGCCGCAAACACATGCCCAATCGCTAACCAAATACCCGCAAAAATGAACCAAATAATATTGCCAAGCCCACCCAGCGCCCCTGTGCCTATATCAGACTGCTGATACAACTCTTCTCGACTGATTGCCTCTTTACCAAACGGAAAAAATGAGAACTGCCCCATCACAAAACATGACCGCCCCCATGGAATACCCACCAGAGTGATAAAGGCAAGTACACCCACAATCCACCATAGCAGCCCCATGAATACGCCGCCCAATACAAACCAAAGAAAATTACCGATAACTCTCATATTTCACTCTATGATTCCTTAACATGTTGGGCGTATGCTATGCCTTTTAGACAGTCGAATCTATTTAATTTATCAAACTGAACCGGAGCACTTCGATGGCACCTCTTACCTTAAAAAATCTTGGATGTATTGGACTACTGCTCACCTTTACACTCAACGTAAACGCTAGCGAATACTGGACAGGTGGTATAGGTTTGGAGTCACGCCAAGAAGCACCACAAAAAAATACGCGTTTTGAGTTTTTTGATCAAAGTCGAGCTTATATTGCCGATATTGACTTTACGATTACCAATTCCACAGGGGATACCCTTATCGAGGGTCTTGCCACAGGACCTTGGCTTATTTTAGAGCTACCGGATGGGCTATACACCTTTACAGGTACGCAGCGCGACACAAAAACACAACGCCGTCATCCTTTCTCTGTTCGTCAGGGTCAGTCCCAAACGCATCGAATACAGTACTAATCCATTACAACGCTACACCCTATCTTGATGAGTCGTTATAATATCGAGTTTTCCGGAACATCGTATTATAACGATCGCCCCCCGGCCCGATTATTAAATGACCGAGAGCAGCATGGATAAGACCTATCAGCCACAAGATATTGAACGCACCTGGTACGAAAAATGGGAAAAAAGCAGTTACTTCGCCCCATCTGGTCAGGGCGAAGCTTACAGCATCATGATTCCGCCTCCCAATGTCACCGGCAGTTTGCATATGGGTCATGCCTTCCAAGATACCATCATGGACTGCTTGATTCGTCATCAGCGTATGCTGGGGAAAAACACGCTGTGGCAAGCCGGTACCGACCATGCAGGTATCGCAACACAAATGCTGGTTGAGCGTAAACTGGCTGCAGAAGAAGGCAAAACCCGCCACGACTTAGGCCGAGAAGCCTTTATCGACAAGATCTGGGAATGGAAAGAAGAGTCCGGCGGCACGATTACCCGCCAATTGCGACGCATGGGAGCCTCCATCGACTGGACCCGTGAGCGTTTCACCATGGATGAGGGCTTTTACAAAGCCGTACAAGAAGTCTTTATTCGCTTGTACGATGACAAACTGATTTACCGTGGTAAACGTCTTGTTAACTGGGACTGCAAACTACATACCGCCATCTCTGATCTGGAAGTTGAAAATAAGGATCAATCAGGGCATTTATGGCATTTCCGTTACCCACTGGCCGATGGCATGAAGACCGCTGAGGGTAAAGACTATATTGTCGTTGCCACCACTCGACCCGAGACCATGCTGGGCGACACAGCCGTTGCGGTAAACCCCACGGACACACGCTATTCATCTCTTCAAGGTCAGTTTGTGGAGCTTCCGCTTGTCGGACGCCGCATTCCAATTATTGCCGATGACTATGTCGATGCCGAATTTGGTTCGGGCTGTGTCAAAATCACCCCAGCCCATGACTTCAACGACTACGAAGTCGGCAAGCGTCATCAACTGCCGATGATCAACATTTTGGACCCTAACGGTGCAATCTTAACCCGCGCCGAGGTTTACAACAGTGACGGCAGTGTAAACGGCGATCTGGACGACAGACTGCCCGAAAGCTACCACCTGCTTGATCGTTTTGAGGCCCGTAAACGGATCGTTGAAGCGTTTGACCAACTCGGTCTCCTTGAAAAAATTGATGATCACGCCTTAAAAGTGCCCTACGGTGATCGCTCAGGCGTTGTGATCGAACCTCTGCTCACAGACCAGTGGTTCGTTGCTGTTGCCGACTTGGCCAAACCGGCTATTGAGGCGGTAGAACAAGGCGATATCCAGTTTGTGCCGAAGCAATACGAAAACATGTATTTTTCATGGATGCGTGATTTGCAAGACTGGTGTATTTCTCGCCAACTCTGGTGGGGACATCGTATCCCCGCTTGGTATGATGACTCCGGCAATGTCTACGTTGCCCGCACAGAAGCCGAAGCGCGTGAAAAGTATCAGCTGGGTCACGACCTCCCCTTAACACAAGACAATGATGTTCTGGACACCTGGTTCTCCTCTGCTCTTTGGACCTTTGGAACCCTGGGATGGCCAGAAAAGACACCTGAGCTGGAAACCTTCCACCCCAGCAGCGTGTTGGTGACAGGCTTTGATATCATTTTCTTCTGGGTTGCCAGAATGATCATGTTCACCCTCAAGTTCACTGATCAAGTTCCCTTCAAAAAGGTCTACGTGCACGGTTTGGTACGTGATCAAGAAGGTCAAAAGATGTCAAAATCCAAAGGCAACGTCCTTGACCCCTTAGACCTCATTGATGGTATTGAGCTGGAAACACTCGTTGAAAAACGCACCGGCAACATGATGCAACCTCAATTGGCTAAGAAAATTGAAGCGCAAACGCGCAAGCACTTCCCAGAAGGCATTGCGCCCTATGGCACAGATGCGTTACGCTTTACCTTCTTATCCTTGGCGTCCACCGGTCGTGATATCAAGTTCGACATGAACCGCATGGAAGGCTACCGGAACTTTTGCAATAAGCTCTGGAATGCAACACGCTATGTGCTCATGAACACGGAAAACCAAGACTGCGGAATTCAGGATGAGCCCGTTGAACTCTCGCTGGCTGACCGTTGGATCATCTCAAGACTGCAAGAAACAGAAGCGCAAATCGCCAAGCATTTTGAAGAGTATCGTTTTGATTTACTCTCAAACGCCCTGTATGAGTTCGTCTGGAATGAATACTGCGATTGGTATCTTGAACTGTCAAAACCCGTACTTTGGGATGAGCACGCCTCGCTGAACGCCTTCGAGGCACACGTCGCACGCTTGTTCGCGTTCTTGAAGCAATACTGCGTTTAGCGCACCCCATGATGCCCTATATCACTGAAGAGATCTGGCAAAAAGTCGGTCCTTTAGCAGGCAAAACAGGCGATACTCTGATGCTTCAGCCTTATCCTATCGCTGAGCCTCATAAAATAGACAGCCAAGCGAGTAGCGATATAGAGTGGTTAAAGGGCGTCATGCTCGCTATACGCAATATCCGTGGTGAAATGAATATTGGCCCAGGAAAGGCCATTTCAGTGCTTCTGCGCAACACCGACGCTGAAGATGAACGACGCCTCAAAGCAACCGAATCTTTGTTAATTAAACTGGCAAAACTCGACAGCATTGAGCGCCTGGCTACCGATGCTGATGCACCTATGTCCGCAACTGGACTGGTGGGCGCAATGGAAATCCTGGTGCCCATGGCAGGCTTGATTGATAAAGATGCTGAGCTTGCCCGCTTGAATAAGGAAGTTGACAAACTCAATAAAGAAATTGAGCGTTTGGCTGGCAAATTGTCCAATGAAGGCTTTGTCAGCAAGGCCCCTGCTGAGGTCGTTGCTAAAGAAAAAGACAAATTAGCAGATATGCAAGCGGCTTGCTCTCGCTTATCAGAGCAAAAAGCATCAATTGAAGCGATGTAAACTGGAAGCAATGTAAAGGTTAGGAGCCTCAAGGCGCTGATCTCTTTAAAAGGAGCAGTGCCTTGACTGGTGAACGAACGCCGAAGCAAAAAAACTCCCTGCTCGTCTAACACCAGCAGGGATATGTAGCGTCTCTCGCCCAACTCTCAACAGTCTTTTTAATTGACGATCAAACGACCCATACAAAAAACGAATTCTGGCACAGTAAACGCGTTTACTTCTTTTGATCTTCATTCATTAGTTGACGCATTTTTACACCCGCCCAAATCATAGCAGCAGTAATGCCCACCACACCGATCAAACTTGGAACCAGAACTTCTAAACTGTGAACATCGATACCAAACATAACCCACCTCTCTCAGACTCTTTAGCGTATGAGAATAGGTTACTTGGATTGAACTGGTCATATATTGATCTAACTCAACGAACGAGACTATTCTGCTTAATCCGTTCAAAGACGCTTTCCTTTACCTCATTACGATTCAAGCTGGTCTATACTGAACATGAATGAATACGTTTTTGGGAGGACATATGAGCAAACTTAATCAACGCTGGACACCCGAACAGCTTTTGAAAATGAATGAAGAGAGCTTTATGGTGGAAGTGCTCGACATGATTAAATTCTCACCTGAAATAGATGATACCGACGCTCAGGTGAATACGATGAAACAGAAACTAACCCTGATTGAGGAGATGATTCAAACAAGGTTAGCCACGAAAAAATAACTCAACTCACAACCCACGAGGAGGTGCGCTACTCTTCTTCAATTAATATCCACTGCTCGGGTAAGGAAATCTGCTCAGGCAAGAACCTAGGCCCTGATACCAACACATCGGGCCAGGCTAGCAGCATAATGGCCAACACATTACGATGTTCCCCTCGTTCCAGATGGAATACACCTTCTGGCGAGGGGATCATCCGGTGTTCGACATCAAAACTCTGTATCAAGGCCTGTTGAATCTGTGTAACAGCCTCTGGCTCGGGATTGCCTAGCAGCATCAAACTGATGCCAACCTCCGCCAGTATATCCTCTGTCGTATCGCGTAAGAGTTGTTCCCTATTGGCGATAAAATAGTCTGCAATCCAGCCCAACGCCGCCTCATCGGCTGGCTGTTGATAGTAACGGCTGTCAGCAATAACGACATGGGTTAACCCATAAATTTTATTTCGATACTGATTCAGGCTCAGCACAGCATCACGCTCGGATGGGTATATATGCTCGAAAGCTGACAAAAATTCATCGCGATAGTCAGCAATACCTAATTGGTGCAAAAACCAAGCAATATTGGCCGCTTGCGCCGCATAATGTTGAATCGCATTTGGATGGGTCACAAGCCCTAAAAAATCGGCCTCTGTCAGCACTTGATACACACGCTCAGATTCGTCACCCAGCGCCCAGTCGAGAAGTCCGTAGTACTCAAGCTGAATCATTCTAAACAGCAAACTGCGCGCAAACGCCATGCCTTCAAACTCTGACAATAGCTGTGCCCGCTGAATTTGCCGTTCAGTTCTTCGCGGCATGGATTCAAGCATCGTTTGGTTGCGGCTTTGAACATAGTACTCATCAGCCAGCAACTCATCGATATCTTGACGCACACTTTTCACTAGGTTTCCAGCGTATAAACGATTGTAAAACAAATACTCTGGATCCCCTGTGATGCGATACAAGCGTTGCGCATAGTGACGTTGTTTAGAGAGAGGCAAGCTGTGCATTTCAGACTCATATCGATCTCGAATGAGCTCGGCCACCTCCAACCGGGTGAGCGACTGCGAGGTGGATGCTCCCGTGCACCCTGTCGCAAGCAACAGGATAAGCATAACCACGCCGAACAATCGAAACGACACACACGACCACGGACTTAAACGGCGCATACATTCTCCTAATACAACAAACTGTTGTTTGTCATATTAAATCAGACCATCAAATATTTAAAACAATATTTTTTAAATAGAAATTGAATAGTCAAAAAAGAATTAAGATCACTCAAAATCTATTTTTAATCAAACACGTAGCGCAAAAACATCTTGTTATTCATTACCTTACCCACATAAAAATCTCTAAATACATTTTACAAAGACCACAAATAACATTTAAAATCAAATACTTAAATAGACACAAAAATCTATTTTAATTTGCAAGCTATCAATAAGTTCTTTAAAATAGTCATAAATTAGTTTAGAGCATTCGAGATAGGCTTTTAATCATGCAAGAAAAGGAAATACGATTGCTTTTTAAGGCAGGCGTCTTTGAGTCGTGTCAGGCTATTCCTGTCTCTATGTCACGAGGATGGACTCTCAAATTTATTACCAAAGACAAAGAAGTGATTACGCTCAATCTTCAAAGGGCTAACTCGGAGCGAGAGTTCAAAAGCTTAGACGGTGCATCCGCTGTCGCCAAACGCATTGGCTTTGATTGGCTAAACGTGCAAATTGGCGAGTTGCAATGGCGAGAAAAGGTTTCTTAAATGTAAGCGCTCCCTCTTTGGCAACGCCAACACTAACCATACCGCGCTTGATTTTGATGAGTTAAGGCTGACATGTTGAATGTAAATGGACAAAATCACGGACACTGAGCATTTGATCGCCTGCAATGAATGCGATCTACTCTTGGAGCGGCCTGTTATACTGGACAGCCAAAAAGCCAAGTGCCCTCGCTGTGGGTCGACGCTTATTTCCGCTCGTCACAATAGCATTGAACGCACACTGGCCTTATCCATTGCTGGCATGATCTTAATCTTTCCAGCCAATCTTTTCCCGCTCCTCACATTCGAACTCATGGGGCGCACTCAATCCCAAACAATTTTTTCAAGCGCCATGGGCTTTTACTATGATGGCTTGTGGCCCTTGGCAGTTCTTGTCTTCATGTTTACGATTCTTGTGCCTGCTTGCAAACTGTTGCTGCTGTTCTGGGTCAGCTTTTCATTGCAATTTTCAATTCGATTGCCCGCAAGGCGCTTTGCGCTTCGCAGCTATCAACACCTTGATGAATGGGGGATGCTCGAGGTCTATTTAGTCGGTGTACTGGTGTCAGTCATCAAGCTAGTATCGATGGCGACCCTTGTTCCAGGCATCGGAATTTTTTGCTTGGGCGCGTTAATCTTAGTGACCACAATGAGTTCATCAATGCTCGACACCGACCTGTTCTGGCATAAAATTGCAGAGGCTGATCATGATTAACACCGGACAATCTGCAGCATCTCAAGGCTTGCTCAGCTGCCATGACTGCCACGCACTCTGGAAACAATCTGAACAACACACGCACTGCCAACGCTGCGGCTCGGCATTGCATCTACGCAAACCCAACGCCATGCCCTTAACCTGGGCACTGTTATTAACCAGCACCTTTTTACTTGTCCCTGCCAACATGCTGCCCATTATGATGATTACCAGTCTTGGCCGTGGCGAGCCTGCCACTATACTGGGAGGTGTGATCGAACTCATCAATTTAGGGATGTATGGCATTGCCTTTGTCGTGCTTGCTGCCAGCATTTTAATCCCTGTCGGCAAGATTATTGGCTTGTTGATTATGCTCGTCACCCTTCAATTTGGCTTGACGACCAACATGCAGCAGAAAATGATGATGTTTAGAATGGTACACTGGATAGGCCGCTGGTCGATGCTCGATATTTTTGTGGTTGCGGTTTTGGTGGCGTTGGTTCAAATGGGCAATTTAGCCCAAATCAGTGGCCAACTGGGTGCAACCGCATTCGCAGGTGTTGTCATCTTCACAATGCTTGCCGCCAATGCGTTCGATACCCGCTTAATATGGGATAAACATTCGGGAACTGACTCAGAATGACAGATTCAGATACAACCACGCCCCCAAATCGGGCTGTTATTCGACAACATCGGGGCCCTTCTGTGGTATGGCTCCTTCCTCTATTGGCCGCCATAATTGCTGGCTGGCTGGTGTATAAAAGCTATACTGAGTCGGGCATCATGATTTCTGTTGTATTTGACTCAGCCGAAGGTTTGGAAGCGGGGAAAACCCGCGTCATGTACAAAGGACTGCCAGCAGGTGAAATTCGTCAACTGACACTCAACGAAGACTTGCAAAGCATCACAGCCCTTATAGAAATGAATATCAACACCGAGGATATGCTCACCGACAACACTTTATTCTGGCTTGTAAAACCTCAAGTGTCCCTATCCGGCGTCAGCGGTCTCGAAACACTCATATCGGGTTATTACATTGGCATACAGCCCGCTGAAGGTGAGTCAAAACGGAGTTTTACAGCCCTCACTTCGCCACCGCCTCCGGAGCGCGATGAGCAAGGACTCTATATCACACTCTATACCGACAGTGCCCGTTCGATTCAAACAGGGTCCCCTGTGTATTTCAGAAACATAGAAGCAGGTCGTGTGATCGAATACAGTCTCTCCCCCTCAGGTGAAGAGGTGTTGATCGATGTCTACATCCAACCCGAATTCACCGCTTGGGTCACAGAGCGCTCTCGTTTTTGGAATGCCAGTGGCATCGAAATTGACAGCAACCTCCCTGATTTTTCGGTGCGAGTGGGCTCTTTAATGTCGATCTTAACCGGTGGGATTCATTTTGACTCACCCGCCTTTGGTACACCTAAAGCGGCCGTGAATGGAGATAGATTTCCGCTCTACCCCGACCTCGAAAGCTCGCGGGATGATCTGGCCTATCAACCGGCTGGCTTTGAGGGTATTTCATTCAGATTACGTGCAGACAGCCTTGGCTCTATCCAAAGCGGCTCACCGATTTTATTCAAAGGGATTAAAGTTGGACAAGTAACAGGCTATCAACTGAACACCTCTGATCACTCTGTCACGATTTATGCAAGTTTACGTCAGCGCTACAGCTCACTCGTCAAACGCGACTCACGTTTTTGGAATGTCAGCGGTATTCGTTCCAGCTTTAACTTACAGTCTGGATTTTCGTTTGAAACCGATGGGCTTAAACCACTGATATCTGGCGGAATTGCATTTGATACGACGGACGGTCCATCGGCTCAGGCAGGCCAAATATTCACCCTGTTTAATTCAGAGGCAGAGAGTCTTAGTAATACATTGGCGATCACCTTGGAGTTCCCTCCGGGTCCCAGCTTACTGGCTGGAAGCCAGATTCGATTCCGAAATCAACCCGTTGGCGAAATAGTCTCTGTCGAACTGTCTGGATCCGATGGCAGTCTTTTTGCGCGCGCGCTTCTATTCGAACAGGGTTTCTTTTTAGCGCGACAAGGGACACGCTTCTGGATTGAAACACCTCAAATTGGTCTTTCGGGTATTCAAAACCCCACGGGGCTGGTGTTTGGCAATCACGTTAGCGTTGCACCGGGTTTAGGGGAAAACTCACAAACGCACTTTGTCGCCCTGACGGAAGCGCCGGTATTCCAGCCGCAACCGGGCCTCAACTTGGTTTTAACAGCCCCTTCTCTTGGGTCACTCAATCAAAACAGTAAGCTTTTTTATCGCGGCATCAGCGTCGGTAAAGTCATCGGCTTTCAACTCAGCCGAGAGGGGCATAGAGTCGAAATCTATGTCAATATTTCACCCCGCTATCAACATTTGATTACCCAATCAACGCAGTTCAGGAATATTGGCGGTATTCGCGCCAGCGCCAGTCTCTTCAAGGGAGTTGATATCGATGCGCCCAGCATTGAAGCGCTACTATCAGGCGGCATTGAAATTGAGATTCCCTATGAAGATGCCCCTGCAACTGAAGGGCTTCACTTTCCGCTACAACCCGCGAGCCGCCAATGATTCAGATAAAATGTCTTTTCCACAGCCTAACCCTTATGTGCATCATAACCTTAACAGGCTGCAGCACCCCGGCAGGGGATCGCCCCTTTTACATTAAAAATCTTGCGAAATCTGACATAGATTTAGTGGCCGACGCACACATTGATGAAATTAATCGTTTGTCGCGTGAGCTCACCATTAAGCTTTACCAGCGCAATCCACGCGAATTAGCCAAGGCGCCAGCGGAACATCCATTGATGACCGGCTCGCCTTACTCTTTAACTCTCCTAGGGTTATCAACCATCCAGAGCTTTTCTATCGATACGGCGTCGATAGCTTTCCGTTAGTTTTTGATCCGAATTTCACAGGCGACCGCGTGTTTGCTTTAATGATTGGGATCAGCGGTATGTTTCACGCGTCTTACAATTATCAGGACGAGTTTTATTTATTCGACTCACTGGATCAGCAAAAACTTTACAACAGCGCACGCAATCTTGAAATTATCATTTGGCGCTTAAGCCATTTAAAACTCCCGTCTGGTGAGCCCTTCTTGTTGACCAATGGTATCAGCGACGACGGCATTTTTAATCTGAGTTTCGAGCGACTGTTCGGAAAGATGATTGCCCATCAAGACATGATGGCTCGCATTATTTCGGACAAAACCAACCGAACCATCAACAAAGCCTTTTTCAGTTTAGCCACAACGGCACTCTTTCCAATCTAACATCGCCTTTTGGTTATGCTCGAATAGGATGCGCCGTTATTGGCGTATCCATTTATTAATTCGAATATCATCAATTTTATGATTCGAATTAAGCCTTAATGTTAAATCAGCCCTGGCTGGCATCTCCGACAGCATAAAGCGCGTCAAACGCTCATAGTGTTGAATAAAACGCACAATTTCTTCCTCATCCATAATTCTGAGATGATCCGTCGGCTGCTGCGTGTCGTGAATATAGCGCATACGCTCCGCCAGCTTTTTTTCTTGCAATGAACGCCACTCAAATACGGACTGCATACTTGGGACCTGCAGCATTAACATCAGATCAATTTTCGCAAAGAGCTGTGCATAGTCGGTTTTAAGATGATGATTAACATATGCACGCCAAATGCCCTCGGCATCCTCTTCCTCCTCTAAACGGTTCACAGGCGTTTTTAGTGCGTCATCGTCTTGGGCAATAGCACCCACGCACCATCCCTCAAACACAATAATATCGGCAGAGCCTGTCCATTCCTGCCAAACAGCTGAAGAACAGCGATCATCTATGGACTTGTCAAATACCGGAATCTTCGTGACGGTGGTCGGCTCGGCCTGAACAAGTGACTCAATGATTTCAATTCCCAAGGCGACATCATGGGTTCCGGGAACACCGCGCGTCTTGAGCAAGGGATGCACACTTTGCGACAAATACTCACGCTCGGATCGCACTTTGTATAAGTCATCTAATGAAAAGCCCACCACCCGCAAACCAAAGGCTTCGGTCAAGGTGACTTCCAATAAGTTAAACAGTGTCGACTTACCCGCCCCTTGGGCACCATTGATACCCAATACGAGAGGCCCTTTTTTTTGCTCCTTCCAATGCACAATCCATGCACACATGGGCACATAGAGTTTTTCAACCATTTCGCTCAGGCCAATATCCACTCTCAAGCTTTCAAGTGTTTTGGCAAAAGCCGCTTCAACCGCCTTAACTGCTTCACTCAAATCCGTATCAGACACGCACATTTGCTTTTCAGGCCACTTTACCAGAACACTCATACCTGTTTACCTCTACATTCTGTAGCCAAAGTTAAAAACCGTCGTAGCACAACCGTCTGTAATGCAAAAAAATTCCGTGCAACGCAAAACGGGCCAAGCCGAGACCAGATAGGCTTAACCTTACTCGAAATTCATCCGTAGAAAAACACGTCAGAATTGGTTCATGCGTAGCCTTGGGGTATACTAATGCCCCTTGTCAGGCAGATAATCCCCTTGCTTTTGTACAGAAAATACAGGATTTACTATGAATCACGATCTGAACAAACTTCACCCCTACCCTTTTGAGAAGTTGGCTAGCCTGACGGCGGATGTCCTCCCAAACCCCGAGCTTGCCCATATTTCGCTCGGAATTGGTGAACCTAAACATCCAGCACCTGGCTTCGTTGCTGAGGCCATCATTCAAAACCTGTCTGGATTATCCACCTATCCGACGACCAAGGGGGTGCTGGCACTGCGCCAAGCGATCGCATCCTGGCTGAACGACGCTTTAGCCTGTTGGCTGGCAGTCTTGATCCAGAGCAGCACGTACTTCCCGTTAATGGAACACGTGAAGCCATTTTTGCCTTTGCTCAAGCCGCCATTGATCGCAAACCCAATGCCTTGGTGGTTTCGCCCAACCCTTTTTACCAAATATACGAAGGCGCGGCCTATCTTGCAGGTGCTGAGCCTTGGTATTTAAATTGCACAGCAGAAACAGACTTTATACCTGATTATGATGCCGTCCCGGCTGACGTATGGGAACGTTGCCAAATTCTGTTCATTTGCTCACCTGGCAACCCAACAGGTGCGGTGCATTCGATTGAAACACTCAAAAAACTGGTGGCACTGGCAGACCAGTATGATTTCATTTTGGCATCGGATGAGTGCTATTCTGAGATTTATTTAGATGAAAGCCAACCTCCAGCCGGGTTGTTGGAAGCCTGCGCTCAACTTGGACGCCATGATTATAACAAGTGTGTTGTTTTTCACAGTTTATCCAAGCGCTCTAATCTACCCGGAATGCGCTCAGGGTTTATTGCCGGCGATTCAAAACTGATTATGCCGTTCTTGCAATACAGAACCTACCATGCTGTTCAATGCCCGTGCAACACCAAATCGCTTCAATTGCTGCGTGGAAAGATGAACAACACGTTTTGGACAATCGTAATCAATACCGTCAAAAATTTGATGCAGTGATCGACATTCTAGCGCCCGTAATAACGCTCACACGCCCCGAGGCCAGCTTTTATCTTTGGGCGAAAACACCGACGGATGACACCCTGTTCAGTAAAGGTATCTTGGCAGATCAGAACTTAACCTTATTGCCCGGAAGCTACTTATCCCGCGAAGTGGATGGTATCAATCCCGGAAGCGGCTATGTGCGCATGGCATTGGTGGCTGAAGTAGATGAATGCGTAGAGGCGGCAACACGTATTCGTCGCTACATTGAGTCTCTGTGATCAAAAGGACACGTACATGTTAACTCTCTATGGTATTAGCAATTGCGATACGGTACGCAAAGCACGTAAATGGCTTGATGCTCAGAACATTGCGTATCAATTCCACGACTTTAGAAAAGATGGCCTGTCAAGCGAGCACATTCAGCGCTGGATTGAGCAGATTGGCGTTGACACATTGGTCAATAAACGCGGAACAACCTGGCGGCAATTGCCGAGCGACAAACGCGATGCAGCAAGCCCTCAAGACATAGAAGCCTTGCTGCTTGAATCCCCGACATTGATCAAACGCCCTCTATTAGAGGGTCATGGTATTTGCCATGTAGGGTTTTCAGAAACAACCTATACCGAATTAACTAATGGAGTCTGCGATGAGTAATTTTGCTTTTGGATTAGGAATTGGAACCAAGTCTGCGACGGGTCAATGGCTTGAAGTCTATTACTACGCCCCTCTGCTGAACGCAGACGATGCGCTGATTCAAGCGGTTGCTAAGGCTGTCAATTATACAGGTGGCAATCAAACACTTGAGCTGGCTGAATCTCAGCTCAAACACTTAGAAGCGGCTTTTTTGTCAGTTGAAAACGAGCAACAAGCTGAACTCACTGAGATCCTTGAAGGAACCCAGCAGCCGCTTGTGCTTTGCATTCTGGAAACAGACGCTGAGCCACAAAGCACGCCCGAAGTGTACTTAAAGCTTAGCCTGCTTTCTAACCGTCTAGTGAAACCGCATGGCGTCAACTTGACGGGTATGTTCGGACTCTTACCAAACGTTGCTTGGACGTCTGAAGGCGCCATCGCTCTGGACGAGTTAGCGAAACGCCAGCTTTCTGCCCGTGCACAAGGACGGGTTCTGGATGTTATCTCCGTCGACAAGTTCCCTAAAATGACTAACTATGCCGTCCCTGCAGGTGTCCGTATTGGCGATGCTTCACGCATCCGCTTAGGCGCTTATGTTGGCGAAGGCACGACAGTCATGCACGAAGGATTTATCAACTTCAATGCAGGAACCCTGGGCGTCAGCATGGTTGAAGGTCGGATCTCAGCAGGTGTTGTCGTTGGCAATGGTTCTGATTTAGGCGGTGGCTGCTCTACTATGGGCACCTTATCGGGTGGAAACAATGTTGTGATTTCTGTCGGCGAAAACTGCTTGATTGGTGCCAACGCAGGCCTAGGCCTTCCGCTTGGGGATCGTTGCACAGTCGAAGCAGGCCTGTATGTAACGGGCGGATCAAAAGTCACTGTTCTTGATGATCAAAACCAAGCCGTTGCGATTGTCAAAGCCGCTGAACTGGCAGGAAAGCCGGATCTTTTATTCCGTCGTAACTCGCAAAATGGCCAGATTGAAGTGAAAACCAATCGCTCTGCAATCGAACTTAACGCTGAATTACACAAGCACAACTAATTTGTAGGACGTTTAAATGCCCGCTATCTCTGCCACACTTGAATTGGCTCAAGACTTAATTCGTCGCCCATCCGTCACGCCTGAAGATGCAGGCTGTCAAGCCCTGCTGATTGAACGCCTGACGGCTTTAGGTTTCACCATTGAGTCAATGCCCTTTGAAGACGTCACCAACCTTTGGGCACGACGTGGCAGTGAAGGCCCAGTCTTTTGTTTTGCGGGACACACAGACGTTGTCCCCAGCGGCCCGGAGGATCAGTGGACTTACCCTCCTTTTGAACCCACCCTTAAAGATGGATATTTATGGGGGCGTGGCGCCGCCGACATGAAAGGCAGCATTGCGGCATTTATAACGGCCCTAGAGCGCTTTATCGCAGAAAATCCCGATCCAAAAGGCTCAATCGCGCTGCTAATTACCAGCGACGAAGAAGGCCCGTTTATTAACGGTACGACGCGTGTCATCGACACCCTGGAAGCCAGAAACGAAAAAATCACTTGGTGCATAGTGGGTGAGCCCTCCAGCAGTAACCGTGTTGGCGATGTCATTAAGAATGGTCGACGCGGATCGATCAGTGGCGACTTAACCATCAAAGGTATCCAAGGACACGTGGCTTACCCTCACTTAGTCAAAAACCCCATACACCTCGCCGCGCCTGCCTTGGCTGAGTTATCGCAAACGCTTTGGGATGAAGGGAATGATTTTTTCCCACCCACCAGTTTTCAGATTTCAAATATCCATGCAGGTACCGGTGCCACAAACGTTGTACCCGGCACACTAACGGTGGCTTTAATTTTCGATTTTCGACGGAGTCCACCGCACAATCGCTACAAGACCGAGTCAGTGAAATTTTAACGCGGCACGAACTCGATTGGCATATTGATTGGAGCCTATCTGGACACCCATTTTTGACAGCCGCAGGTGATTTAGTCGATGCGGCTTACGCCGCCATTCAAGAAGAAACAGGACTTGCCACAGAGCTATCAACGGCAGGTGGAACTTCGGATGGGCGCTTTATCGCGCCAACCGGTGCACAGGTGGTTGAACTCGGCCCCGTCAACGCAACCATTCATAAAATTGATGAGCGCGTCAAAGCGGACGATTTAGACACGCTGTCATCCATTTATGAGCGCATCTTGAATAAGCTGTTGAAGTAAATGGAATCTATCCCTTTTCGCTGCCCCGTTTGCCAAGAACCCCTAGCGTTCTTTTCTGAAGAGCGTCCAGCCGGTTTAGGCTGCTCAAAGGGTCATCGTTTTGATCAAGCACGACAGGGCTATTGGAACCTGCTCCTGCCACAACGCAAGCGCTCAAAAGCACCGGGCGACAACGCCGAGATGGTATTGGCCAGACGCGCATTTTTGGATCAAGGGTTCTATGAACCCCTTGCCGTCAAGATTGCAGATACGATTAGCGAAAAACTGGCCAGCAGCCCAACAATGCACTTCAATCTACTCGATTTAGGCTGCGGTGAAGGCTATTACACGCAATTAATTGAGTCTAAATTGAAAGCAGCTTGTCTGCCCACCAACGTCATTGGACTCGACATTTCCAAAGAAGCGATTCGCAGTGCTTGTCGCCGAAGCGCGTCGATTCAATGGCTTGTCGCAACAGGCGCTGATATTCCTCTACTGCCCGAGTCAGTTGATGTAGCAACACTTATCTTTGCACGCCTTTTGCCAGAACCAACCGCCAGAGTATTAAAACCAGGCGCCTTGTTCATGGTTGTTTGGGCAGGAATCGATCACTTAAGGGAGTTACGCGCCTTAATCTATAAAGACGTTCGTGACTCAGACTTGAACCCAGATGCCCAACTCGTTGATCATTTCACACCTATCGAAACGATCAATCTCACCTATCCTATCAACATTCAGGGCAGCGCAAACCTAGAAAACTTGCTGATGATGACCCCACATGGGCAAAGACTTACAGCAGAACGACGACATGCCCTCATGCAACTTGCATCGCTCGAGGTCACGGTGGATATTCGGATTAGCCTGTATCAAAAACGATGAAATACCTTAAGCCTACGTGGCAAACGTTAAAAAACCTGTTAAAACGGCGTGCGGATAACCCTAAAGAAAACTTCATGCTGCTTTTAATTGGCTTTGGTGTTTTCATGCTAGGGCTTTTAATCATAGGCTATGCGCAGTACTTTATCTGGCATGACTTAGCCGCAGAACTTGTTGCCTTAGCTGGCTTAATACTACTCATTGGCGGTATGATACTGGCCGCTATAGGTTACATTAGCCTGAGTGTACTGAGAATTTTGCGCTTTCTGGATTCTGACGATGACAACACAAACACACCATCCTGACATTGAAATTTACATCAAAAATGCCGAGCATGCTGATATTGTTAAATGGCTTAGCCAACGCTTTGACACCTTCACCAGCCTAGGCAACAAAGGGGTTTTACACACCTGGCGTGCCAGCTATCAAGGTCACACCTTTAAGGTCGCGATTCATGAACGGGCATTGGGGAAGTCTTGGTCTAGCGTTTGGTTCCAATCCGACAAAACACCTTGGCCCGTTGACTTAGACTGCGCTCGTGAAGCCGCCAAGACTTTAAACCTTCAGGTCCGCTGCATAGCATCAGGTTGGCAAGAAGGCGACAACCCAGACGAGTGGTGGAAACTGGAAAATGGAACCGAAGAAAAAATAGAATGGAAAACCGACTAACGCTTACGCCACCGCGCTGAATGAGGGAAAGTCGCTTTTTCGGCTGTCTTCTATCTGCGCTAACATCTGACCACCGAGCGAAGCCAATCCTAACTGTGCAAAACGATCATTATTAACAGCACTGCCAGATTCAGGCATGCGCGAACGCACATCTAAATGACTCACCAAATAGGCATACTCGCCTCGTTCATGATGATTAATCGAATGATTGAGTCGTCCCACAATTTCGTGCGTAAACAGGGTGTCAGGGTGGGGATACTTTTTTGATTCAGATGCCAGCGCGAACTCACCTTGCGAAGCAGCTGGCACAGGCTGGAAGACTCTTTCTTGATTGGACGCAATCAAACTCAACAGAAAACCAAACGATGCACTATTCGGACTTCTAACCGCCTGCGGCAGTATCGACGTATAGGTTTCAATATTGGCCTGAATTTTTTCTATCGACATTCATTGCATCTCCAAAGACATACAGAATGTATCGGCCAATTACGTCAAAGCTTAAGTAAAATATCACCCTCTCCGTCCATACCATCCCCCATAAAAAATTATTCGCCCAAACAAAAATCCAGTAGAATGTCGCCTTACGGTCTGATCAGATCGCCCCAACCACTCTTTAATCGATGCACATGATGAAAACCCCTTTAATTACACGCACAGGCTTTCAAAAACTAAAAGATGAACTGAACCAGCTCTGGTATGAAGAGCGCCCTGAGGTCACTCGAAAGGTCACCTGGGCGGCCAGCTTAGGGGATAGAAGTGAAAACGCTGATTATCAATACAATAAAAAACGCTTGAGAGAAATCGATAGGCGCATTCGTTACCTAACCCGCTGCATCGAGAATTTGAAAGTCGTAGACTACAGCCCTGAGCAAGAAGGCCAAGTATTTTTTGGTGCCTGGGTCGAAGTTGAAAACGATGATGAAGAGGTTCGACGCTTTAGAATCGTCGGCTATGATGAAATTTTTATGGATCCGCGCTATATCTCGATCGACTCTCCTATGGCTCGAGCACTCCTTAAAAAGGGTATTGGGGACGAAGCTATTGTGGTCACACCAAAAGGTGAAGGATACTGGTACATCAATTCAATCGAATATGAGAAATCCGAGTCGATATAAACACATCGGCTCTACTCAAAGCAGGCATTTAAAATAAGAATCATAGAAATGATTTCAATAAAACAAATAATTTAACATTAATATAATATATTAATGTTTTAATACTGGTATTGAATCTAGAAAATAGTAATGGTGGGTCGTGCAGGATTCGAACCTGCGACCAATTGGTTAAAAGCCAACTGCTCTACCGACTGAGCTAACGACCCTTACGGGAAAGTTGTGATTAATGGTGGGTCGTGCAGGATTCGAACCTGCGACCAATTGGTTAAAAGCCAACTGCTCTACCGACTGAGCTAACGACCCATATCATGTACAAACTGGTGTGTTGTTGGCTCCCCGAGCAGGACTCGAACCTGCGACCAATAGATTAACAGTCTACTGCTCTACCGACTGAGCTATCAGGGAACAACTCTTACAACAACTTTTCTGCGTTTCATCCTTTGGCGGAGGGACAGGGATTCGAACCCTGGGAGCCTCTCGACTCGTCGGTTTTCAAGACCGGTGCTTTCGACCACTCAGCCATCCCTCCTAAGGATGGGCGCAGATTTTACAGTCTTTTACGAACTTGTCAACATGTTTTTTAAACTTTTTAAAAATCAGTTGAGGGCGGTTTCGCTCAAGACCTGCGTATAATATCTTAAGCACTGATAATAGTACAGTTTTTTCCTGCCGCTTTTGCAGAATAAAGTGCGTTATCGGCTCGACCCACTAATGTCGTCTCTTGATCGCCTTCTTTGTACTCTGTGATGCCTATGCTCACGGTAACAGGCTTCACCCCTGTATCAAGAAAATGTTGTCGCAAGACAAGTGATTCACGGATACGCTCAGCCACCACAAACGCACTCTGAGTCGTGGTATCGGGCAAGAGAATCAAGAACTCCTCACCACCAAACCGAAAGGCACGATCTTGCTTACGTAAATTTTCTTTAATGATGTTGGCAAAAAACTGCAGCACATCATCACCGGCTAAATGACCGTATTGGTCATTCACATTTTTAAAGTTATCCAAATCCAACATGCAGATACTGAACACTTGACCTGAGCGCGATGAGCGGGACAACTCTTCTTGGAGTTGCCGATGGAGGTATCTAGAGTTATACACGCCTGTTAACTGATCGGTAATACTGAGTTCACGAAAATGCCGCTCACGCTTAATTAACAAGGCTGCAAAGTGCTTTTGCTCCGTGATATCGATAACCGTTTCAACGGCTCCACACCGATTTCCATACTGGTCATAAACCACTGACGCGGAAAACGACATCCATTTTGGCCCTTGAGGCATATTCGGGAAATAATCGGTCGCACTAATCGCACCAGAGACAACGTCACAGTGCTCATAACGCCCAGAATAATAGAGCTCAAGCTGCTCGTTCAGATCAACCTCTAACACCAAGTCAGCCAAAACCGGACGTTCCTCAGAATAAAATGCCTTCCACTGAGTCTTTGTCCCTAACATTTGCTCACGACTCAATCCGGAAAGCGCTTCCATTGCCGGATTCCATCCAATCACTTTATGATCAACATCTAAGAAAAATGCAGGTATTACGATACGATCGAAAAAGTTAACCAGCATTTTTAACCTCCCTGCACTTAAAATCGCTGACCAGCAGAGTTGCTTACCCTACTGGTAGAGCTGCGTATAGTTTTCGCTTCTGCGATACTCTCCCGGCGTCATCCCAGTCCATTTTTTAAAGGATCTAAAGAACGCTGAAGGCTCATCGAACCCCATAAGCCCAGCGATATCATTTATGGAAAGCTGAGGTGAGTTCATATAGTTAATCGCTGCCACTTTACGCTCATCATCTTTGATTTTTTGATAGGATGTTCCCTCTTCAAGCAAACGTCGGCGTAGGGTTGATACGGACATGTGTAAGGCATGAGCCACCTCCTCCGCCGTGGGCAACTCCCGACTAAAGTCTTTACCTAGTATAGACACAACTTGAGCTTTTAAACTTTTATCATCATCAACCATCACAATTAGCTGATAGGGGGCCGTTTTCAAAAAGCTTCGCAAGGTTTCTTCATTTTGTGCCACTGGTAAATCTAAAAACTTTGCCGGAAAGACAATGGCATTTTCATGTTGATTAAAACGAACCTCTGATTGAAACAGCTTTTTGTACTGCTCTTGTTCTTTAGGATCCGAGAATCCAAAGTAAGCGGCTTTAAGCTCTAAACGTCGGCCAATTAACCAACTGATGAAATGATGCCACATGGATAAAGATGTTCGAATTCGCAATGGAGCCTCATCCTCCATTAATCTACGGAAGTCGTCTTCAGTTACATTTTCCGTGGGTGCAAATGAAATCTTAGCGTAACGACCTTTTCTTACCAATACAGGTTTAATCAGCGATCCTCTGCAAATTTCATAAAAGTCGCTGCAACGCCATAATGCTCGTTCTAAAGTTTTACAATGAATAATGCAATGGCACATCATGCGGAAAGTGCCATTGGGTACACGCCCTCCACTCAGCATCCCGAATGACTCATCTTGAGCAATCCACATTATGTGTTGGTAGAGCAACCCAAACTTTAGGGCGGGCAGCTCCGCTCCCGTTTCCAATTCGGTTCGACTGATTTGAACATGGCGAAGTAGTTCATCAATATCAAACCCTTGCGTTGCAGCCATACTTAATAAATGATTTGCATACCCTGCAGGAACGGTGATCGTTTTTTCCACACTGGCCTCTCTTATTCTATTGATAAACGGATGACTCTCATCATCACAAACCTGTTCGCACGTATTTGTTACTTTCTATGATGCAATTTGTCATTGTCATATACTAGTATTTTACTGAGACTAGATCAGAATAGGTTATTATTTACATAACCCATAGATTAGACCGATTCTAGTGTTTTTTTCAAACAACTGAGCATGCGTTACACAATAATAACAAGGCGGAATGAACGAAATGGCAACTATCTATCAGCGAAAAGCCCGCACTCTCTCTAAATCATCTCCCTTTTTTGCTCCCTCAATCTTGGCTGGCATTGTCGCTGCATCCATCAGCGCACAGAGCCATGGCCTTGATTTTCAACTGGGAGAGATTCAAGGGCGATTTGACTCTAATCTCTCGATTGGCACAAGCGTGCGCTTAAAAGATGCAGATCAAAGCTTAATCTCGCCACCCAATGGCGGTACAAGCCGTGGCTCAGGCAGCTACGATGACGGCACCCAAAACTTCAAGAAAGGAAAACCCTTCTCAACCGTTGTGAAAGGGGTACATGACTTAGATCTTCGTTATAACAACCTAGGTTTTTTGCTCGCGGCAAATATTGGTACGATTATGAACTGAAAAAAGGCAGCCGAGCGCACGGACATGCACCCAATGGCTATACGCCAAATGCTCGACTCAATGACAGTGATTTTAATAACTTTGCCAAATCAGCTGGAGCGGAGCTGCTGGATGCCTATGTCTACGGTGGTTTTAATCTAGGCAGCATGCCGCTTGATATCCGCTTGGGTCGACAAGCGATTAACTGGGGGGAAAGTACGTTTATACAAGGGGGAATTAACTCGTTCAACCCAGTGGATGTTGCTGCGTTCAGAAGACCTGGCGCTGAAATTAAAGAAGGACTACTTCCTTTTGCCAGCGCCTTTGCCTCACTGGGTTTAACGGACAACCTGAGTATAGAGGGCTTTTATCAGCTAAAATGGGAGCCTACAGTTATTGATGGGTGTGGCACGTATTTTTCAAGTAATGACTTTGCACCGCAAGGCTGTGATGGAATACGTGTAGGTGCCGGAACAGGCTTTGCTGGAATCAATGACCAAATCTATTACAATAATTTGAATCCGTTTGCCCCATTGGCAGGCTTAGCCGCAGTCAATCCGATTTTCTCTGAAATCAGTAGCTATACGCCAGTTGTGTATCGCGCACCGAATGGACGCCGAGAAGCGAAGAATGAAGATCAGTTTGGTTTAAATCTTCGTTATTTTGCTGAAAACCTCAACAACACCGAGTTTGGCCTCTACTACACGCAATACCACAGCCGACTGCCAATGATTAGTGGTGTCAACACCCCTATATCCGCCCAGGACATTGCTGGCTTACCGGCTGCTCTCCCCCCTCCGTTCCCACCAGGACTAGACCCACAAGCAGAAGCTGTACGAGCCGCCCCCTTTGGGAGCACTTATTTTATCGATTACCCCGAGAAAATACGCTTGGTCGGTTTAAGCTTCAGTACAAACCTAGGAGATATTGCCTGGTCAGGTGAAATCAGTCACAAGCAAGACATGCCCATTCAAGTCAATGGACCTCTTCTTGTCGGCGCCATCCTTCGCCAATTTGCACCCGGAGGTATTGGCAACTCATCAGCCGATGCCTTAGTCCGCAATGCGGGTGCAGGCGGTACGATTCGTGGTTACGGACTGTTTGATGTAACCCAGGCACAAACAACCTTCATTAAGTTCCATGATAACGTATTGGGCGCGAGCCGTCTTAGTACCATCGCAGAACTCGGATGGACGCATGTCCATGGTCTAGATGAGAGTGCCAACGCGCTCAAATACGGACGCTCTGGCATTTATGGCTATGCGGCTGGAGATACCTCCGGCTTTGTGACCAAAAACTCCTACGGCTATGTACTCAGAGGCGCTCTAGAGTATCCAAATGCCTTTGCGGGTGTCACTTTAACGCCCGAACTGAACTTTAGACATGGCGTTAAAGGGAACGGGCCTGAACCGGGTGCTGCATTCCGCGAAAATGAAAAAGCCATTAACTTGGGCCTTACCGCTGACTATATGAACAAATATCGCTTTGGAGCTTCCTATACCACGTTCTTTGGTGGGTCCTTCAATGCAGACAAGGATCGAGATTTTATTTCACTTAGCGCATCGGTTGCGTTCTAACTTTCAGCTGGAGAATAATAATGACAAGCTTGAGAACACCCAAGCTCATATTGAGCACTGCCCTAGCCCTCTTGCTTTCGGCACATGTATCTGCCGATCCCAATCGCCTTGGACAAGACCTAACCCCTGTCGGCGCCGAACGCGCGGGCAATGCTGAGGGCACTATCCCTGAATGGACGGGCGGTCTCGCTCAAAGCAATGATCGCCACACGAATCCATTTGCAAACGAGCAACCCTTGTTTGTGATTACTGCGGCAAATGTTGATCAATATCGAGACCGCTTATCCGATGGTCAGATCGCCATGTTCAAACGCTATCCAGACACGTTTAGAATGCCGGTCTACCCGACACATCGAACCGCTTCCTATCCGGATTCAATCTACGCTAAAGCTAAGAATAACGCGGCAAATGCGCGGTTAGTGGATGGTGGTAATGGCATCGCAAACTTTGATGAGGCCTTTGCCTTCCCGATTCCCACAAACGGACTTGAAGTGATCTGGAATCACATGACACGTTACCGTGGGGGCGCTCTTGAGCGTAACTTTGCACAAATTCCCGTGCAAGCAAACGGAAGCTTCACGCCTGTAAAGATTAACGAGAAGCTCTCTTGGCCTTCGTATCTAAAATCAGGCAGCGAGGATGCTCGCTACGACAACATTTTGTTTTACTTCGTTCAAGAGGTCACAGCACCTGCTCGCTTAACCGGTAATATTCTGCTGGTTCACGAAACAATGAACCAGATTACCCAACCTCGACAAGCCTGGACCTACAACTCAGGTCAACGGCGCGTTCGCTTAGCCCCTAACATCGCCTACGATGCCCCGGGTACGGCGACTGATGGACAACGTACCACGGACAACCTGGATATGTTCAATGGAGCTCCTGATCGCTACGAATGGAACCTTGTGGGTAAGCAAGAGCTTTATATTCCGTATAACAGCTTTAAGCTAGCCGACCGCTCACTAAAATACAGCGATATTTTACAAGCAGGTCATATCAACCCTGATGTGACACGTTACGAACTTCACCGAGTGTGGAAAGTGGAAGCAACGCTTAAAGACGGTCAACGCCATGTTTACGCCAAGCGTGTGTTTTTCATCGATGAAGACACTTGGCAGGTTGCCACTGTCGATCATTATGATGGACGTGGTGAGCTGTGGAGAGTTGGAGAGGCACATCACTTCCCATACCGAGATGTGCAAGTGCCTTGGACAGCCGCAGAAGCTTTCTACGACTTACAATCCGGTCGCTATCTCGTCGGTGCTTTAACGAATGAAGAGGGTGCTGGATATGATTTCAGCCAACGCTTCGATTACAACGACTTCACCCCGCAAGCCATCCGCAGAGCCGGTCGCTAAAAGCAGAGGACGTTAAAACAAAAAACCCAGCATCAGCTGGGTTTTTTGTTTGATTGCTCGCTATAAACTAGCTAATTGAACAACCTCTTCTGCGCGTCTTGCTGTCCAGTAATTACGCTTCCAGTAAGGATTATCAAGCTTTGAAATAATTACACCACGACTGGTAGACGCATGTAAAAACTTACCTTCACCTAAATAGATCCCAACGTGACGCTGGGTACGCCCCGTCTTAAAGAAAATCAAATCAGACGGTTTAAGTTCTTGGCGCGCAATTTCTTTCCCTAACGTCACCTGTTCATCCGTGGAACGAGGCAACTGGACATTATAAATGTCTCCAAATACCTCTCTCACAAACGCCGAGCAATCGATACCACTGCGATCCGCTCCACCTAGACGATACGGAGTACCTGCCCAACTCATGTACTGCTGCTCTAATGCCAAACGTATTTCAGTCGCTTGAGGCACTAAGGGACGAGCCGTGCTGGGCACTAAAATTTGTGTATGCTTTGGCGTGACAATTTGCAATTGATTAACACTGCGACTGTTGGAAAAACAACCTGTTAACGCAATACTGAGAGTGATAATTAAAATAGAGCGCATAAGATTCAGATTACTAAAGAGAAAAGAGGATATATAAACCGACTTTGCGCCATTTGACAAGTACTAATTATTGCACTTGCACATTTTTCATGTTGGAAAAGGAATAAGCCCATACCTAAAGGTTGCTAACGAGGATCAAACGAATCAAACCGACAGTTCATTCTTTTTCTGGTACAATTTCAACATAGATTATCAGTCAGAGAAGCGCCCAAGTGTTCACCGATATCATTTTGCACGAACGTATACAAAAAGCTCTGGATGCCCAAGGCATTAAAGAAGCCACTCAAGTCCAGGCACAAGCCATTCCACTCGCCATTCAGGGCAAAGATCTTTTAGTCAGTGCTGAAACAGGTAGCGGTAAAACCTTTGCATTTTTATTGCCTATGTTACAACGTTTCCTTGAGCAGCCTGCACCTAACCGTGGTACACGAGCACTGATTTTAGTTCCCACACGCGAACTCGCGGAGCAAGTCACTCAGTCTTGCATAAAACTGGCCGCCTTCACCCATATCAAAGCACTGACAATCTGCGGTGGTAGTGGTTTCAAAGAACAAGCAGCAAAACTGCGCAAAAATCCCGAAATTGTTGTAGGGACACCCGGTCGAATTAAGGAGCATTTGGAATTAAACAGCCTGGTGCTCTCTGATATCGAGTTTTTGATACTTGATGAAGCCGATAGAATGCTCGACATGGGTTTTCGAGAAGACGTTACAACCATCACCTCGAGTTGTGGCACCGATCGTCAGACAATGCTGTTTTCTGCAACCTTGAAAACGCGTGATATCGAAGACCTCATTGAGCAAGTGCTCAAATCACCTGAGCGATTAATTCTCAGCACCGCACAAGATCAGATCTCCACGATTGTCCAACAAATTATTCTAGCGGATGATATCAAGCACAAAGAGCGTTTGATCAGTGCCATTTTAGACGAAGAAAAGCCAGAAAGAGCCGTGGTATTTACCAACACTCGCGCCGCTTCAGTGCATCTGGGCAATGTCTTGAAGTATCACAAGCATAGAACAGCATCTCTGCATGGTGAGATGGACCAAGTTGAACGCCGCAAAACCCTGCGTTTTTTTAGAGATGGCCATGTGCAGGTTCTCGTTGCCACTGACGTTGCCGCACGCGGCTTGGATATTGACGGAGTGGATCTCGTCATTAACTTTGAAATGCCACGCTCTGGAGATGAATACGTTCACCGTATCGGTCGTACTGGGCGTGCAGGGAAATCAGGCACTGCAATTACACTGATCGCGCCGTCTGAGTGGAATCTAATGAGAAGCGTCGAGCGTTATCTCAAACTGTCATTTACTCAGCGCACCATTGCAGGTTTCCTAGGCCATTACAAAGGCCCTGAAAAAGTCAAAAGCTCAGGTAAAGCAGCTGGCAGTAAGAAGAAAAAAGAACTTAAGGATAAACTAGATACTAAGCCTAAGGTGAAAGAGCGTCATCGCGACAAGAAAGCCATCGGCAAACGTCGTGCACCGACATCGAATGCAGAGTCAGCAACCCCTATTGACCAAGGTTTTGCGCCTCTGAAAAAAAGAAAAGCGCCGGATGCTGGGTGACACACCGACGCCTAAAAGTACAGTTCTATGCTGTAGATACATCCTACAGTGGGACTCAAAGCTAAAGCTTGATCTGAATCAAGCTTTAGCACAGTTTGAAGTTTTTTCTAAAAATACAACTTTCGCCTAACCTTAATTAATTCCTTTATACTCTAAAATAGGGAAGTTGAAGGAGAAAAATAATGACGGCAACGGCGTACATCACTCATGAAGACTGCATGCTCCATAATATGGGGCCAGACCATCCAGAAAGCCCAACGCGACTGCAAGCCATACACAAAGTGCTCAGTCGAACTGGACTACTCGATCATTTAGATCAACTTACTTCGGTGCATGTAACTGAAGAGCAAATCAAACTCGCCCATGCAAATCTTCACCATAAAAAATTAACGATGAAGCTGCCAAGAGAGGGAGTTGTATACACAGACGATGATACAGCACTCTGCCCCGACTCATTGCATGCCGCCAGCTTAGCGGCGGGAAGTGCGATACTGGCAACCAATCGTGTTTTAGCGGGAAAAGCGAAAAATGCGTTCTGCGCGGTACGCCCACCGGGGCATCATGCCGAGTACAACATGGCCATGGGCTTTTGCTTTTATAACAATGTCGCTATCGGTGCCTGTCATGCCCTAACCCACCCATCCATCTCCCGCGTGGCGATCTTGGATTTCGATGTGCATCATTGCAATGGCACCGTGGATATTTTTAAAGATCGACCAGAGGTGTTGGTCTGCTCCACTTTCCAACATCCTTATTATCCCGAGCGATATTGCTCAATTGACCGCCCGAACATTGTCAATTGTCCACTCGCAGCACACTCTGATGCATCCCTGTTCCGTGATGCCATTGAACAGCAATGGCTGCCCGCACTCAGGACACACAAGCCCGATATGATTTTTATTTCAGCAGGGTTTGATGCACACAAAGAAGACCCAATGGCTGATTTAAATTTAGATGAAGAGGACTATCGCTGGGTTACTCAGAAAATTATGCAAATTGCGGATGAGTTTTCTGAAGGGCGAATCGTGTCGGTACTTGAAGGTGGATACAACCCTGTATCACTTGCGTTTAGTGTTCAGGCACACTTGGAAGTCTTAGCTGGTTTTTAGAAAAGCCCCCTAGCGCCTACTGTACGAGACGCTAGGGGCAATGTCTATATCGTGTTAACGACCGTAAATCATGTCCGGCAACCAAGTCACTAAGCCTGGGAACAGAATCAACAAGCCAATAACCATGACTTGCAAGAAGACAAACGGCATAGCACCTTGATAGATATGGCGTGTTGTAATGCTATCCGGAGCCACGCCTCGCAAATAGAAGAGCGCAAAACCGAAAGGCGGTGTTAAGAAACTGGTTTGCAGATTCACTGCAACCATTACCCCTAACCAAATCGGATCGATGTCCATCATCAGCAATATCGGCGCCGTAATTGGAATTACCAAGAAGATGATTTCAAAGGTATCCAGAATAAAGCCTAGAATAAACATCAACAGCATCACAAAAATGATCGCCCCCACCTTACCTCCCGGTAAGCTGTTGAGGAAATCACTGACCAGCTCTTCTCCGCCCATCATTCTAAATACCAACGAGAAGACAGAGGCGCCAATCAGAATGATAAAGATCATTGCGGTTGTATTGGCTGTTGCAAACATCACGTGACGCAAGTTGGCAAAGGTCAGTTTACGTTTAACTGCAGCGAGTATCATCGCCCCTATCGCGCCAACGGAAGCCGACTCAGTAGGAGTCGCAATTCCACCTAGGATAGAGCCCAATACCGCAATAATTAGCAACAAAGGTGGCAAGAGGGTAAAGATGACGTCTTTAAACAGACGTGCACGCTCTTCATCTGTCACCTCAAGCGCTGGACAGGTTTCAGGGTGGCGCACAGCTTTATAAATCATAAATGCCATGTAAATAGCTACCAGCATGAGTCCAGGAATAAACGCACCTGCAAACAAATCACCTACTGAGACGGGTGTCGGTGCAAAGTTTCCTTTCGACATTTGCACTTGCTGATTCACACCCGCCAACATGTCTCCCATAAAGATCAACACCGTTGATGGCGGTATGATTTGTCCAAGTGTTCCGGATGCACAGATCACACCCGTTGCCAGCTTAGGGTCATAGCCCGCACGCATCATTGCTGGCAGCGATAACAGACCCATTGTAACAACTGTCGCACCAACAATACCTGTAGAAGCAGCTAATAAGGCGCCCACGATGATGACCGACAACCCCAGCCCCCCCCGCAGCTTACCGAACAAACGCCCCATGGTAATCAACAGTTGCTCGGCTATCCCGGAGCGTTCAAGCATCATCCCCATAAAGATAAATAAGGGAACGGCTACCAACACCTCATTCAGCATGACGCCTATATAACGTGGAGCTAAACTCGAAAAGTTAGATAGATCAAATACACCTAACATATGCCCAAGGGTGGCAAAGATGACCGACGTACCGGCTAAGGAAAAAGCAACCGGAAACCCCATCATCAACACACCAATAATGGTGAAGAACATCAATAGGGAGAGCATCTCACCTAAAAACACTGGATCCATGCTTAACCCCCTTCTTTATAACGATAATGCTCAGGCACGAGGTCTTCGCGTCCTGATAGAATTAACACACTGCGCAGCACCATCGCGATGGCCTGCAAAGCAACCACACCTACAAAGACTAAGATGAAGGATTTAACAACATACAACCCTGGCATTCCGCCAAAGTTTGAAGAGCCCTCCATAAAGCGCCAAGAGCGTTGCACATATGGCAAACCGTAGGTGGTGACGATGTATAAAAAAGGAGTAACGAATACAATACAGCCAATCATATCAATAATGGCTTTTCGCCTTGCATTCGCAGGTCGATAAAAAATATCAACCCTTACATGGCCATTCTGCATCAGGGTAAAGCCTGCAATGCCCATAAACATCATGCCATTTAGCCAGACGTATAGATCTTGCATCCAGACATACCCCGTTGAGAAAAAGTAGCGAAGTACTACAACGGTGAAACACGTCAATACGATTCCTAATGAGAACCACGAAAAGATATTGCCCAAGATGAGGTTAATCCGACAAATCAGTCGAACTAAGAGTGAGACAACTAACATAGCATTCCTCAACATTATTTTTATGCGCCCTAAGGCTGTTTTTACAGTTTACATCATCTACTCTAGAGACGTATTTTTCTATTCGTATGAATACCGAAAAATATGCGTAGAACTACGTAAAGAACTCAGTAGTTTTACGGATGCACATTATCAACCCTGAGATGCTTCAATGAATCTAAAAGCCAAGATACTGTTACTCGCCATTTTACCCTTGTTATCGGCCGCTGGTATTTTATCTTACTTAGGGTTAACACACGCCCATAGTTTAGCGACACAAATTTTAGGTGTATACGAGCAAAACCTCATTGAATCGAAAAAACAAGCGCTTAAAGAACAAGTGGAGCTAGCGTTCTCGGCCATTGAACAGATTCGACGCAATGAAACACTGAGTGAAGAGGAAGCAAAATCAGAGGTCATTGCACTCTTAAGTCAGATGACCTTTGGCGAGGATGGCTACTTCTTTGCATACGACCAACAAGGCATTAACTTGGTTCACCCCACAATTCCAGCGTTTGTTGGACAAAATCTGTTCGAGTTTGAGGATCGCAGTGGCAACCTATTAATACAGCATTTACTGAACGCTGCTAACAGTGGAGGTGGTTATCATCGTTATATTTGGGAGCGTCCTCCCCTTATGCAGCAAGAAGATAAATTAGGCTATGCCATGCTCATTCCAGACTGGGAGTGGATGTTTGGCACGGGCTTGTATTTAGATGCCATCTACGCCGACATCCATCAAGTCAAACAAGCAATTGATGACAATATACGCAATAGTTTTCTGACGGTTATGCTGGTCCTGCTCTTCACAGTTATTCTGATTGTTATTTTAGGCCTTGCTATTAACCTCCACGAACATCGTTTAGCCGACGACCGTCTTCGACAGTTGGTGAAGAAGTTTATGCGACTACAAGTCAACGAACGCAGACGCTTTTCGAGAGAGCTGCACGATGGGATCAACCAACAACTGGTGTCTATGAAGTTTAGAATTGAACTCGCGTGTAAAAAGCTTGAAAACCAAACACCAGAACATCCCGCGATTGAGGATCTGCAAAAAACAGAGCAAATACTCAATCAAACCATACAAGAAGTCCGGCAAATCTCACACAGCTTACGTCCGGTATTACTAGATGATCTAGGACTTGAGTCCGCACTCAGAGGACTATTAGATCAATTTTCCGAGCGCACAAGCATTCAGGTAAAATTGGAATACGAACTATGCAAAGTTGACTTACCCGATGATGTAGGCACAACAGTGTATCGACTGGCACAGGAGTGTTTAACGAATATTGAAAAGCATGCAGATGCCAGCCACGTCAAACTTCGACTGTATTCCGCCGATAAAGAAATACACTTTGAAGCCTCCGATAATGGAAAAGGCTTTAATCTTAAAACAGCTCAACGTAACGGCATAGGACTAGTCAACATGAAGGAGCGCGTTGAAGTCATTGGCGGACGGTTTGTGTTACATTCTGAAATGAACAATGGTGCTCATATTCTGGCTTCTTTACCTTGCAAATGACAAGCATGCACGGCGAAGGTCGGTAATCAACCTATCCAAAAGGCTGTTATACTATTACCCTACACGGCTAAACAACTGCATTTATAATAACAAAAGGCGCTAAACGGCCATGCATGCTCCCATTCGCATACTCTTAGTTGACGATCACTTACTGGTTTTAGACGGTCTTAAAGCACGATTAGGGCTCGAAACGCATATCGACATTGTTGGCACTGCAAATAACGGTGAGCAAGCATTAGAGGCTGCACGTCGTTTACAACCCGACGTCGTCATCATGGATGTGTCCATGCCCGTGTTAAATGGACTTGATGCCACAAAACGTTTTCGCATTGAATTACCTAACATCCGGATACTGATGCTGAGCATGCATGATGATCGTGAGTACATTTTATCCTTGATACAGTCAGGCGCATCAGGCTATGTTTTGAAGGATGTCTCATCTAATGAGCTCATCAAAGCGATAGAAACAGTCCATTCTGGCAATACCTATTTCAGCTCTGGTGCCTCGGACGCATTATTCCGAAGCCATCCCACACCCACACAAAGTTTTTTAAATGAAGAACTTAGCCAACGTGAAATCACGGTGCTGAAGCTCTTGGCCGAAGGCCACTCCAATAAAGAAATCGCGCAAACACTTCACATCAGTGTTCGCACCGTTGAAACGCATCGTCAAAAACTTAAAACAAAACTCGGTATTCAAAGCACCGCTGGCTTGACTAAATTTGCGCTTGAGCACCAACTTATTTAATAACCAATCGCCTTATCCATTCGCTCGCTGATTCCAAACTCAGCCCTCCAAGCCAATTAGAATAAGCGATAGGTAAAGACTACGGTCATCACTAACCCGACACCAATCACAACGTATCGAACCCAATGAACAGGCAAACGCCTTGCAAGAGCGGCTCCTTGATAGCCCCCAATCGTTGCAGCCAGCATCATCACCAGCCCCTCAGACCAGAGAATCTTTCCGGCAAATGCAAACGCAGCGACTGAGACAAAGGATAATGTAAAGGAAAGTAGATTTTTCAAACCATTCATTAAGTTCATTTGCGTCATGCCTGCGGCCGCAAACAAAGCTAACAACATGATTCCCAAGCCACCATTAAAATAGCCACCGTAAATAGCGACCAAAAACAAACCCGGTAACAGTGGTAATGGCAAACCGCTCGTTCGAACATAGGCAAGTAAACGTGCGCCCAGTGCAAACATGAGCGTGGCTACCAATAAAAGTACTGGAATGACAAAACCAAAAACATGAGCTGGTGTAATCAATAGGAGCAACGCCCCTGCTAACCCCCCTACAAGACCAATTAAGGATAAGAGCAGATGACGTCTTAACGAAATGTCACGAAGCTCCTGACGAAACCCCAGCGCTCCTCCGAGGTAACCCGGCAACACAGCCACCGCGCTGGTGGCATTCGCTGCAATGGGAGGTACTCCAGCCCAGACTAACGCAGGAAAGGTTAAGAAACTTCCGCCTCCCGCTATTGAATTTAGTACTCCCGCCAAATAACCCGCAAGTATTAAAACGCTCCATTCCAGCATCGCTTTGTTCCAGCTCAGATTTTAATTATTGTATTCGCAAGCGTTATACCCATCTAAAGCACCTCGGTCAATTGTTCGTTTGTGTAACCAAAACTCAAACAAAGTTGACATACAGGCCAAAATAGCGCAAAAAGCCAATACACCAATCAGAACAATACATCCATGAAAACTCGCAGCATTTTAATCGCTTACATACTGTTAATCGCAACGACGCTCTTCTGGGGTGGCAATTTTGTCGTGGGGCGCGCGGTCTCGGCGGAAATTCCACCCTTAGCCTTGTCTTGGTGGCGCTGGGCGTTTGCACTGATCATCATTCTTCCATTCAGTCTGCATTTACTCTGGAAGAAGCGACACATTCTGCGCAGGGATTGGCTGTATTTACTCTTCGTGTCGTTTCTGGGCGTGTGCAATTTTAATAGTTTTGTCTATCTAGGATTGCAAACGTCACCTGCAACAGATGCCTTATTGCTGCTATCTGCATGTCCCGTGATGATTTTACTCTTGTCTAGATTCATTTATGGTGTACGCATCTCGTATCTGCAAATCACGGGGGTTACGTTGTCACTCATTGGGGTGATGACTATTATCACCGAAGGCTCTATCAGTCACTTTGGCGCACTCCTGTCAGGCAACCAAGGTCGATTCTGGATTTTAGCTGCCGTATTCAGCTGGGCACTGTATTCTGTTTTGTTGCGTAAACGCAGTGCCGACTTGACGGGGCTAGAGTTCTTTTCTATTACCGCAATTCTCGGACTTGCACTCATTACCCCCTTCTATCTGTACGAGCATTTCATTCAACACCGCCATATAGCCTTCAACACCACCAGCATTTCAACACTGATTTATGTGAGTGTCTTTGCATCAGTCTTGGCTTTTTTATTCTGGAATCAAGGTGTACAGGTCTTAGGAGCTAATCAAACAGGCTATTTCATCCACCTTATCCCTGTCTGGGGCATATTGTTGGCCAGTCTTTTTTTGAATGAAAAACTCTACGTTTTCCATTGGGTCGGGATGGTATTAATCTTTAGTGGTATTGCGATGGCGACGCGACTCAGTCATAAACGTGCTCACGCATAATCATTGATAAAACAAAGATATTTCTATCCGTAGTACTACGGATAGACATTACAGGCTATATTGAATAACGTTCTTATTGACAGACAAACAATAACAAAGTGGAGTATATGTATGAAGCGTCGTAATTTTATTAAAGGTGCTGCGATTGGTGCAGGTGTAGCAGCGGCCTCAGTTGCTGCCCCAGCCATTGCACAACGCAAAATCACTTGGCGCATGGTGACCACTTGGCCACGGAACTTCCCTGGGCTCGGCACGGGCGCTCAACGTCTTGCTGATCGTATTACCAACATGTCCGATGGCCGCTTAACTGTTCAGGTTTTCTCCGCAGGTGAGCTCGTTCCAGCGTTAGGCACCTTTGATGCTGTGATCGAAGGCTCAGCTGAAATGAGCCATGGTGCAGCTTATTATTGGCAAAATAAAAGCCGTGCAACGTCGTTCTTCACCGGTGTTCCTTACGGAATGACCTCGCGTGAATTAGCCGCTTGGATGCGCTATATGGGCGGCCAAGAAATCTATGACGAAGTTTATGATCAGTTTGGTGTTAAAGCCTTCCTTTCAGGTGATACAGGTACACAAGCGGGCGGTTGGTTCCGCAAAGAGCTCACAGGCCTCAGCGATATTCAAGGACTTCGCTTCCGCACCCCCGGCATCGGTGGTCAGGTATGGCAAAAACTGGGCGCAACGGTCGTCAATATGGCTGGCGGTGAAATCTATGCCGCCCTTCAATCTGGCGCACTCGATGCAGCTGAATTCGTAGGCCCCTACAACGATTTGGCACTTGGCTTCCACCAAATCTGTAAAGACTACTACTTCCCAAGCTTTATCGAGCCAGGTCTTGCCACTGAACTGGTTGTGAATAAAGATAAATTCTCTGCATTGCCAAAAGATTTACAAGCCATTGTAGAATCTGCCTGCCAAGCCGAATACGACCAGGTAGCATCAGAGTTTTATGCCAATGATCCAATTGCATTGAAAACGCTCGTAGAGCAACACGGTGTCCGAGTTCACCAATTCCCAGATGAAATTCTTCAAGCAGGTGCCGTTGCCGCTAAAGAAATTTTAACCGAGCTGCGTGAGAGTGGTGATGCACTGACGAAGAAAACAGCCGAAAGCTACATTAGCTCGCTGAACATTCTACGGACAAGAACCGAAACGGTAGACCAGGCCTTCTTGGCCGCTCGTGCTAAATACTTTGATTTGAAGTAACGATTCCAATAAAAAAGGCAGTTCTAATGAACTGCCTTTTTTTGCTTTTTACATTTTATCCAACAAACTTAATCATAACACCTGCAGCCACCGCCGAGCCGATTACACCCGCTACGTTCGGACCCATTGCATGCATTAATAAGAAGTTTTGTGAATTTGCTTCTAAACCAAGCTTGTTAGACACGCGAGCCGCCATCGGAACAGCGGACACACCCGCTGAGCCAATCAATGGATTGATCGCATTTCCTCCCATCATCTGGTTCATCAATTTTGCCATAAGGACACCTGCTGCTGTTCCAACCGCAAATGCCACAATACCCAGCACAAGAATACCCAGTGTTTGTAAATCAAGGAATTTATCTGCACTCAGCTTTGATCCCACAGACAAGCCGAGGAAAATCGTCACGATATTGATCAATGCATTTTGCGCCGTATCGCTCAAACGATCCACAACCCCACACTCACGCATTAGGTTACCAAAGCAGAACATTCCCAATAAAGGTGCAGCATCGGGTAGCAACATGGCAACTAGCAGCATCAATACAATCGGGAAAAAGATCTTTTCACGCTTCGACACATGACGTAGCTGACTCATTACAATCTTACGTTCACGCTGAGTGGTTAACGCACGCATAATTGGTGGCTGAACCATAGGTACCAATGCCATGTAGGCATACGCAGACACTGCAATAGCCCCCAACAGATGTGGAGCCAGCATTGTCGAAACGTAAATCGCGGTTGGACCATCAGCACCACCAATGATACCGATAGCTGCGGCTTCCTTGATGGAGAAATTCATCCAGCCCAAAGAGGTCAGACCCACGGCACCTAATACCGTAGCAAAGATACCAAACTGCGCAGCAGCACCTAAAAACAAGGTTCTAGGGTTTGCCAACAGTGGACCAAAGTCTGTCATTGCCCCCACACCCATGAAAATCAATAAGGGTGCGGCTCCTGAGGCCACTGCTATGGTATAAAAGTTATATAGCATGCCATTACTATAACCCGCATCTTGTGCAACTAAAGAAGCTGCTGCATGCGTGGATGCGTTAGAGTCATAATAAATATGCTTTAACTGGTCTGGATCAAAAGACGTAGCACCCAATGTAGCAGCCAAGTCACGAACGACTTCTGGCCGTGCAAAGTGCAATGCGTTTTCAACCGCAGAAAATGCCATACCCGCCTCTGGAATATTGGCAAGTATGCCACCAAAGCCAATTGGCACCAGCAGTAAAGGTTCAAACTTTTTATTAATTGCAAGGTACAGAAGCACCAAGCCAACGATAATCATAAAGAACTGGCCAAAGGTGATGTTGTACATCCCCGAGGCAAACCAGATACTGAGTAGCTTTTCCATTCATTAATACCTATTAGGCAAGCGTCAGCAAACTATCGCCGACCTGCACGGAATCACCTTCTTTGACATCAACAGAAACCACAGTACCTGCTCTTGCTGCACGGACTTCAGTTTCCATTTTCATCGCCTCAAGGATAACCAGAACATCGCCTTCTTTTACCTGTTGGCCAGTCGATACCTCTACCTTCCAGATGTTTCCGGCTAGCGGTGCAGGCACAGGGTCGCCCGAACCTGCAACAGGGGCAGCAACGGGTGCAGCTGTCGGCGCAGAAGACGCTACAGGTGTCACTGAAGTGATATCTCCACCTTCAGTCACTTGTACGACATAGGTTTGTCCATTGACGGTTAAGGTGTAAACCTCTGAATCACCTGCCACTTTAGGCATGTTGGACTTGCTTTCGTCTGCCTTCGCAACAGGCGCTTGCGCTGTTGGTGCGGGCTCAAATGCATCAGGATTGCCACGATTCTCTAAAAACTTAAGACCGATCTGAGGGAAAAGCGCATAGGTTAAAACATCATCAACTAAGCGATCACCACTCTCCAACTTAATGGACTTTTCATTCGCTGTCGACTTTAGCTCAGCCGTCAGCTTATCCATTTCGTCAGCAATCAAATCGGCTGGACGACAGGTTATGGCCGCAGAGCTTCTAGGACTCTGGCTTGCAGCTCTGCATTGTAAGGTGCAGGCGCTGAACCATACTCACCTTTCAGGATAGCCTGAACTTCTTTTGAAATCGTTTTGTAACGCTCACCCATCAGAACGTTGATAACAGCTTGTGTTCCAACAATCTGAGATGTCGGTGTCACAAGAGGGATTAAGCCTAAATCTTCACGTACTTTAGGGATTTCAGCCAATACTTCGTCAAACTTATCCGCTGCACCCTGCTCTTTCAGCTGACTTTCCATGTTGGTCAACATTCCGCCAGGCACTTGCGCAAGTAAAATGCGTGAATCGGTTCCTCTGAGCGAACCTTCAAACTTAGCGTATTTTTTACGAACGTCTCTAAAGTAAGCCGCTATTTCTTCAAGCAGCTCTAAATTCAGATTTGTATCACGCCCCTGACCTTGCAAAGCAGCAACAACGGTTTCTGTTGCGGTATGGCCATAGGTCATTGACATTGAAGAAATTGAAGCGTCAACACGATCAATACCGGCTTCAATTGCTTTTAAAAGCGTCATATCAGCCAAACCAGAGGTAGCGTGTGATTGCAACTGAACCTCAAGATCCGTTTGTGCTTTGAGACGTGACACCAGGTCATAGGCATCATACGGCGTCAAAATACCGGACATATCTTTGATTGCAATCGAATCGGCACCCATGTCTTCTAGCGTCTTCGCGTAGCTGACCCACATGTCAATCGTATGAACACGACTGGTCGTATATGAAATCGTACCTTGAGCATGTTTACCCGCGCTCTTAACAGCTTTAATCGCAGCTTCTAAATTACGTGGATCATTCATCGCATCAAAAATACGGAAAACATCAACACCGTTGGTCGCTGCTCGTTCAACAAACTTAGCCACCACATCGTCAGCATAATGACGATATCCCAACAAATTTTGCCCTCTCAGTAACATTTGTTGAGGCGTGTTAGGCATAGCGGCTTTCAACTCACGGATACGCACCCAAGGATCTTCACCCAAATAACGTATGCAGGAGTCAAATGTTGCACCACCCCAGCTTTCAACTGACCAATAACCGACTTGATCCATTTTTGCTGCGATAGGAAGCATGTCATCAAGACGCATACGGGTTGCGAGGAGCGATTGATGACCATCACGCAATACAAGCTCGGTGATGCCAAGCGGTTTATTTACGACTGACATAGGCTAACCTTTTCTCTGACTGATAAAATTGAATTATTGACCCTTACGGTCATTACGAAATTTATGAATCGCGGCTGTCATGACGGCGATCAACTGAGCATCGTCAGCAGGATTTGAGGACATGGTTTTAGCTTTTGCAGCTGCTTTGGGAACAGGTGCTGGCTCAAAACGCATTACGATCCTAGACATAGCCGAGGTGGCTATCACCAATAGGGTCAGAAAGACGATGACAAAACCCATACCAAAGACCATAAGTGAAAAGCCTTCCGATAGTAGTTCGTCCATTTGTTCACTCCTGTAGTAGCGTAAACGAGAATTATGCCTATTAATTTCGTTAAAAAAACGAAAAGTGTTCAAGACACAACCTCTTATTATTTTTATCGACCTGCATTAAAGCTGATTTAAGGCTAGGCGACAACATGGTATGGCTATTAAATCTAAAAATAATACCTGCAGCAACAGCAAGGTGATTATGTAGTTTTTTTACATAATTTATACGAAAGCATGTCATGACATGGAGAAAGGAAGGCACAAAGTCACAAATCATCTAGGAAAGTGAGCAAACAAGGAAACTGCGAAACCAGAATGAAACGATAAAGTGGCAACAACAGAAAAACGCAGGTAAATGCTTAATAAGAATGATTAGAAAGCAGATCAGAGACTTGGAGACTTGGAGACTTGGAGACTTGGAGACTTGGAGACTTGGAGACTTGGAGACTTGGAGACTTGGAGACTTGGAGACTTTATTATGATCATTATGATCGAGTATTACGTTTTGACTTTAGTGGTGCGCCCGAGAGGATTCGAACCTCTGACCGCCTGGTTCGTAGCCAGGTACTCTATCCAGCTGAGCTACGGGCGCACATTTAAAGCCGTTGTTTCATTTTGATGGTGCGCCCGAGAGGATTCGAACCTCTGACCGCCTGGTTCGTAGCCAGGTACTCTATCCAGCTGAGCTACGGGCGCATTATCAAAATGGCGGTGAGTGAGGGATTCGAACCCTCGATAGAGTTTCCCCTATACGCCCTTAGCAGGGGCGCGCCTTCAGCCACTCGGCCAACTCACCTAACAACGGCGCAAATAATACTAGCAAAACTTCTCTTTGGGAAGCTTTATTTAACAAAAAGTTAAATTAATTTTCTTCTTCCTGTTTTTCGCGTTGGATTCGTTGATAAATCTCTTCACGATGAACAGATACATCCTTGGGTGCATTCACACCGATACGAACTTGGTTACCTTTAACCCCTAATACTGTCACGGTGACATCATCACCCACCATTAGAGTTTCCCCTACACGTCTTGTTAGAATCAGCATGTGAATCTCCTTCGTCCTTTGTTTAAGCTGATAAAGTGATTACAGGATGACGCATCCTACATTCACTCAGACACTGTATCAGTTGCATCGAGATTAAATGATGAGTGGAGTGCACGCACCGCCAACTCAAGATATTTTTCTGCGATCACTACTGATACTTTAATTTCAGATGTTGAGATCATCTGAATATTAATATTTTCATTTGCCAGCGTATCAAACATCTTGCTAGCAACACCGGCATGGGATCTCATCCCAACACCGACAATCGATACTTTAGCAATTTTATTATCACCCGAGCACTCACGTGCGCCCAACTCAGATACAACTTTTTCGAGAATTTTCTTAGTCTTCTCATAATCGTTGCGATGAACCGTAAAGGTGAAGTCCGTGGTTTTATCACCAGCTACGTTCTGAACAATCATGTCAACTTCAATATTAGCGCGACTCACTGGACCCAAGATGCGCGATGCAACACCTGGAATATCAGGCACACCTACTACTGTCAGTTTAGCCTCATCACGATTAAACGCGATACCTGAAATTACCGGTTTTTCCACGTCAGTCTCATCCTCTGTTGTAATCAGTGTGCCTGGGCCATCAACCATACTTGAAAGCACACGCAGGGGTACTTTATATTTACCCGCAAATTCAACGCTTCGAATCTGCAGTACTTTTGAGCCTAAGCTGGCCATCTCGAGCATTTCTTCAAAGGTGATTTTCTCAAGACGCTGCGCCGACTCAACCACTCTGGGGTCTGTTGTATAGACACCGTCAACATCTGTATAAATTTGACACTCATCTGCTTTTAACGCAGCCGCCAATGCCACACCTGTAGTATCGGATCCACCTCTTCCAAGTGTAGTAATATTCCCGTCAGGGTCAACGCCTTGGAATCCAGCCACAACGACAACTCGTCCTGCCGCAAGATCCGAACGCATTCTTTCAGTTTCAATATCCTGAATACGTGCTTTACTGTAAGCTCGATCCGTTAGAATTTTCACTTGCGCCCCAGTGTACGAACGAGCTTCAAAGCCGCGCTTTTGCAATGCCATGCATAAAAGCGCAATCGTCACTTGTTCACCCGTTGACACTAGTACGTCCAACTCCCGCGGATCAGGTTCAGACGTAATACTCTTAGCCAAACCAATTAAACGATTGGTTTCACCGCTCATAGCTGACAGCACAACGACAACATCATCGCCGCGCCGACGAAATGAGCTGACCTTATCCGCTACAGCTTCGATACGTTCAATTGAACCTACTGAAGTCCCACCGTATTTCTGTACGTATAACGCCATTTCAAATTTCTCCGGTAACACCTGCGTACCGCGCAGGTATAGGCCAACAAAACTTAGCTTATCGCCTGCTCAACCAAGGCGGGCACTCTCTGAACAATTGAAGGAATAGCCTCAATATCAGCACCACCGCCCTGAGCCATATCTGGGCGCCCGCCCCCTTTGCCACCAAGGTCTGCAGAAATCGTCTTAACAAGATCGCCCGCTTTTATACGATTTGTCAGATCTTTACTGACACCTGCAATCACGCTAGCCTTACCATCAACAGCAGAAAAGAGAACAATAACGCCACTTTCAAGCTTGTTACGAAGCTTATCCAATAAATCTCGAAGAGTCTTTGGATCTGCCCCTTCAACCAATGTTGCCAATACTTTTACACCCTGAACATCCATGACTTTTTCAAGTAAGTCACCACTCTGCTGTCGCCAACTTAGCCTGCAAACGTTCTAATTCTTTTTCAACAACGCGCTGGCGGTCAAAGAGTGCTTTAACTTTTTCAACCACCAACGGACGCGATGCTTTTAACATCGACGCGATATCCTCTAAGGCTTTTTGAGTCTCAGAGATATACGCAAGCGCATTCAGCCCTGTAACAGCCTCAATACGCCGTACCCCTGCAGCAATACCGCTTTCAGAAAGGATTCTAAATACGCCTATATCACCTGTTCGTTTTACATGAGTTCCCCCACAAAGCTCTGTAGAGAAGCCATCTCCCATTGCTAGCACACGAACTTCGCTGTCATATTTTTCTCCAAACAGCGCCATGGCACCTTTTGCTTTTGCAGCATCCAACTCCATTAACTCAGTGGTTACGAGAGAGTTATTTAAGACCTGCTGATTGACCATCGCCTCAATTTCAGCCAACTCATCGGATGTGACAGCCTCAAAGTGCGAAAAATCGAAACGAAGGCGCTCAGCATTCACTAAAGAGCCTTTTTGCATAACATGCTCGCCGAGCACACGACGCAATGCTTCATGCAGTAAATGTGTTGCTGAGTGATTGAGAGCCGTTGCCTGACGCTTCGCCTGATCAACCTCGGTGACGAGGGAGTCCCCAACGCATAAAACACCTTCTTGTAAAACACCATGGTGTAAATGGTGCTTACCTTCTTTGGTACAGTCTTGTACCTGAAACTCACCCTTATCCCAAAGCAGCCGTCCCGAGTCTCCCACTTGACCACCGGACTCAGCGTAAAAACTGGTATTTTCTAATACCACAATCCCCTGCTGACCTGCAGACAACTGCTCAACTTTTTCGCCGTTCAAAATAAGCGCAACGACTTTACTGCGATCCTCAAGAGCTTCATACCCAGTAAACTGAGTTTCACCGTCTAGCTGAATTTGATCATTGTAATCAACAGCAAATTGACCCGCGGCGCGCGCTCTTTGGCGCTGCTGCTCCATTTCTGCTTCAAAGCCAGCCATATCAAGCGTTAAGTTTTGTTCTCTCGCAACGTCAGCCGTCAAGTCGACTGGAAATCCATAGGTATCATAGAGTTTGAACACTATATCACCCGGCAAAACTGAGTCGGCCAATGAAGCGATTGCTTGCTCCAGAATCGACATGCCGTTCTCCAAAGTGCGTGCAAACTGCTGCTCTTCTTTTAACAGAATTTTCTCTATGTTGGCTTGCTGTGTGCGCAATTCCGGATAGGCGTCTCCCATCACATTCGCCATCGCGGCTACTAACTTATGGAAGAAAACATCTTTCGCGCCCAGCTTATTACCATGACGAATGGCTCTGCGCACTATACGTCTCAACACATAGCCACGTCCTTCATTTGAAGGCACAACGCCATCAATAATCAAAAAGCAGGCAGAACGTATATGGTCCGCAATAACTCTCAATGACTTTTGCTGCAGGTCATCAGTACCAACAGCGCTTGCTGCAGCCTGTAACAAGGCCACAAACAAATCAATCTCATAATTACTGTGAACCTGCTGCAACACAGCAGCAACACGTTCAAGACCCATTCCCGTATCTACGGATGGCTTCGGCAAGGGCGACATCTTGCCATCAGCTGACCGATTGTATTGCATAAATACGATGTTCCAGATTTCGATATAACGGTCACCGTCATCGTCTGGGCTTCCTGGTGGCCCACCTGCAACATCCGGTCCATGGTCATAAAATATTTCGGTACAAGGGCCGCACGGTCCTGTGTCACCCATTGACCAGAAGTTATCCTCATCCAACTTAGAAAATCTTTGAGGATCGGCACCTATCTCGTTTTTCCAGATATGTTCGGCTTCGTCGTCACTATGATGGACGGTTACCCAAAGCTTTTCTTTGGGTAACTGCAACACTTCCGTTAGGAACGTCCATGCAAAACGTATAGCGTCTTGCTTAAAGTAATCGCCAAAACTGAAGTTGCCGAGCATTTCAAAAAATGTGTGATGGCGAGCTGTGTATCCGACGTTCTCAAGATCATTGTGTTTACCGCCTGCTCGAACGCAACGTTGAGAAGTGGTCGCACGGACATAATCACGTTTATCAGTGCCTAAAAAGACATCCTTAAACTGGACCATACCCGCATTTGTAAAAAGCAAGGTCGGGTCATTACCCGGTATAAGCGAGCTTGAGGGGACAATGGTGTGCCCTTGCTGACTAAAATATTCAAGAAACGCCTGACGTATCTCTGCGCTGGTCATGTATTTCATAGTAACTGATCCGCTGCCTGGGGTACGGTTTCAAAAAGACCCGATATTATATCGAATCCTTCTAAAATGTACGATAAATTTTAAAAAGCCTAGTCAATTACTTGACGTTTTAAACTTTCCCGCGCCTGATCGTAACTAAACCCATGATTTAAAAGATACCTCATACATTTAGCGTAGTCTTTAGCGGGTGGATTTTCGGTAAGTGTAAACCGTTTATTCGCTAAAGTTTTTGCAAGTTCAAACCAATCGGGGTCAAACTCACCTAGAATCGTATCAACCAACTCCTCCTCAATTCCTTTTTGACGAAGCTCGTAGCGTATGCGTGCTTCACCGTAACATTGACCCAATCGGTTTCGGATAAACATTTCGGTAAAGCGGTAGTCGCTTTGATAGCCATCTTCGGCTAATTGATCCAACACAGAATGTAATACATGAATATCGGAGGTTTGCGATTGAAGACGCTTGCTTAACTCGGCACGTGAATACTCACGGCGAGCCAGCAAGCTAATAATTTTGTAACGCAATTCCTGTGCGTTAAGTTCCGAGGACATATCCTGCCTCCTGTCTGAGAGGTGTGACGCAATCAACGCTAGAACTGACATGCGTTCTAGCGTATGAGATTAAGAGTCTAAATCCGCTTCTGTTTCGGTATCCATGTCTGACTGTTTGACATCTGATCCAGTGAGCAAACGACGGCGTATTTCAGCTTCAACCTCAGCTGCTATTTCAGGATGCTCTTCGAGATAACGTGCGGCATTGGCTTTGCCCTGCCCAATTTTATCGCCCTTATAAGCATACCAAGCACCCGCTTTATCAATCAGTTTTTCTTTAACACCCAAATCAATAACTTCACCCATATGGTAGATTCCACTGCCATACATGATTTGGAATTCAGCTTGTTTAAAAGGAGGTGAAACTTTGTTTTTCACAACCTTAACGCGCGTTTCACTGCCCACGACTTCCTCGCCTTGCTTCACTGAGCCTATACGACGAATATCCAAACGAACAGATGCATAAAACTTCAACGCATTACCGCCAGTTGTCGTTTCAGGGCTACCAAACATAACACCAATTTTCATACGAATCTGGTTGATGAAAATCAATAAAGTATTCGCGTTTTTTACACTCCCCGTGAGCTTACGCAACGCCTGTGACATCAATCGTGCCTGCAAGCCCATGTGGGAGTCACCCATTTCGCCTTCAATTTCAGCTTTTGGCGTTAAGGCTGCGACCGAGTCAACGACAATGACATCAACAGCATTTGAACGTACCAACATGTCGGTGATTTCTAATGCTTGCTCACCTGTATCCGGTTGAGAGACCAGCAGTGAGTCAACATCAACTCCTAATTTTTCGGCATAAATAGGATCCAATGCATGTTCAGCATCTACGAAGGCACAGGTTTTACCCTGCTTTTGTGCTTCAGCAATAACCTGTAACGTTAGCGTTGTTTTACCTGACGACTCAGGACCGTAAATTTCAACGATACGTCCATAAGGCAGACCTCCTAGTCCTAATGCGATATCCAACCCTAATGATCCCGTTGAAACACTGGGGATCACTTCTCTTGGCTGATCACCCATACGCATCACCGCCCCTTTTCCGAACTGACGTTCAATTTGAGACAGTGCGACATCAAGGGCTTTCTTTCTATTTTCGTCCATTGCGAACCTCATGTAAGGATGCTTAATCTAAAATACTGTATATCTGAACAGTATTATTTCATAACTTTTCAAGATTGCAAGTCATCGCGGCAAATAAGCAAGAATTCCTTCAAGTGCCTGAATAACTGTTTGCTCACGGATACTATCACGATCCCCTTGAAAAAAACTCAGGCAGGTTCTCGTTGGCTGCCCTTTCATCGCCCAAGCCAACCATACTGTACCTACTGGTTTCATAGGTGTTCCACCATCCGGTCCAGCAACACCACTGACGGCCACAGAAATATCAGCACCACTTTTCTGCAAGGCCCCCTCCGCCATCGCTTTAACGACATCTTCACTCACGGCGCCTTTTGCTTGAATTAATGCATCATTTACCCCTAAAAGCTGGGTTTTAGCCGTATTTGAATAGGTGACAAAACCGTATTCATACCAAGCAGAAGAACCCGGAGTCGATGTAATTGCCTGAGCGATCCCTCCACCCGTGCAAGACTCAGCTGTGGAAACATGCGCCTGATACTCACGAAGCAACTCTCCAACCTCGGCAGCGAGTTTTTTTATATGCATCGGATTTTTCTCCTATACGCTCTGTTGAACTTTTATCTTAGAATAGAAGCTTAACTCAGTTACAGACGACTTTTGATTTTTCAACCTTTAAGGGCACAATGACTTCTTCACTCCCAGCCAGCATTTCCGATAATCATACCCCTATGATGAAGCAGTATCTGCGCATAAAAGCAGAACACCCTCATCAAATACTGTTTTATCGTATGGGTGATTTTTATGAACTCTTTTACGATGATGCCAAACGCGCCTCTGCTTTGCTCGATATCTCGTTAACGGCAAGAGGGAAATCGGACGGCCAACCTATCCCTATGGCCGGAGTTCCGTATCATGCGGCTGAGGGATATATTGCCAGACTTGTCCGCCAAGGTGAATCGGTTGTTATTTGTGAACAAGTCGGTGATCCCGCCACCAGCAAAGGCCCTGTCGACCGCCAAGTCGCTCGCATTGTTACACCGGGTACACTTACGGATGAGGCTTTTCTGGATGAGTCCCGTGACAATCTTTTGGTCGCTGCGTACTTTCAAAACACACGCTACGGGATTGCGTTGCTGGATCTTAGCTCTGGACGCTTTAGTTTACTTGAGCTCGATAGTGAGGAAGGTCTGCTAAGTGAAATTGAACGACTTCAGCCCGCCGAACTACTGTGCAGCGATAGTCCCTCCATCTTTCCTTTAATCCAAAGCCGAAAAGGGGTCAGAATTCAACCACCTTGGTACTTCGATAACGAAACTTGCCAAAAACTTCTATGCGATCAATTTAAAGTTAAAGATTTAAGCGGATTTGGTTGCCAAGATATGCATGCGGGTATCGCGGCGGCAGGCTGTTTATTACAGTATGCACGTGACACTCAACGCAGCCAACTTCCTCATATTCGCAGAATACAAATTGAGCAGCGCAACGAAGCCGTCCAACTTGATGGCGCCACGCGTAAGAACCTCGAATTGGATCAAAATCTACAGGGTGGACGCGAAAACACACTTGCAGCTGTGCTCGACACTACTTGCACGGCAATGGGCAGTCGTTTGCTAAAGCGATGGTTACATCGCCCTCTGCGTGATTTGGCAAGATTAAAGTCACGTCAAGATGCCATTAGATGGTGCTTGGAGGATTTACATTTTGAAGCGATCTCTGAAGCGCTTAAGCCTATCGGCGATACAGAACGCATTTTATCTCGGGTGGCTCTAGGTTCAGCACGACCCAGAGATCTAGAAAGACTGAGACACAGTCTTCAAGCTTTACCCCTCGTACAGCGGCTTCTACAAAAAACAGACGCTCCCTTATTGCAAGATTTAGCTGAACAAATCAGTGATTTTCCTGATCTAGCGACGCTACTCTCACAAGCGGTGACCGATGCTCCTCCCGTTGTCATTAGAGATGGCGGCGTCATTGCCGAGGGCTATGATGCAGAACTCGATGAACTGCGTGCATTAAGTGAAAATGCAGGCGGGTATTTGCTTGAACTGGAGCAGCGGGAGCGGGAGCGCACAGGACTTGCAACCTTAAAGGTCGGGTATAACCGTGTGCATGGCTACTACATTGAGCTCAGTCGCAATCAAGCCGCTCAAGTACCTGCCGATTACATTCGCCGCCAAACATTAAAAAATGCAGAGCGCTACATTACCCCAGAACTCAAAGCCTTTGAGGATAAAGCACTGAGCGCCAAAGGGAGAGCATTGGCGCGCGAGAAAGAGCTCTACGAGGGGCTACTGACCCTTTTGCAACAGCAGCTAGGCCCTCTGCAACTTTCCGCTTCAGCGTTAGCAGAGCTGGACTTATTGAACAGCCTGGCCGATAGAGCCTATCATCTTAATTATGTTGCGCCGCAGCTTTCGGAAGATCGTATCCTATCCATTTCAGAAGGCCGTCACCCAGTGGTGGAATCAACGACGTCGTCTCCTTTTGTCGCTAACTCAATCAATCTTCATGACACACGTCACATGTTGATTATCACAGGCCCTAACATGGGCGGTAAATCTACCTATATGCGCCAAACAGCCTTAATTGTATTAATGGCGCATATTGGCAGCTATGTACCCGCTCACTCAGCAGAGATAGGCTTAGTCGATCGTATTTTCACCCGGATGGGGTCGTCAGATGACTTAGCAGGGGGACGTTCAACCTTCATGGTCGAGATGAATGAAACGGCGAATATTTTACATAATGCGACAGTACGCAGTCTGGTCTTGATGGACGAAGTTGGGAGAGGAACAAGCACGTTTGATGGGCTCTCGTTGGCGTGGTCTTGTGCAGAATACTTGGCCTACAGGACCAAAGCCTTCGTGCTATTTGCCACTCACTACTTTGAATTGACATTACTGGCAGAGCAGCTTTCTGGAGTTGCTAACATTCACTTAACTGCGATCGAACATCAAGACCGCATCGTGTTCATGCATGAAGTCAAAGAGGGTGCTGCCAGTCAAAGCTACGGTTTACAAGTTGCACAGCTCGCAGGGGTGCCGACCAGTGTGATTGAGTCTGCACGATTAAAGCTTCATCAACTTGAAATTGAATCCAAGTCTCACCAAGCTGCGCCGCAGACGAGCACTAAGGTTCATGAGCCCTGCCAGGTTGATTTATTTTCAACCAAGAGCCAAGTTGAGGAAAAATTAGCCGAAATAAACCCTAACAATCTGACACCGATTGAGGCATTAGTGCTGTTAAACGAGCTAAAGAAATTGTGTTAAAACACGACAACTGACTCAGAATGCATCTAAGCTATCTGAGTCAGTTGAATAGGATGCTTACTGGAGCAAATCTTCTTCGGTAAGGCCATTTTTCTCGACAATATCTCTAAGCTTGCGCAGCCCTTCAACTTGAATTTGCCTAACACGTTCGCGCGTTAGGCCAATTTCATTGCCCACCTCTTCAAGAGTGCTGATTTCATATCCACGCAAACCAAAACGTCTTGATAACACCTCTGAATGCTTAGTCGGTAACATATCTAACCAACGGTTTAGGTTACCACTGATGTTATTCGTTTGGAGTAAAACTTCGGGGTCAGCAGAGTCGACGTCTGCGATCGTATCCAGCAGCGGCTTATCACTTCCTCCTCCAGCTGGCGTATCCACAGAGGTCACCCGCTCATTCAAACCAAGCATACGCTCAACACTTTCAACAGGACGGTCGACCAACGCCGCGATTTCTTCAGAGGTGGGTTCATGATCTAATTTTTGAGCCAACTGACGAGAGGCTCTAAGATAAAGGTTGAGCTCTTTAACAACATGAATAGGGAGACGAATAGTGCGCGTTTGGTTCATAATTGCACGCTCGATGGTTTGACGAATCCACCAAGTTGCATAGGTTGAAAAGCGAAAACCTCGCTCAGGATCAAACTTTTCGACGGCTCGAATCAGTCCTAGGTTACCTTCCTCAATAAGATCCAGCAATGTTAATCCACGGTTAATGTAACGACGGGCAATTTTAACAACTAAACGTAAGTTGCTTTCAATCATGCGTTTGCGTGCTGCATCATCACCCTTTAAGGCTAATCTTGAAAAGTGCACCTCTTCTTCAGCCGATAGTAAGGGCGAAAATCCAATTTCATTTAGGTACATTTGAGTTGCATCTAGACTTCGCGCACTCATCAGATCCTCATGCGCCTTAGTACCTCGTCCTCGTCCGCTATCGATAAAGTCGCTACCATCGTCACTGGAATCTAGATCAAGATCATCATCAGAGTCACTATCTTCTAGATCCGCATCCAAAATAAACTCTTCATCGAACTTATCGCTATCATTCATCGAAACCATGTTTTAATCCTTACTAAGCCAGCAATCAGGGTATACCTGTTTATCATTATTGTGTTGTTATTGTTATCGTCTTGGCAGATAGGTTAATGGATCTACGGGTTTACCGTCTCGACGGATCTCAAAGTGTAGCTGAACACGGTCAGTGCCCGAATTCCCCATCTCGGCTATTTTACTTCCAGCTTTTACAGTATCATTTTCACTCACTAGAATGCGACTGTTATGCGCATATGCGCTAAGAAACTGTTGATTATGATTAATGATCACTAAGTTTCCATAGCCAAGCAAACCACTACCCGCATACACAACTCGACCATCTGCCGCCGCAAGGATTGGGTCACCCATCTTACCATCAATATCGACCCCCTTGTTACCTCCCTCTCGATCAGAGAAACGCCGGATAATATTTCCCGATGCAGGCCACTGCCACCGGACGCCCCCCGCTGTGGATGTCGCAGCCGATGCACTTGACGCGGCCGTCGTTGATGTCGCCGTGCTAGCCGTTGTTTGAGGTGGCGGTGCTGATGGGGGTGTTTGTACGGGGGGTTGCTGCGCCGAGGCAGTACGGGGAGAAGCATTGCCACTCGACGTTTGCGTTGCAGGCGCTGCAGGCCTAGACGCTGTTGATGCAACAGGAGCAGCCTGACGAGCTGGCGCTGATGCCGCTACTTGCGTGGTCGATGATCCCGTGTTGGTCAACCTTAGCACTTGGCCTGGATAAATACGGTAGCGTTGATCAATTGAATTCCAACGCGCAACCTCTCGATAATCCAGCCCATATCGCCAAGAGATAGAGTAAAGGGTATCCCCTTGCTTGACCGTATAGGTTCCAGGGTTCGCTAAGGGAGCTGGACGCGATGATGTTTGTGTATTTGCAGCACCTCTCGCACCTAAAGACTGATCGGTAACAGGTGCAAACCCTCTTCCACAGCCTGCCAAAAGAGCGAACATTAGAACAAATGATAATGCACCTAAGCGTTTTCCCACAGTTGCTCCATTAAGATTCAGCGACGATCCAGCAGAACCACTAAGCCAATACCGAGTATCATTAAAGCAAGCGCACCTAATGTATAAGGGTCTTGCCCAGTCATTTCAAAAAACGTCTCTGGTAGCACATTCCTTTGCAGTAAAGGAACTTCTTCCCCATGCCGATTTATACTATATGAGAGCGTATATTTCCAAGGCCATACTTTGTTTAATGACCCCAACATGAATCCACCCAGAAGTGACAGGGTTGCGACTTTATGATGGTGGAATGCCCAGCTTAAAACTCGAGAAAAGCTCATAATGCCCACCACACAGCCCGCTAAAAACAAGCCTATAAAGCCAAGCTGAAAGTCTTTAACCGCTGTTAAAACAGGCGCATACATCCCCATTAACAACAAAATAAAACTTCCGGAGATACCCGGCAATATCATCGCGCAAATCGCAATCATTCCTGAAAAAAACACCAACCAAACACTCGGTGTCACTTGGCTAGGTGACATTGAGGTCACCACATAAGCGATACAAACACCTAGCAGAAAAATACCGACAACTCGAAAATCCAATTTATTCGTATGGCGAATAACACTCCAAGTGGATGCGAGTATTAAGCCAAAGAAAAATGACCAAAGTAAGACAGGATGCTCCTCAAGTAGATATAAAACTATCCTTGCCAGTGTAAGCAGGCTTAGGACAATCCCAAAAATAAGGGTTATCAAAAAAGAGCCATTCACATAACGCCAAACAGCCACAGGCCCTTCTTTAAATAATAGGGACAGCGCTTGAAGATTAAATCGGCGGATGCTTTCAATGAGTTCTTCATAAATACCTGTGATAAACGCTACCGTTCCACCGGACACTCCAGGAACAGCATCAGCGGCTCCCATCAACATTCCTTTTCCTACCAATGCCAAATAATCGGCTATTGTTCGCTGCATAAACCTACTTCCTAGTCAGCGTATTGTTCCACTTAACAGCGGCACAAAGTTAACATCTTCAAGCACACGTGTTTCAAATACACGCGCTTCTTTGCGTATAACAAGTTTCAACTGCTGTCGATTACCACCCACAGGAATCACCAGCCTACCGTCTATCGCTAACTGTTCTAATAACTCTTCAGGTACTTCTTCGGGTGCTGCCGTTACCAAAATACCATCAAATGGCCCCTGTTCAGGCCACCCCATGCCACCATCGGAATGGCGCATCATGACATTAAATATCTTAAGCCTTTGCAGTTTTTGACGCGCACGATCCTGTAAAGGGCGAATGCGTTCGACACTACACACTTGGTGCACGAGACTGGCTAAAACAGCTGTCTGATATCCAGAGCCAGTTCCAACCTCCAACACTTTTTTTAGCGGGCCTGCAGCCAACAGTATTTCGGTCATACGCGCAACAATATACGGCTGGGAGATTGTTTGATTAAAGCCAATGGGGAGCGCGGTATCTTCGTACGCACGATGCGCTAACGCTTCATCAAGAAATAAATGACGAGGTGTGGCCAAAAGAACCTCCAGCACACGCTCGTCTTTGATGCCCTGTTCACGAAGACGAGCAATCATCCGCTCTCGCGTTCTTCGTGATGTCATTCCAATCCCCTGAAGATCTAAATCGGTCACACAAGGTCCTCAAGCCAACACGCCAGATTATCCATACCCGAATAATGCGTCATGTCTATCTGCACAGGTGTAATTGAAACATACCCCTGTTCTACTGCATAAAAATCCGTTCCGGGTTCACGATCAGCTGCAGCACCCGCTCCTGCAATCCAATACCTCACTCGCCCTCTAGGATCGAAGGTTTCGACTGGCAAATCAGCTGCTAATCGGTGCCCTAATCGAGTAACGTGAATCCCTTTAATTTGATCTATGGGAACATCTGGAACATTAATATTAAGAACAGTTCTTGGTGCAACAACTAACCTGTCTAATTTCTGCACTAAATTACGAACAATTTCCGCAGCGGTATCATAATGTTTTGGATGAAAACTATCCATAGACACGGCAATCGGTGGTAAGCGACACGTTCGACCTTCCGTTGCAGCAGCAACGGTGCCCGAATACAAAACATCATCGCCTAAGTTAGCACCTGCATTAATACCTGACACCACAATATCGGGTATAAAGCCTTCTTGAAACAAACCCGACCGTCCTAAATGAACGCAATCGGTCGGAGTTCCATTAATACTAAAAAACCCACTGGAGTGCTGATAGGCTTCTAATGGGCGGTCAAGGGTTAAGGAGTTACTGGCACCGCTTCGATTTCGATCGGGCGCAACCACACATATATCCGCATCCCTTGCTAAGGCTCTCGCCAAGGATGCCAACCCTGGAGCATAAACTCCATCATCGTTTGAGACCAATATTCTCATCACTTCTCTCATGTGTGCAATCAAGCACATCCGCTGTATACACTTAAGTCATTTATTATTCTGCCAGTTCTACCTGCTGGCTATTCTCTACCAGGCACAACTCTCTCAGCACGCTGGTTGCAAATGAGCCGGCTGGCAACGAAAAGGTAACACGGAACTGACTCTCTGTAACCTGATTAAGTTCAGCAAATTCAGGCATTAATCGTGCACGCCGTCTTTCTTGACGCAGACCTAACGTCTCAAGCGCATCGGCCCATGCTTGCCATTCACTCACGATGGACTTCTCGAAATCAGCAGCTACGCCTTGTGTCATGAGTTCCCCAGCACCCCACATTGGCGCCGTATGACTCAACTCTCCGGCTGCTAAACGAGCGGCCATATTTGACATCCCTTGCTCGACCACAAAGCAACTTTGACTGCTAGGTAACATGAGCACATCACCAATCTGTACCGTTTCCCAGCGATGCTGCAGGATACGTTCAGATACAATTTGGTTAAAAAGCGCAGAGCGTAAAGCCGAAATATACAAACCACGCTTATGGCTTTGCCGTTCTTTTAACACACCCGCCAGCAACGCCTCACCTTGGGTAATATTGCCATAGGCTTGACCAAAACGCTGTTCACCAAAGTAATTAGGGACACCAGCCTTCTGTATGGCTTTGAAACGCTCAACTAAAGCAAGAGGCTCGGTTACATTGCGCAACAACAATTCAAAGCGATTGCCTTGCAAAACACCTGTTTTCAGTTTTCGACCGTGTCGGGTATGCTGAAGCACTTTAATGGTTGATGTTTCGAATAACGACCACCGAATGGGCGGCGCTTTAATAGGATGCTTAAAACTAAACCACTGCTGTGTAATCGCATGTCGGTCTTTTTTACCCGCATACCCTATGTCGCGAGGGTTCGTCCCTGTGAACTTTGCCAACTGTCTTGCGACCCATTCCGTATTTTCACCTGTTTTCTGAATAAGAACAAACACATGTTCTCCTTCCCCATCAGGCTCAAACCCTAGTATTTCCTCAACACAAAAATCACTGGGCTGTTCTCGAATTCGTGCAGCGGAAATGGGTTTCCCCCACAACCAAGCTTCAGATCTGGATAATAACTGTGGGAGAAGGCTCATCGCTTGCGTACCTGTTCTGGACGAGGTTCAATTAACTGAAAAAAGGTTTCACCCTCTTTGATCAATCCCATTTCGCTTCTTGCACGCTCTTCAATCGCACGCAAGCCTGACTTAAGATCGGCAACCTCTGCTTCTAGCCGGTGGTTACGCTCAGTCAACTGCTGATTTTCACGTTTTTGTTTCTGTATTTGCTCCTCAAGATACCACACCTGACGCAGGTTGGGATCTCCGAGCCACAGGCGGTACTGCAATCCTGCTAGCATCAACACCAGTATTATTAAGAGCCAACGAAACACTAATGACCTCAGTCTCTTTCAATAACCACAGAAAAGGGGGCTAAGCCCCCTTCCCTTTTTGGTTCATCCTAGGATAAATCAAGCTTGTCCTTTAATCTCGGCCAAGCCATTGTAAACAGCCTTATCACCTAATTCAGCTTCAATACGCAACAAACGGTTATACTTAGCCACACGGTCAGAACGGCACAACGAGCCAGTTTTAATCTGTCCTGCTGCCGTACCCACCGCAAGATCAGCGATGGTCGTGTCTTCCGTTTCACCAGAACGATGCGAAATAACGGCTGTAAAGCCCGCCGCTTTTGCCATACGAATTGCATCTAGGGTTTCAGACAACGTACCGATCTGATTGAACTTAATCAGAATTGAGTTCGCAATGCCTTTTTCGATCCCTTCAGCGAGAATCTTGGTATTGGTTACAAATAGATCATCGCCAACGAGCTGTACTTTATCGCCAATTTTACGGGTTAAATCAGCCCAACCTGCCCAATCCGATTCATCCATACCATCTTCGATTGATACAATTGGATATTTTTCGGACAAAGACTTAAGGTAATCAGCAAAGGCTGATGAGTCAAAGACTTTGCCTTCACCTGATAAATCGTACTGACCTGCTTTGTAAAATTCGGACGCTGCACAATCCAGGGCAAGTGTGACATCCTTACCCAACTCATAGCCAGCTTTTTCAATTGCTTCACGTATAACAACCAAGGCTTCTTCATTTGAGCCTAAGTTTGGAGCAAAACCGCCTTCATCGCCAACCGCTGTACTCAAACCACGATTTTTAAGAACAGCTTTCAATGAATGAAAAATTTCTGTACCGCAACGCAGACCTTCACTAAAGGACGTAAAGTTGACTGGCTGAACCATGAACTCTTGAATATCGACGTTATTATCCGCATGTTCGCCACCATTGAGAATATTCATCATGGGGACAGGCATGGAAAACTGGCCTGGTGTGCCATTAATCTCTGCAATGTGTGCGTAGAGAGGAATGCCTTTTTCTGCAGCGGCGGCTTTAGCTGCAGCCAACGAAACGGCCAGAATAGCATTTGCACCCAAAACAGACTTATTGTCCGTACCATCGAGTTCAAGCATTTTGTTGTCGATGGCACGCTGTTCAGTTGCATCCATTCCCAGCAAAGCATCACGGATAGCGTTATTCACAGCAGCAACTGCCTTTAAGACACCTTTGCCCATGTAGCGTGACTTATCACCATCACGCAACTCAAGCGCTTCGCGTGAACCGGTCGACGCTCCAGAGGGAGCACACGCAGTTCCCACAACACCAGACGCTAAAATCACATCTGCTTCTACCGTCGGGTTGCCACGCGAATCAAGCACTTCACGCGCTTTGATATCAGCAATCTTTGCCATATGTATCATTCTCCGATTTTTGTTTTAACTGAAAATTAATCCTGCGACTGGTATTCCAGAGCGGCTTTAATAAATCCTGTAAACAAGCCATGCCCATAACGCGGGGTTGAAGTAAACTCCGGATGGAACTGGCACGCGACAAACCACGGATGGTCTGGCACCTCAACGACTTCAACTAGCTCACCATCAGCAGAACGCCCAGCAATTATTAGCCCAGCCGCTTCTAATAATGGAACATAGTGATTATTGACCTCATAACGATGACGATGGCGCTCACGAATTTCGGTTGCGCCATAGACTTCAGCCGATTTAGAGCCCGGAATCAAATGGCAAACCTGCGCACCTAGACGCATGGTTCCACCGAGATCCGTATCAGCGGTTCTCTGCTCAACATTACCATCAAGATCAACCCACTCTGTGATTAATCCTACAACTGGATGAGCCGACTGTTTATTGAACTCTGTTGAGTTTGCGCCTTCTAGGCCTGCAACATGTCGAGCAAACTCGATAACAGCAACCTGCATTCCAAGGCAAATCCCCAGATAAGGCACTTTATTTTCTCGCGCATAGCGAGCTGCCAGAATTTTACCTTCGACGCCACGCTCGCCAAAGCCACCTGGAACCAGAATAGCCGACGCGCCTTTTAATATATCAACACCTTCACGTTCAACACGCTCAGAATCAATGTATTCAATTTTAACTTTACGACGCAGTGCTATACCTGCATGTGTAATGGCTTCGATCAGGGACTTGTAGGCATCTAACAGCTCCATGTACTTGCCCACCATCGCAATGGTGACTTCTCCATCCGGATTTAGGAAGCTGTCAGACACACGATCCCACTCACTCAAGTCAGCAGGTGGGCAGTCGAGACGGAAGCGATCAATCACAATATCGTCCACACCCTGCTCAGCCAACAACTGAGGGATGGCATAAATTGATTTTGCATCCGGCAAGGAAACAACCGCGCGCTCTTCAACGTTGGTGAACATCGCCAATTTACGCCTTGCCGACACAGGCAAAGGTTGCTCTGAACGACAAACCAGAATATCCGGCTGAATACCAATTGAACGCAGCTCTTTCACAGAGTGCTGAGACGGCTTGGTTTTCGTTTCTCCAGCTGTCGCAATATAAGGAACAAGCGTCAAATGCATGAATAACGCATTGGCGGCTCCCACCTCGATTCTAAGCTGTCGAACCGCTTCAAGGAATGGCAAGGACTCTATGTCACCAACCGTTCCGCCGATTTCAACCAGTGCGATTTCAGCACCACTTGCACCTTCAACAACACGACGTTTAATTTCATCTGTGATGTGAGGAATAACCTGCACAGTCCCGCCAAGGTAATCACCACGACGTTCTTTTTTCAGGACATGCTGATACACACGACCTGTTGTGAAGTTATTACGGCGGGTCATCGTTGTCCGAATAAAACGCTCGTAGTGACCCAGATCTAAGTCTGTTTCAGCGCCATCATCAGTAACGAACACCTCACCGTGTTGAAAGGGGCTCATAGTACCCGGGTCCACATTGATATATGGATCGAGCTTTAACATAGTAACCCTTAGGCCACGTGCTTCAAGAATGGCTGCCAGTGAGGCTGAAGCAATACCTTTGCCCAAAGAGGACACTACACCGCCGGTGACGAATATATAGCGCGTCATGCAAAACCTGTAAAAATCATGATATTTGGAGGGGTAAAGATGGTATTACACAGTAGCAAAAAAAGGCTCTTCAGACAATCCAAAAGGATGCCATATCACGCGAAGATTGCATTCATTTGGCCAATTATCTGTAAAACAGACACTTGGCACTGCGACTAGCGTATCACCCATCATCAATACGGGCCAATTTTCTCTCCACCAGGGTGGAATGCCCTTTTCTTGTAACAGCTGCTTTAAGCTAACCGATCCACCTCGCCCACGAGGCCGAAGTCGTTCACCGCCTTGACGGTAGATGAGCGTTACCGAACCGATTGCCAAGCATTCGCCTTCGATCGTTAGAATACCTGTTTCTAGCGTATAAGTCCCTGCTACCATATTCAATTGACGCTCAAATACCTCAATCAACGGTAACGTTAGGGGCAAATAAAACAAATGCTGCCGATAGCCGCAAATTCGATGTGTTTTGGAAACTTGAACAGACGCCGATGAGGACGGCTGCTCGCATAACAACTGTTTTCGGATGGATTGAAGACTTGACTCATCCAACTCCCCTCCCCGCTGGTGAATCCAATAACGCAAAACGTTGTGCTGGCGCGGAATGGATAAGCGCAATAAGGGAGCAACACTTATCGACTCACACTTGCTTAACAAACTGTGTAAATCCTGTTGCGCCACTTCAACTAAAACCTTGTCTGCTTCGGTCATATAACTCGCTGTTTTAGCAAGTCGTCCCACCACTTGAGGCCAACGCGTTTGCAACTCGGGCAGTACGCGCAGTCGAATATAATTCCGCGCATAGTCCTCCTTTTTGTTCGATGGGTCCTCGATCCAGTTCAGGTGCTGCTCATGCGCCCAAGCCTCAAGTGTTCTTCGCGAAACTGATAAAAAAGGCCTTAGTATTTTGCTTGAATAAAAAGGCCGTTCCGTTGGGATCGCTGCCAAACCACGTACACCCGCCCCACGTACTAACCGATATATCAGTGTTTCGGCTTGATCATCGGCATGATGGGCCATAAGCAATGCATCACCCTCACCTAAATGATCTGCAAATGCTTGATAACGGGCATTTCGTGCATCTTGCTCTGATGACGATAAAGGTGAAACGATTACGCAGACAAAGGCAACATTCAGCTCAGTACAACGCTGTCGGCAATGTTCAGACCAAGCCACCGCACCATCTTGAAGTTGATGATTCACGTGAATAGCAAGCAGCGACGAAACAGGAAAGGCTTGAGTGGCAGCACTGAGCAAGACTTCGGAGTCTAAACCGCCACTGTACGCAATCACCCAGCGCCTGACATCAGGATGTGCTCCGGCTAACGCCTGCAAAGCCACCACTGGGTTCATACTCTACAACCTAACAATCAGAGCTTATCAGCCCCATAGGACATTAAACGCGCATAACGTCTTTCTAGGAGTTGCTCCTGATCCAATGAACGAAGTCTAGCCAAACTAGACTGCAACGCTTCTTTTACACGTTTGGCCATTTCGGCAGGATCTCGGTGCGCTCCCCCTAAGGGCTCGGGAATAATCTGGTCAACCAAGCCTAGCTCATGCAGGCGTTCAGAGTTAATCCCCATGGCTTTAGCGGCATCGGGTGCACGCTCTGCGCTTTTCCAAAGAATAGAAGCACAGCCTTCAGGCGAAATAACGGAATAAGTGCCGTATTGCAGCATCAACAATTCATCGCAAACACCTATCGCCAATGCACCACCCGAACCACCCTCACCAATAACGGTAGAGATGATGGGTGTATTAAGACGTGACATACGTGCAAGGTTAAATGCAATCGCTTCGGACTGCCCACGCTCTTCTGCATCGATACCAGGATAAGCACCCGGCGTGTCAATGAAGGTAAACAATGGCATCTTAAAGCGCTCGGCCATCTCCATCACACGCAGAGCTTTTCGGTAGCCTTCTGGACGCGGCATACCAAAGTTGCGCCTTACTTTCTCCTTCACGTCGCGCCCTTTTTGATGGCCAATCAGGACAACAGGCTCTCCATCAAGGCGCGCTATGCCACTGACGATAGCTGCATCATCGGCAAAATGCCGATCACCATGCACTTCATCAAAATCATCAAACGCCAGCGCAATGTAATCCAGAGTATACGGGCGCTGAGGGTGACGAGAGAGCTGTGACACTTGCCATGCGCTCAAATCAGAGAAAATTGAGCGAGTCAGCTTACGGCTCTTCTCCTGCAGATTATCAATTTCTTCTGACAGATTGAGATCCGCATTATTGGCACCGACATGGCGTAACTCATTGATTTTGGCCTCCAGCTCGGCGATGGGCTGTTCAAAATCGAGGTAGTTAGGATTCATGCGCTTCAGTTCTACATTAATTAAGGTTAAAAAATTTAAACAGTTTTACGATTTTACCTGCAGATTCATCTGATCTCCAGTCCAATCCTGCCCCTTACGGCCAACGCAATTCGACCGCATCATTACCAAATATTTCTTTAAGTGCAAGCAATTGCTCATCACTCGGCTCTAACTGCCAGTCAGCACCCAGCACTATCAACCCTTCGGCGTCTTTCCGTGAGAAACGAAGATGCACAGGGAGACGCTCCGAATCATATCGATTTTGCTCCATTTGTGTTTTTAAATACTGAAGCGTTTGACGGTGCAACACGCGCTCATCACAGCATACTTGCAATGCCAAGGCCTGCTTAGCTCGGGCTTGCACAATGCTCATCACCGTTTGCCCACGCACCTTAATGCCGCCATTATACTCATCGTTCGCAACCTCACCTTCAATGATGAGGACTTTATCCTTGGCAACAAAGCCTTTGGCAGCCTCATAGGCTTCACCAAAGAGCGTGACTTCCATTCGTGCGCTGCGATCATCAAGCGTAACAAAACACAGAGTGTCGCCTTTCTTAGTTTTCTTTAACCGTAAATCAACCACCAATCCTGCCATTTTTTGTGAGCGCCCTTTTTGCGGTTGAATTTCCACCAAGCGCCTACTAATCATTCGTGACAGTTCTTTTTCATATTCATCAATTGGGTGCCCGGTCACATAGAGTCCCAGTGTTTCTTTTTCACCAAGCAAGCGCTCTTTATCTGTCCACTCACGGACTTTTTGATAATCGGCATATGGGTCACTCGGGGTTTCCGCCTCGACATCTCCGAATAAATCAAACATGCCGGCATCTTGATTACGCGCGGCCTGATCGGCTGCTTGCAGGGCTGGACTGATCGCATTCCAAAGAACGGCGCGCCCCACATTTCCTAAACTGTCTAGCGCACCACAACGCACGAGCGCTTCCATCACTCGCTTATTTAACTTTTTAGCACCTACACGTGCACAAAAATCAAAAATATCGGTAAAAGGGCCGCCCTGCTGACGCGCAGTAACAATCGCCTCGACGGGACCCTCACCCACCCCTTTTACGGCACCTAGACCATAAATAATGTCGCCCGCCTCATTGACCGTAAACATAAATTCACTGGTATTGACATCGGGTAAGCGTAGCGTCAACTTCATCTGCCGACACTCTTCAATAAACACTACAACCTTGTCTGTGTTCTGCATATCGGACGAAAGCACCGCCGCCATGAAGGGTGCGGGGTAATAGGTTTTTAACCAAGCTGTCTGATACGACACGAGCGCATAGGCAGCAGAGTGCGACTTATTAAAACCGTAGCCTGCGAACTTTTCAACCAAGTCAAAGATATTTCCCGCAAGCCCTACATCAATGCCTTGTTTAGCCGAGCCATCCAAAAAGAACTGACGTTGTTTTTGCATTTCTTCGGGTTTTTTCTTACCCATGGCACGGCGCAGCAAGTCTGCCTCACCCAGCGTATAGCCCGCCATCACCTGAGCAATCTGCATGACTTGTTCTTGGTAGAGAATAATCCCGTAGGTTGGCTCAAGTACTGGCTGAAGGCTGTCTAATTGATAATCTGGGTGAGGCCATGCAAGTGCTGCTCGACCATGCTTACGGTTGATAAAGTCATCAACCATGCCTGATTGCAATGGACCTGGTCTGAACAAGGCCACCAATGCGATAATGTCTTCAAAACGGCTCGGCTGAAGACGACGAATCAAGTCTTTCATCCCGCTCGACTCAAGCTGAAATACAGCGGTAGTTTCAGCCCGTTGCAACAGCTTAAAGACGGCTTGATCTTCTAGGTCAATTCCTTCGATCCGTAAATCGTCTTTCCCCTGTTGGCGTCTTAATGTATTAATGGTTTTAAGCGCCCAATCAATGATGGTCAGCGTTCTTAAGCCTAAAAAGTCAAACTTGACCAGCCCCGCTTCCTCAACATCGTTTTTATCATATTGGGTAACTAGGCCTTGTCCTTCCTCATCACAATAGGTCGCGGAAAAGTCAGTCAATTTGGTCGGCGCTATGACGACGCCTCCAGCGTGCTTACCAACGTTCCGAGTGACTCCTTCTAGCTTGAGAGCCATTTCCCAGATTTCGGCAACATCTTCGCTCGATTCAATATACTCTTTAAGCGCAGGCTCTTGCTCAATCGCTTTTTCCAGCGTCATACCCACTTCAAATGGAATGAGTTTTGAAAGCCGATCTGCCATACCAAATGGCTTACCCTGCACCCTCGCAACGTCCCTTACAACCGCCTTGGCCGCCATCGTTCCGAAGGTGATAATTTGCGAAACCGCTTCACGGCCATAGGCTTCTGCCACGTAATCGATTACCCGGTCTCGATTATCCATACAGAAATCGATATCAAAGTCAGGCATCGAAACACGCTCGGGGTTCAAAAAGCGCTCGAAAAGTAAGTCGTACTCAAGTGGGTCCAAGTCTGTTATTTTTTGAGCATAGGCAACAAGGGAGCCCGCTCCCGAACCACGCCCTGGACCCACAGGAATGCCGTTATCCTTTGCCCACTGGATGAAGTCCATAACGATTAGAAAATAGCCTGGAAACCCCATTTGAATGATGATGTTTAGTTCGAAGTCTAAACGATCAAAATAGACTTGGCGCTTAGACTCATACTCAGGGTCATCTTTTCGTAAGATAAATTCAAGACGCTCTTCCAAACCCTCACAGGAGACTTTTCTAAAATAGTCGTCCATTGTCATTCCGTCAGGAATGGGGTACTCAGGAAGGTAGTAGGTACCTAACTCGACGTCTATGCTGCAACGTCTGGCAATCTCAACCGTATTTTCTAAAGCACTCGGCAAATCCGAAAACAAGCGCGCCATCTCATCTGCGCTTCGGAAATACTGCTGATCGGAATAGTCTTTAGGGCGGGAAGCATCGTCAAGCGCCCGTCCTTGATTGATGCAAACCCTTGCTTCATGAGCCTCAAAGTCATCTGCTTTTAAGAACATCACTTCATTGGTTGCAACCAATGGGCATGCAAACTGATTCGCAAGCGCGACACTGGCATGAAGCCACTCTTCATCTCCAGGCCGTCCTGTCCGTTGAACCTCCAGATAGTAGGCATCAGGGAATACATTCATCCAGTATTGAAGCGACTCTTCAGCCAGGGCGGAATTACCTGCCAAGACCGCACGCCCAACATCACCTTTTGTTGCACCGGACAGCGCTATCAGGCCTTCTGCTTTTTCTGCAATCCACTCTCGGCGAACAACTGCTCTACCGGGAAATAAATTTTGCCCTTCAGAATAGGCCCTTGATACCAACTCCATTAAATTTTTATAGCCTTTACGATTTTTGATCAGCAAGGTGAATTGAAAAGGGTCTGCACGATCATCCTGTGGGTTCACCACCCAAAAATCAACACCACAAATGGGTTTAATTCCGGCCCCTAACGCAGCCTTATAGAATTTGATGAGCGCATAGAGGTTCGTTTGATCCGTTACGGCGACCGCAGGCATACCAGCCGCTTGTGCTTGGGCGACCAATTTTTTGATACGGACAAGACCGTCGTAAAGCGAATATTCCGTATGAACGCGCAGGTGCACAAAGGAGGGTGTAGACATTTCGATTTTCCCATATTGAACACGTGGATCAAAGTTGAAGCGAATTGAGCAATCTGCTCCGCATTATGATTCGAGCAATACACGGACGGGCTTAAAGCTCCGCCGGTGCTCTTCGATGGGACCATACTCACGTAACGCGAGGAGATGTGCCTTGGTTGGATACCCCTTATGCTGGGCAAACCCATACATAGGATAGCGCTCATCTAACGCTTGCATTTCACGATCCCGAACCACCTTCGCTAAAATAGAGGCCGCACTGATTTCTGCAATTTGGTCATCTCCACCGACAATTGCTCTACTTTCATACGGCAAACTCGGACAGCGATTGCCATCTATCAGTACAAGATCCGGCGCAATCGAAAGCCCTTCAACAGCTCGAGTCATCGCCAACATCGTTGCCTGCAAGATGTTTAATGCATCTATTTCCGTAGGTGTGGCATAGGCAATTGCATAGCTGAGTGCCTTTTCACAGATTTCATCAAACAGTGCTTCTCGTTTTTTTTTGGTCAGTTTTTTTGAGTCCCGCAAGCCAATAATCGGACGCTCTGGATCCAATATTACAGCTGCCGTCACAACATTTCCGACTAAAGGGCCTCGCCCAACCTCATCAACACCAGCAATCCTAGACATTTCGAACCTCAACATCTGTAGCCAGTCGTTGCTTATCTTGCATTAGGGATATGACCGCTGCGGCTGCTTTTTCACTCGCATTCTGACGAAGTTTATGATGAATTTCGGTAAAACGATCAACCAGCGAGGCTCGATAAGCTGTGTTTTCAAGGGATTGCAATAGGGCTTCACTTAACAGATTGGGTGTTGCTTTCTGTTGCAGGAGCTCTGGCACCAAGGTTTGTTGTGCCAAAAGATTGGGCAATGACACCCACTGACTTGTAATCATTCTTGATAATATACAATAGGTGATAGGCGACAAACGGTAAGCAACTACCATCGGCTTTTTATAAAGCATAGCTTCAAGTGTGGCCGTACCTGACGCGATTAAAATCGCATCGCTTGCTTCCATCGCAATTTGGGACTGTTTGAGCAACAACTGCACATTCAGCTCAGAAAACTCGTCTGAAATAAGCGTTTGCAGCTCCTGATATCGCTTTTGATTCGCAGCTGGCAACACAAAAACAAGATCTGGATCCTGTTTAGTGAGCATCTGTGCTGTTTGCAAGAACACTTTCGCGAGCTGCGAAACTTCACTTTTACGGCTTCCAGGTAGCAAGGCCACAACACGCTTATCCAGTGCAATTTTCAAAAGGGACTTGGCATGCTCGGCATTCGGAAGTAGAGGAATATCATCGGCAAGCGGATGGCCAACAAAAGCAACTCTCTGTTGGTGCTGCTCGTAGAAGGCGGCTTCAAATGGCAGCAAAGTCAGCATCAGGTCTGTGCTTCGTTTGATTTTGAAAATACGTTTTTTACGCCATGCCCAAACGGAAGGACTGACATAATGAACCGTTGCAATTCCTGACGCTTTCAAGTGCTCTTCAAGACCTAGTGTAAAGTCAGGGGCATCTATTCCAATAAAAACATCTGGCGGGTTTTGCTTCCAGTGCTCGGCTAAACGCTTGCGCAGCTTCAGAAGTTCAGGCAAACGCCCTAGCACCTCTGTTAGTCCCATCACAGATAAGCGTTCCATTGGATAGAGACTGCGAAGCCCTTCTTCCAGCATCAAATCTCCACCGATGCCTTCAATGTCGATGTTGGAAAAATGACACTTTAATGCTTTCAACAGCCCCGCACCTAGGATATCGCCGGATGCTTCACCAGCGACTATAGCAATTTTAACCCTTTTTGAATTCACTCGCTTACCACACCCCTAACGGATGATTCCTCGTTCTGATCCCTCTAAAGAATCAATCAACACGTTTAAAGCAGGTTCCGCTTGAGAGCTTTGCTTGAGACGTGCAATGGCCTCATCAAGGGTCAAACCTTGTCGATAGATGACTTTATACGCCCTACGTATTTCAGCAAGGGTCTCGCTACCGAATCCCCTACGCTTTAAGCCCTCAGAATTAATACCGTGTGGCGTGGCAGAATTTCCGCTGGCCATGACATAAGCAGGTATGTCTTTCAGCACAACGGTACCAGCGCCACACATGACATGGGCACCGATTTGGCAAAACTGATGCACAGCCGTAAAACCACCAAGTATCGCATAATCCTGAACGCTCACATGCCCTGCAAGCGCAGCATTATTGGCCAGAATAACATGGTTGCCGACCCTGCAATCATGGGCAACGTGCACATAAGCCATGAATAAATTATGACTGCCAATCAAGGTCAAACCTTGATCTTGAATTGTGCCTCGATGAACCGTGCAACCTTCGCGAAAGACATTAAAGTCACCAATCTCTAGACGGGTGGGTTCACCGCGGTATTTTTTATCTTGGCACTCTTCTCCAATACTGGCGAATTGAAAAAAACGGTTACCCTTACCAATACGCGTTGGACCTTTGATAACAACATGTGACTCAATCTGCGTATCTTCGCCAATTTCAACATCAGGCCCAATGTAGGACCAAGGTCCAACTTTAACATTGACTGCTAACTTTGCACTCGGATCGATAATTGCCGTCGGATGAATCAAACTCACACCTTCCTATCTGCACATAAAATCGTCGCACTGCAGACGATTGCGCCATCAACGGTTGCTTTAACGGCAAACTTCCAGATACCACGTCGCTCAGATAAAACCTGAGCTTCTAACTTGACTTGGTCTCCAGGCACAACAGGACGCTTGAAGCGTAAATCGTCCGCGCCTACAAAGTAGTATATAGATCCGTCTTCTGGCGTTTTATCCATTGTTTTGAAACCCAAAATCCCAGCCGCCTGCGCCATGGCTTCGACTAAAAGAACGCCTGGCATCACGGGATGATCAGGAAAATGTCCATTAAAAAAGGGCTCGTTAACAGTTACATTTTTAATCGCAACGATAGACTCGCCAGGCACTAGCTCAAGCACACGATCCACCAACAAAAATGGATAGCGGTGTGGTAGATATTTACGGATTTCTTTTACATCCATCATTTGATATTAAACCTTATTCGTTGTCTTCTGCTAGTGTCTGTTCAAGCTTACGTACCCGTTTAGCCAGCTCGTCCAACTGCCGGAAACGCACTACGTTACGCTTCCATTGCTGATGAGGTTCCTGACCCGTTCCAGATGAGTAAGCTCCTGCTTTATCAATTGATTTACTGACCAACGTCATGGCCGTAATATGCGTATTATCCGCTATTTCAAGGTGTCCTGTAATCCCTGACATTCCGGCAATCGTACAATATTTGCCAATACGAGTACTGCCAGCAACGGCGGTACCCCCTGCGATAGCGGTGTGCTCACCTATTTGAACGTTATGCGCTATCTGGATTTGATTATCCAGTTTGACGCCTTTTTCGATGACAGTATCCGCTAGCGCCCCTCGATCAATGGTAACACTCGCCCCTATTTCAACATCATCGCCTACTCTCACGCCACCCAACTGACAGATTTTCACCCATTGCCGCTGCTCTTTCGCAAATCCAAATCCATCCGCACCCAAAACGCTGGCACTATGAATCAAGACCCGCTCACCCAAATGAACATTAGGGTACAGCGTCACATTGGCCTCTAATCGACAAGCATCGCCTACTATAGAATGCGAACCTATCACTGAGTTCGGACCGATATACACGTTGGCGCCAATCTTAACTCCGGCCTCAATAACGACATTGGCGCAAATCTGGGCCGACTCATGAACAACAGCCGTTGGATCCACAATAGCCTGAGGTGAGATACCCGGCTGAGCTGGCCGACGCCAATCATAATGATGTGTCAGCTTTGCAAACGCCAAATAAGGGTCCGCTACTATCACGGCTGAGTTCTTAACTAGGTGGGCATAATCACTTGATACCAAAATCGCAGCTGCGCCACTTTCGCTAAGCTGGTGGATATATCGTGGATTCGCAAAGAAGGAAAGTTCACCTCTACCCGCAAGATTCAGGGTATTTAATCCATTGATTATCATCGCTGGATCACCCTGAATCCTACCTTCAACAATAGAGGCAAGAGTCTGCAGAGAAAAGCCGACCTCTGAAGCCATCGGTTGTCGCTTACTGTCTATTTAAAAGTTCAATCACACGAGGTGTGATATCGATGGTACCGCTAGCATAAACAGTTGCTTGTTTTGCAAAAACAACATCAATATTTTCATTTTCAATCAAGGAGCGAATTGCCTGATCTAGCTTGGGACGCATCGACGTCAGGAACTCTTGCTCACGCTCAATTTGCTTTTCGGCCATTGCTTCACCACGTGTTTGATATTCGGTGAAGGCTTTTTGGAATTGCAGATGTAGCTGCTCCATTTCCTGATCAGGAATGAGACCTTGATTTTGCTGAATACGATCTCGTACAGCAACCGCTTGACGCTCTAATTCAATCAACGCACGTTCTTCGGCCGCAAATTCTCGCTCCATTGACGCTCTAAAATCTTCAGCTGCCTTGGAGCTCAGTAATGCTTCCTGCACGCCTAACACACGGAATCTATCTGCAAACGCTTGACTGCTGAACACAAGCATCAACAGTATTAAAGTACCTTTAATTTTCATTACTTCCCCTTAAATCAGAATGACTGACCTAGTGCGAACTGGAACACTTCCGTTTCGTCACCAGATTTACTATTTAATGCCTTACTCAACGAGATTGATAAGGGACCTACAGGGGTAAGCCAACTCAAACCAACGCCTGCTGAATAACGCAAATCTCCAAAATCAACACCCTCTTTGCATGTATTTTGAGTTGCTCCCTTTAAACATTTGGTTGTAAATACGTTACCCGCATCCATAAATACCAAGGGGCGCCATGCAGTCTTATCTTTTAAGAAGGGCATTGGAAAAATCAACTCAGCACTACCTGACACTAATACGTTTCCGCCCATCGAACGCTGGGCACTGCTGACATTTCCACGGCTATAACGAGGGCCTAAGCTATTTGCTTCAAATCCACGCACAGAGGTTAAACCGCCTGCGAAGTAGTTTTTGAAGAAGGGGAAATCTTTATCACCGTAAGTATCCGCATAACCGACACGGCTTCTCAGCGAAGCTATCCAGGTTTCATCACTATTGATTGGCCAGTAAAAACGATTGTTATACTGGGCACGATAGTAATCCAAATCACTTCCAGGAATGGAAACTTCTAAGCTCGCCCCTTGTGAACGGCCTTTGGTCGGGAAAAATCCACGATTCAGGCGATTGTCACTCCAACCTGCCGTCAACTTCCAGTTGAGGTACTCATCACCATTGTCTTGGGTGAAACGATTAATAACATCAAACACTTCAGTGCCTTGAAGGGCAAGGTTATTTTTTAGACGTAGGAACTCAACATCACCTGAAAAGCTCAAACGCTGAAAGTCATCTATCGGATAACCAAAGGTAATACCGCCACCAAACGAATCTGTGTTGTAATCACCGCGATCATCTTCGTCGAAGTTTTCTTCTCTGTAAAACACGTTAAAGCCACGACTCACACCATCGACTGTGAAGAAGGGATCTAAGTAGTTAAAGCTATACTCTGTTAAGGTTGAGCTGTTTGAGACATTAAACGCAACACTCTTACCTGAGCCCAAGAAGTTTTCTTGGGAAACACCCAATTGCAAGATAATCCCTTCACTTTGTGAGAAGCCGATACTTGCGCTTAACTGTCCTGACTGCTGCTCTTCAACAATAAACTCTAAATCGATTTGATCATCTGTGCCGGCAACTGGGCGCGTTTCAACATTCACAGAGCGGAAATATCCAGTACGCTCGATACGTGTTTGCGAACGTTCGATAGCCGCACTTGATACCACACCGGCTTCCATCTGTTCAACTTCGCGACGAATGACTTCATCAGCCGTACGTGTGTTACCCCGTATACCGATACGACGCACATAGGTTTGCTTACCTGGTTCGATAAAATAACGAATCGATACCGTGTTATCGTCATTGATTTCAGGGATTGGGCTCACATTCGCAAACATGTAGCTTGATCGCCAAGTAAACGAACAAGACGCTCTTGTGAATCGGTCATTTCTCTGCGCGAGAACACATCACCTGCGGTCATACTGAGCTTGGATTGAAGCACGTCGTCAGATACCACTAGATTTCCGACAAACACAACATCTGCCACTTTAAATTGCTCACCTTCGGTGATATCAACCGTGATAAAGACGTCTTGCTTATCCGGCGACAAAGCAACTTGCGTCGAGTCAATTGAGAAGTTGATATAACCGCGGTCTAAGTAGTAAGAGCGTAAACGCTCTAGATCCCCAGACAGTTTTTCACGAGAATACTGATCGGACTTCGTGTAAAAAGACCAAAAATTCGGCAACTGAAGGGTAAACAGATCCGTCAATTCTTTATCTGTAAAAACGGTGTTCCCCACAATATTTATATGACTGATGCTCGCCACACGGCCTTCAGTAATATTAATGTTCAATGCCACACGGTTACCCGGCAGGTTCTCAACTTCAGTGGTTATATCGGCACCGTAACGACCCTGCGTGGTGTAGACTCGCATTAAATCAAGTTCGATTTGATCAAGTGTTGCTCGACGGAAGATATCGCCCTCTTGAAGGCCTGACTGCTTCAAACCTTCGCGTAACTGTTCTTCCTTGATGGCCTTGTTGCTTCAATGCGAATAATCGCAACGGCAGGTCGCTCACGCAAGACAAGTACTAGCACGTCATTTTCACGCACTAACTGCACATCTTCAAAGAATCCTGAACGAAAAAGTTGGCGAGTCGCGGCAGCAAGAGCCGCCCCATCCACTTGATCTCCGGTTGCGATAGGAAAATTACGGAAGACGTTGCCTGCGTCGACCTGCTGCAATCCTTCGACTCGAATATCATTGACCACAAAGACATTGTCTGAGTGGGCAGGTGCGACCCAAAGGAGTGAAACTAAAAACAATGTGAGCGTGCGTTTCATGCCAAAAATTCTTTTTGATAGTTTCAGTTAAAGTAGTCTCTACGCGTTAAAGACGAGCGATATCATTAATGATTGCAAGCGCCATAAGGCTGAAAAGTAGGAACATCCCTATTTTCAGGCCAAACATCTGCACTTGCTCACTAACTGGCTTACCTCTAATCAGTTCAACCATATAATACATCAGATGACCGCCATCTAGCATCGGTATTGGAAGTAAATTCAAGATTCCAAGACTGATACTAAGGTAAGCAAGGAAGCTAATAAAGGTTTCCAAACCGGATGCTGCCGAATCCCCCGCCACTTTAGCAATGGTAATCGGTCCACTCAAGTTTTTTACAGAAATAACACCGACAATCATCTTTCGAATGGAATCCAAGGTCAACATAATCATCTGACCTGTTTTTTCAACCCCCATTTTTAAAGCGACAATCGGATTGTAGCGAACCTCTCGAATCATATCATCTGGCCAAGTGGTTGCTGCAACACCCGCACCTATGTATCCCGTTACAACACCTTGTTCACTGTGACGTGCAGCTGGCACAACTTCAAACTCCAAACGCTCACCGTTACGCTCTACCAATACATTTAAGCGCTCACCCGCACTGCCCTGCACTTTTTCAACCAACTGCTGCCAGCTTTCAATCCACTCATCATTAACGGCCACAATGCGGTCACCCGTTTTTAAACCCGACAATGCGGCTTGACCATCGTCTAACAACTGCCCCAAAACAGGTGCAACATCTGGCCTCCACGGCATAAACCCCATTGCAGTAATTGGTGATTCACGCTCAAGATCAACGCGCCAATTGTTTAATTCAACTTGGTATACCCGTTCACTGCGACCAGGCTCAGCAGCGATTACAGTCACTTGCCCTGTCTCACCTATCCTTGCCGCCAAGCGCAGATTAACCTGATCCCAAGAAACAACCTTATAGCCATCAACACTCAGAATTTCTTCACCCGGGTTTATACCGGCCATGGCCGCAGGCGATCCTGGACGCACATCACCCACTTTAGGAACAATAACCTGAGTTCCGACAACAAATAAAAACCAGTAGGCTAATACGGCAAACAACAAGTTCACGATAGGACCTGCGGCGACAATCGCAATTCGCTGCAACACAGGCTTGTTATTAAAGGCTTGATGTTTGAACTCAGGCGGAACATTCCCTTCACGTTCATCCAGCATGCTGACATATCCACCCAAGGGAATCATTGCAACGGCATAGACAGTATCATCGCGGCCTTTCCAGCTAAACAAGGGCTTACCAAAACCAACAGAGAAACGCAGCACCTTGACACCACAACGCCGAGCAACCCAATAATGACCCCACTCGTGAATAGTCACCAGTATTCCCAACGTGACTAGGGTTGCTAAAAGTGTCTGCAATACGCCCATTAACCGTCTCTCAAATTATTTGCATTTAAAAAGGAGGTGCCATTTGTAGCCCGAACAAAAACACAGGGGCCGCCGCCGTTAAACTGTCGATTCGATCCAAGACTCCACCGTGCCCTGGAAGCAATGTGCCGCTGTCTTTAATTCCTCGCTCTCGCTTAAACATGCTTTCGAACAAATCACCCAAAACCGAAGCCATAGCGGTTACAATTGACAACAGAACCAAATAGACCAACGCTGCTCCAGTTAGTTCGTTCCATATCGAGAAGGATAGCGCAATAAACATACACACAGCCAAACCACCGACGAAGCCTTCAATCGTCTTCCCTGGGCTGACATTGGGCATCAACTTATGCTTTCCTAAGGCTCGACCCGCAAAATAGGCACCAGTATCCGCGCCCCAAACCAAGAGAAGCAATAGTAGTATTAACATTTCGCCATTGGGCATCTCTTTCAAGCGCACCAAAGCCAACCAAGCGGGTATTAAAACAAACATCCCAATAATAAGTTTATGCCCTCGTGCTCGCCATTTAATCTCGGAGGGGTAACGTAACACTAACACCAAAGCGCCTAACCAAAATGCAACCGCCGATATCGTAATAATGGCTGCAAGTGCATCATCCATCCCCACGAATAACAACAAGATTAAAACGGCCAACATCACAACATAGGCAATGCGCCCAATGGGCTTAAAGCGACAAAAGTTTGACCATTCCCAAGCACCATATACGGTTGCGGCCCCCACTATCAAAGAAAACAGCCACAATGGCACCCACCAAACAGTGGCTAAAATCCCTACACCTAAAATAAGGCCTGTAATGAGTCGTTGTTTAAGCAATGTGATTAGCCTCTATCTGCTCACCGGTTTTACCGAATCGACGCTGACGCTGGCTATAGTCCTTAATTGCACTTGATAATTGGTGTTTATCAAAATCTGGCCAGTATGAATCACTGAAATAAAGTTCAGCATAGGCCATTTGCCAGATCAAAAAATTACTGATTCGTTTTTCCCCACCTGTTCGTATACAAAGATCAGGATCTGGGAAATTGGCTAGTGATGTAAAATCATGAAAAGTGGTTTCATTTATGTCAGATGGCGTCATCTGACTTTCGAGACAACGCTGCGCAATCAATTTTGCGGCATTCGTTATATCCCAGCGACCACCATAATTGGCAGCGACATTCAGAATCAACTTCGAATTATTTTCAGTCAATACTTCAGCCGCTTTCATTTTTTCTTGTAATTTCATTGAGAATCGAGAGCGATCACCAATGATATTTAAACGTATACCATGCTTGTTGAGTTTTTTAACCTCTCGATTTAACGAGATAAAAAACAAATCCATCAAGCCTCTAACCTCAGGCTCAGGACGTTTCCAGTTTTCACTGCTAAATGCAAACAAGGTTAATACACTAACACCTTCCTCTAGACACCCCTCAATGACACTGCGCACACTGGCTACACCCGCTTTATGGCCTGCCAATCCAGGTAAGCGGTGTTGCTTTGCCCAACGATTGTTTCCGTCCATAATGATTGCAATATGACGAGGTATACTCGTATTTGGGATCGATGTAAGAGTCATTTGATTAGACATAGTAGACGTCAGCGAGGCTTAGCGCCTCGCGTCCATAAATAGTTGTTATATTTCCATTAACTCTGACTCTTTATGAGCCAGCAATGCGTCCACTTCAGCCACATATTTATCGGTTAGTTTTTGAACTAAATCTTGACCGCGACGATCATCATCTTCGCTTATTTCTTTACCCTTAAGGGCGTCTTTAAAACTTGAGTTCGCATCACGGCGTATGTTACGAATTGCGACCTTTGCACCCTCTGCTTCTGCACGCGCTTGGCGTGTATATCCCTTACGCGTCTCTTCAGTTAGAGCAGGCATGGGGACTCGAATCACATCGCCCGATGTATTTGGATTAATTCCCAAATCCGACTTCATGATGGCCTTTTCGATTTCTGGCACCATTTTCTTTTCCCAGGGAACGATGGTGAGCATGCGCGCATCTTCAACCATTACGTTTGCAACCTGCTGAATCGGCACTGGCGAACCATAATAGGACACTTGAATACTATCCAATATACTGGGATGCGCACGCCCTGTACGAATTTTTTTAAAATTGTCTACAAGCGACTCCGTGCTCTTTTTCATACGAACTTCGGCATCGCGGATAATTTCATTAATCATTTGAACCTCCTGCTTCAGGACCTGCATCAATCAACGTACCTTCATCTCCACCCATAACCACATTGACCAGGGCGCCGTGTTTATTCATATTAAACACTCGCACAGGCATATTGTGGTCACGCGTGAGACAGATCGCTGTCATGTCCATTACACCTAATTGTTTTTCCAACACCTCGTTAAAACTCAGGTGCGAGTAACGAGTAGCGGTTGGGTCTTTCATCGGATCTGCAGTGTAGACACCGTCAACCTTTGTCGCTTTAAGCACAACATCCGCTTCAATTTCAATTCCGCGCAAACACGCCGCCGAATCCGTCGTAAAGAACGGATTTCCAGTACCTGCTGCGAAAATAACCACATCGTTTTGACGCAGATATCGCATTGCATTTCGACGGTCGTAATGGTCAACCACACCACTCATTGGGATAGCAGACATCACTCGGGTCGCAATATTACAACGTTCAAGCGCATCACGCATCGCGAGAGCATTCATAACTGTCGCCAACATTCCCATGTGATCACCTGTAACACGGTCTAAACCTGCCGCATTCAGTGCCGCTCCACGGAAAAGGTTACCCCCACCAATAACGATACCAACCTGAACACCGATACCAACCAACTGACCTATCTCTAGCGCCATGCGGTTCAACACTTTAGGGTCTATACCAAAGTTTTCGTCACCCAATAATGCTTCACCACTCAGTTTCAGCAAAATACGTTTATATCTTGATTGTTTGTCTGCGCTGGGCATGAGTAGCTTCTCCGCTCGAATAAGATGAGGTAGTGTACAAGAAAAACGAAGACGTCGCGCTGATTTTTTCAGCGCGACAGAAGCAGCCCTGCGAGCGAGGACTACTGAACACGATCAGCCTTTTAGCTGCTCTGCAACTTCAGCAGCGAAGTCTTTTTTCTCAACTTCGATACCTTCACCCACACCGATGCGTACAAACGCAACAACATCAGCGCCAGCTGCTTTTACCAATTGGCCAACGGTCTGCTCTGGGTTTTTAACAAACGCCTGTTCAACCAAGCTGTTTTCAGCAAGGTATTTTTTGATACGACCAACAGCCATTTTTTCTTTGATTTCTTGTGGCTTACCTTCCATATCCGGTTGAGCCATAATAATATCTTTTTCACGATCCAGTTCTTCCTGAGGCATATCTTCAGGACGAACAACACGTGGATTCACTGCCGTTACATGCATTGCAACATCACGCGCAATTTCAGCATCACCCGCTGTTAACGAAACAACAGTCGCAAGACGGTTGTTGCTATGAACATACGCATCAACAACCGCACCTTCAACCAAGAATGCACGACGAACGCTGATATTTTCACCGATTTTCTGAACCAACGCTTCACGAGCAGACTCAAGATCACCCGCCATCAAGCCTCGATATCCGTTTGCTTATCAGCAAACGCCTTCGCCAACACGCTTTCAACGAAACCAAGGAAGTTATCATCACGAGCAACGAAGTCAGTCTCTGAGTTCACTTCCAACACAACAGCGTAGCTATTGTCATCAGCAACTTTAACGGCAACAACGCCATCAGCCGCAGTACGACCTGCTTTCTTTGCTGCTTTCATTCCTGATGATTTACGCAGATCGTCAATCGCTCTTTCGATATCGCCTTCTGCTTCAACGAGTGCTTTTTTGCACTCCATCATACCCAGACCAGTACGCTCACGAAGCTCTTTAACCAGGCCTGCAGAGATGTTAGCCATGTTGATTTCCTCTCAAAATTTTTACGTTTATCTGAATCGAAAAAAGGGGAGCCGCGCTCCCCTCATTGCGAATCAATCAAGTTAATCCTGCGAGTGTGACAAACTGATTACTCAGCAGCCTGCTCTTCGACTTCTACGAATTCGCTAACCACACCTACGTTTTGACCAAGACCTTCGATGCACGCATCAGCAACTGACTGAGCATAGATCTGGATAGCACGCAGCGCATCGTCATTACCAGGAATGACGTAATCAACGCCATCTGGGTTGCTATTCGTATCAACGATACCGATAACAGGAATACCCAGTTTGTTCGCTTCGTTGATAGCAATACGTTCATGATCAACATCGATAACGAACAGAGCATCAGGCAAACCGCCCATATCCTTGATACCACCGATTGACAATTCAAGCTTTTGCATTTCGCGAGTACGCACCAATGCTTCTTTCTTGGTCAACTTATCGAAAGTACCGTCTTGTGACATCGCTTCCAATTCACGCAGACGACGGATCGACTGACGAATTGTTTTATAGTTAGTCAACATACCACCTAACCAGCGGTGGTTAACGTAAGGCATACCCGCGCGTTGCGCTTCTTCCCTGATAACCTTGCTTGCCGCACGCTTGGTTCCAACAAACATAATTTTGTTTTTGTTGGACGCCATGTTTTGCACAACATCTAACGCACCATTCAGTGCAGGAAGCGTATGCTCTAGGTTGATGATATGAATTTTGTTACGCGCGCCAAAGATAAACTTGTTCATCTTTGGATTCCAGTAACGAGTCTGGTGACCGAAGTGAACACCTGCTTTTAGCAAGTCACGCATTGAAACTTTTGCCATTGTATCTATTCCTGTAAAAGTGGGTTTAACCTCCACCTATCCCATCTTTCCACTGCAAGCGCAGCACCCAGAAAGTATGTGCCGATAAGTGTGTGTGTTAAGTGTGCTTTACGCACGATTTTTGGGAGGGCATTTTATAGCATAAGATGGCTTTTTTTTAAAGCGTCTGCACTAAAATTCGATTTAAAAAGTCATACAATCCCATCATGAGGCCACTCACTCTACTGAAGAGTTATCACTCACTCTTGAATTTAGCTACAATAGACTATTAGTAACTTTACGTCTGTGAGATTCGGAGCATCTGTAGCACCATGAGCATTACCATTAAAACGCCTGAAGAAATAGGGAAAATGAGAATAGCAGGGCGCCTTGCGGCCGAGGTTCTAGAAATGATTGAACCTTTCGTTAAAGTCGGCGTAACCACTGACGAGCTCAATCAAATTTGTCATGATTATATCGTCAACACCCAAAATGCGATCCCTGCACCACTCAATTACCACGGCTTTCCTAAGTCAATCTGCACGTCAGTCAATCAGGTGGTTTGTCATGGCATCCCGAATGATAAAAAACTTAAAAACGGTGACATCGTCAACATAGACATTACCGTTATTAAGGATGATTATCATGGCGACACCAGCAAAATGTTTTATGTAGGCGACGTCGCACCTCACGCGCAACGCCTATGCGAAGTCACACAAGAGTGCCTTTACAAAGGCATAGAACTTGTCAAGCCCGGGGCTCGCTTGGGTGATATTGGCTTTGTTATTCAGCAACATGCAGAAAAAGCACACTATTCGGTGGTCAGAGAGTACTGCGGCCACGGCATTGGAAAAGAATTCCATGAAGACCCACAGGTGCTTCATTACGGACGTCCGAACACAGGAGATGTGTTACAGGAAGGCATGATTTTCACCATTGAACCTATGATCAATGCTGGCAAGCGTCACGTAAAATTATCCAAACGCGATGGCTGGACAGTAGAGACGGCTGACAAACGTCTTTCAGCACAATGGGAGCACACAATTTTGGTCACGGCGGATGGTTACGAAGTACTCACTCGACGCAACGAAGAATCTTTTTAACACCTTCTGCATCTGGAGATAATCTATGGGCGCTACGAGCCAGTCTGTTTTTGCCGTGCCTGAATATCTTGACCCCTTGGCACTGGAAGAAGCCTTAGCCAACACTAAAAACGCGCTTCCTGTGTACCGTCAAGCATTGGACAAAGCCAAGACCTTAATGGACGAAGCCTTCTGCAACCAAGCAGACATACGCAAGCTGATTTATGGCCGCGCATGGATTATCGACCAAATACTCTGCTCCATCTGGAAGCGCTTTGATTGGCCCCATAAAGACAAACTCGCACTCGTAGCTGTCGGCGGATACGGGCGGGGCGAACTGCACCCCTACTCCGATGTTGACATTCTCATTTTAACCGATGGCATTAACCCTGAGACATTCTCTGACACCATTAGTGCGTTTCTAACATTTCTATGGGATATCAAACTCGACATAGGCTCAAGCGTTAGAAGTATTGATGAATGCTATGAAGCCTCCCGTAACGATATCACCATCGCAACCAACCTGATCGAGTCAAGAACCTTAACAGGTAACCCCGACCTACAAATCAACATGTACCAGCGCGTCACATCAGAAGAAGCCTGGTCAGACAAAGAGTTTTTCAAAGCAAAACTTGAAGAACAAAACCAACGCCACGAAAAAACCAACGATACCGCTTACAACTTAGAGCCCAATTTAAAAAACTCACCTGGAGGGCTTCGGGACATCCAGACCATCGGCTGGGTTGCAAAGCGCCACTTTGGAGCAACCTACTTACACGATCTTGTTCACCATGGTTTTTTAACCGACTCCGAACTCGATACGTTAAACAAGGGGGAGCTTTATCTTTGGACACTGCGTTATGCACTGCACATGATCAGTAAGCGACGTGAAGATCGTCTTTTGTTCGACCATCAGCGCAGCTTGGCCAAGTTTTTTGATTACAAAGATCAAGACAGTGGTTTAGCGGTTGAGCAATTCATGAGCAAATACTACCGAGTGGCGAAAGCCATGTCCGGTTTTAACGATATGCTACTGCAGTATTTCGATGAAGTTATTCTACGCCGCTCAGACAAGCCCCGCATTGAGCCTTTAAACAATCGCTTCAAAATTCATGATGACTACATTGAGGTTGCATACGATCGCGTATTCGAACACCATCCTTTCGCACTCATGGAATTGTTTGTTCTACTGGCGCAGAACCCTCAAATAAAAGGCGTGAGAGCATCGACCATTCGCCTTATCCGCGAGCATCGTCACCTGATTGATGATGAGTTTCGCAACGATCTACGCAACACGTCACTATTCATGGAACTCTTGCGCTCACGCGAAGGGGTTTCGACCCAGCTCAGACGCATGAATCGCTATGGAATTCTTGGTCGCTACCTGCCAGAGTTTGGGCAGGTTGTTGGACAAATGCAGCACGATCTCTTCCATATTTACACTGTCGACGCTCATACCTTAAAAGTCATCCAAATGATGCGTCAATTTCGACATGAGTCCATGCAAGAGCACTTCCCTCTCGCCCACCGCATTATTAATCAACTGCCCAAAATTGAGCTATTATATATCGCTGGCCTCTACCATGATATCGCTAAAGGGCGAGGCGGTGATCACTCCGAACTGGGCGCTGATGATGTGATTCAATTTTGCAAGCGACATCATATTGGCAAATGGGACACACACTTGCTGGCATGGCTGGTTAAAAACCACTTAAAAATGTCGATGACAGCACAGCGGCGCGATATTTCGGATCCAGATGTTATCAACCAATTTGCACATGAAGTGCGCGATATAATTCATCTAAATTATCTTTATGTACTCACCGTTGCTGACATCAACGCAACCAACCACAGTTTGTGGAACAGCTGGAGAGCGACGCTGCTGCGCCAGCTTTACACGGAAACTAAGCGCGCGTTGAGACGCGGTCTTGAAAACCCGATCAACAAAGAGGATCGCATTGAACAGCTACAGCAAGAAGCGATGATCATGCTCAATCAAATGCAGATGGATGTTGCAGCTGTTCATACATTTTGGGAAATGCTTGGCGATGAATACTTTCTCAGAGAAGATGCGACAAATATTGCATGGCACACCCAAGCCATTCTAGGGCACGGTGACCGTCCGCTACCACTCATCCTTGTGCAAAAAACCTCGTATCGCCTTTACGAAGGCGCGACTGAAATCTTTATTTATGCGGATGACCTTCCCCAGCTTTTTCCAGCGACGGTGGCCGCATTAGACCAACTGCATTTAAACGTGCTGGATGCTCGAATCATCCCGACGGATAATGGCCGCACATTGAACACCTACACTGTATTATCCGAGGACAACAAACCCCTACCGGACAATCCTGAGTACTTAAGCCGAATTCAAACAGCCCTTACCGAAGAACTCGATGACCCCGATGACTTCCCTGAAATCATTCAACGCCGAGTTCCACGCGTGCTTAAGCTGTTCGCCATTCCAACAAGCGTCAATTTAAGCAACGATCCGAGCACACACCAGACCGTATTAGAAGTTTTCACGTCTGATCGTCCCGGACTTCTGGCACGCTTAGGTCGGATTTTCGTTGATTTCAATATTTCAGTCCGCAAAGCAAAAATTTCAAATGTTGGCGAGCGAGTCGAAGACTTTTTCTTTATCACGGATGCCACAGGACACCCGATTAGCGACCCTGATTTATGCGCAAGACTGCAACAGACCATTTGTGAAAAACTTGACGAACACATTCAACACTCTAACTAACTTGTTTAAAACGAAAAAACGGGTAAAGTAATATTAATGATGGCCGATATATATTCCGAAAAAATTAAAATGCCTCCGCATTCGGTTCTCTGAACTAAGGACTTGTTATGACGAATACATTCAAACTATTACTGTCAGCCCTTGCTCTATCAACCTTAGCAGGTTGTGCCCATCAAGTACCGGGATGCAGAACAACTGCATGTGGCGACATGATCGGATCACCCGATAGCAGCTGTGTAAGATCGTCGCGTTGCGATCAATTGATTATCCCAGACGAACAGGTCTTAAACGTTGTTGGCTATGGCGCACCCCGCAATACCTTTGAAAGTGCACCGCAGCGCCGCTTGATGGCACTGAGAGCCTCTGAAGTCGATGCGTACCGCAAAATGGCTGAGCAAGTCTCTGGCGTCCATATTTTTGGGGATACCAGCGTTGATAACTTTGTAGCCAATCATGATCGACTCAGAACCCGCTTAAACAGCTTCATTCAAGGTGCCACCATTACACACCAAGAGTTCCAAGAGGACGGCGTTGCAATCACCTACATGGCGCTAAAGATTAGCCGTTCTGAGCTGCGCAGACTCCTTGAGTCCGAAAGACTCTACCACACTCGTGGGCATGGCCTGATTCAAGGTAGCGCATACCGTGATACCCTTTATTACGCACCACGCTACTAACAGTCTCTCTGTCACAAGGATGTGACCTGACCATCGGATAGGGTTCATACATGCTTAGACGCATTTTCATTCCATCACTGCTCACTTTCATGCTGATTGCCTCGAGTCATGCGAACAGTCAGGCATCATCTATGACGTATCAAGTCCAAGCGGGTGACACGCTCAGCGCTCTAGCGAAGACGCACCTTGGAGATGAACGCAGATGGAGGGAAATTTGGTCTTTAAATCCACAATTACGCAACCCCAATGCCCTTCGCGCTGGCAGCAGCCTCCTTTTGCCTACATCTGCCACACATAATGCAGGGCAACTGAGCACCCAGACGCATCCATCAAGAGAAGCGCTAGCGCAGCAATACCGAGCCGCCGTTCGTGACGAGGTCGCGGGAGGGTCCCTGCAGCGCTTTGCTGATCGACGCACACTCGCTACCGATGCCCAACTCGCCCAAGCTCCACGCGTGCAAGCCAATCTTAGTGAAGGACAGGCGCAGGTTATGTACGCCTCAAATGTCTCCAGCCTGTACAATATTGGCGAGCGTTACCCGGTATATGCCATCCAAGAATCCCATACTGTCACTCAGAATCAGGCCGTCCATGAGTTACTCCGTGTGGGTGAAGCACAACTAATGCATAAAGAAGCTGATCGGGCCAAATTCCACTTAATGAGTCAAGCGCCCAACCGACAAGAATCCACTCTTTACGTACTACCCTCAAACCCGTATAGAAACTTGCAAACCAGTGCCATTCGTGAGCCCCACTCCCCCGGCAACAACGAAATGCGTATTACCCGTGTTTTCCACAACGAACCCGACGGAGTGTATGTACTCTTGAACCAAGGCACCAATCAGGGCGTCGGTGCTGGACGCCTTGCGCACTACTATAAAAAAGATTTCGTTAGCGAAGAGCAAGGCCGGTTGATTGAGTACCCAACAAGTCCTGCAGGGGTTTTACTGGTGTTCAAGACCTTTGAAAACAGTAGCTTTGCGAAGGTTTTAAGTGCACAACGCATCCCAGCACCGGATGATCGTGTCAACTGACGGCAAATGATTGCAGAAACAGACTAAATTATCTAACGTATACCTTTCCGTACTCTTTGGATAATCTGCAATGTGGTGTTTAAGACTCGTACTGACAAGCCTACTCCTTCTCTCGTTCAATGCGTGGGCGGATCTTGTTGTTGAAGCAGATGGCAGTGCAAGCATCATCAACGGTGACTTGATCAGTGCGCGTAGAACTGCAATCGCTCATGCAGCAGAAGCTGCTGCCATGCGTAGTTCAGCTTATGTTTCATCCACATCGATTGTTCGAAATGGAACCATTGAGATCGATAATGTTCGAATGACATCACTCGGGCGCGTAAGTAACATTCAAGTCATCAACGAACGCGTTATCGACAACGTTTTATTTCTGCGTATTCGTGCTGATGTCAGTATGGATGAAGGCTGCTCCGGCGATATTAACGAAGTCGCTTACCATAAAAAAGTAGCCTTTACCGCTTTCCCCTTACAACACCCCATCCATGCAAACACAGGTGGTCTGCATAAAATTGTGCACCAAATGCCCGACCTACTCGCACAACAAGTTCTTCAACAGCCCGGATTCGACACACACCTTGCAACGCATATGACGCTTCATCCAAATCTAAACAATGCTCCCACTCAAACCTTAGATGATGGAACGCTCACCAATATTCAACGTCACACCGAACAAACGCAAGTGCAGTACATCGTGTCAGGCGTAATACGCGATATGCAGCCTCTAAGCCCGATTGGTCCAAGAGAGCCCAACCTTCTGGTTGATCTTTACCATCGTATGGATCAGACCCATACTCGTCATCAACGCAATTTTGTCTTTGACTTGTTTATCCATGATGCTCTCACGGGTGCTCTTTTCTATCGACAGAGCTATAGCACGAGTGGCCGCTGGAATGCGGGACAAAAACAAACAGGGTTTGCGACTCAAGCCTTCTGGCAAGAAGACTATGGTATTCAAGTGTTGAATCTGTTGCGCCAAGCCAGCTTAGACATCCGTGATCAGTTACGCTGCCAACCCTTTAGTGCGCGCATCACCCGCGCTGAAAATGATCGGTTGTGGATAAATGCGGGTGCCATGAGCGGTTTGAAGGCTGGCGATCGACTCAGTGTTTACCGTCGCATGACCTATTACGACCCACTTCATATGCCGTATGCCGAGCTCAATAATACGCATGTCACGCTTACGCTTGATAATGTTCAACCCAATTTTGCCAGCGGTCGGATTAATGATTCATCTCAGAATGTAAATATACAAGTCGATGATATCGTTAGAAGCCACTGAGGTGTTGACAGGCTGCTCGACTCGCCTTAGGCTTCCTGACTTTTACACCCTTACCTGAAAGTGAACGGAGCCCAACATGCAAAGCGAGCTGTTTAACCAGCTAGAAGAAAAAATTGAAAGTCTGATTGAAGAGGTTGAAACACTTCGTCTTGAAATCAGTGAGCTAAAAGGCGCTCAAACCGCACTTGAACATGAACGCAATCACACACAAGATAGACTGCAAGCGCTATTAGGTAAGTTTGACCGTTTAGCAGACAGTGCCGATCTTTGATTGTTTAAGTAGCTTGGACCTTTTCCAAGCTACTTAATACACTTGAGCCTAGGGCTTTATTGACCGCGGATGTTTATTTCAACGCGACGGTTGAGAGCACGACCATGGGCTGTTGAGTTATCCGCAACCGGACGACTCGGACCGTAGCCAACCGCATTTACCCTCATCGGACTTACACCAGAAGAAATTAAACGCTGGGATACACTCTGAGCACGTCTTTCTGATAAAGACTGGTTATATTGCAAAGCACCCGTACTGTCCGTATGGCCCTCTACATTGATGTAGGTTTGATCATACTGGCGTAACACATTGGCAACGGAGTCTAGCGTTTGATAGAAAGAAGGGTCTATCCGATCCTCATTGGTTGCAAAGGTAATACTGCCTGGCATAACCAATTGGATTTCATCACCCACACGATTGACATCAACGCCCGAACCTTGCAACTGCTGACGCAATTGCGCCTCTTGTTGATCCATATAATACCCAATACCGCCACCCACCGCGGCACCTAATAAGGCACCAACCAAGGCGCCTTCATTGCGATTCCCCTTACCTGCAACAGCCGCGCCCAGTGCTGCTCCACCCAGCGCACCGCCCGCGCCGCCACGAACCGTATTTCCACCCGCAGGCTGCATGGTTGTACATCCACCCACAAGCGCGGCTGAAGCCAACACCACTGCTATTTTTTTAATCATTATGAACTCCTAAGACTGCTATGTATTGATAAGCGCTATCTAAAACCAGTTTAGCTTAACCTTTGATTAAGCGCCCATATTATCGACAAACTCAAACAATCACTTGCCGAGAATACTGGTATGGATCTGCCTGAAGGGATAAAATACGGTGATTGAACGTTCATTTGCATTAGCCCATCAAGGAGCCACCCCTTGTCACAGCTTCCTGTTATCGTCGGTTTCGGCGGCATCAACCCAGCCGGAAGATCCTCTTCCCATCATGCGTATCGCCGCTTAATTTTAGATCAACTTGACGCTAACAGTCGAAATGAAACACTTGTATCGCTTGCGTCGCTCATGGGGCTCATCCGTTTTAATAATGGTCAGTTTGAGGATCAACTCGGCGACGTCATTTCGTTTCCAGACTTTCCGATGGGGCTCACACAGCAGATCTTAGACAACACGCTCATCCGTCGAATCCATCCCGATTGGTTTGATGTGAATCATCTTCTTTTCAATCGCCCTGCCACGCTTCAAGGCAGTGATGGCTCACTGGTTTTCAAATTACGCAATAAGCATTTACCGGCACAGATCCCGGCCAACTGGATACTCACTCCCCTAAACACTAGCGAAACTCAAGTCAGTATTCAGGGTGGCTGTGATGTCTTGTTTAATGACACACGGGTTGCTGCAGTTCAAAGCGCAGGCATGCTACCCACTGGTTTTGATCCAGGCAAACTGTATCAATCTCGCAACCATCCTCGTGGCTTACAAATGAGCGTCTTTGCTGCATCCGATGCCTTACGTTCGGTAGGGATCGATTATGACTCAATCGCAGCACGCCTTTCGCCCGATCAGATCGCTGTCTTTGCGAGTAATTCAATCGGACAACTGGATGACAATGGGTTTGGTGGATTAACCAAATTTGCCGCCTTAGGCAAAAGAACCACGTCAAAGCAAATGCCGTTGGGCTATGCTCAAATGCCCGCCGACTTTATTAATGCGTATTTACTCGGCAATGCGGGCATGACTGGAGGCGCCTTAGGAGCCTGTGCGACCTTCTTGTACAACCTTTACAATGGTGTTCAAGAAATACGAAGCGGTCGTCGCAAACTTGTACTTGTTGGCGGAAGCGATGCCCCAGTCACGCCTGAAATCATCGAAGGTTTCAGAGCCATGGGCGCCTTGGCTGAAGACAAGTATCTACAAGCGCTTGATAACCTAGAATCCTTGAGCAATGCGGACTACCGTAAAGCATGTCGCCCATTTGGTAATAACTGTGGTTTTACCATCGGTGAGTCCAGCCAATACCTCGTGCTCATGAGCGACGATCTGGCCATTGAAACAGGTGCACAGATCTTCGGTGCGATTGGCGATGTGTATGTTCATGCCGATGGCCATAAGAAATCCATTTCAGCCCCCGGTATTGGCAACTACATGACGCTTGGCAAGGCCGCTTCCTTTATCCGAAAGATGCTGGGAGAGACGTCACTCAAAGAACGTAGTTTTGTCCAGGCGCATGGCACGAGCACACCTCAGAATAGAGTCACAGAATCTCATGTTATTAATGAGACCGCCAAAGCCTTTGGTATTGAACACTGGAACGTATCAGCGGTTAAGGCCTTTGTGGGACACTCACAAGGCTGCGCAGGTGGTGACCAAATTATGGCCTCTCTAGGTGTTTGGCAATACGGCATTCTTCCAGGTCTGATCACAACACCCGCTATCGCCGACGATGTGCACCACAGTCATTTGAATTTATCCTTACAGCATCAGAATGTCGGTCCAAAAGGAATGGACAGTGCAATCATTAATGCCAAAGGTTTTGGGGGTAACAATGCAAGTGCCGTTTTGCTCTCGCCACATGTTGTCAACCAAATGCTGGAAAAACGCTACTCGAAAGACGTCTTGAGCACGTGGCGAAATAAGCAAGAATCGGCCCTTGCGCAGGCACAGCAATATGACCAAGATAGCCAAAAAGGTCTCAGCAAGCCGATCTATTTATACGATAATCATGTTCTCAATGGCGAAGACCTCGGTATTAGTGACACTGAAATCAAGCTACCCGGTTACGAGCACGCGATTTCAATTGACGTTGAAAACCCCTATGCGGATTTTCAAAAATAAGTTTTAGCATGGAGCATTAGTTGTGAAAAAACGATTTCTCGCCTTAGCCCCCCTAGTCTTGCTGTCGGGTTGTTTGAGCCTTGGGCAAACGCAACCTAACGAGAACAGTGCACATAACCGCTACTACACGCTTGATGCTCAAGCATTACGCCTGTGCCAAGGGGACAGTCGCACACAGTGTTTTGAGCTAAACAGAATTGCTGGGGCTCGCTTCATGTTCAAACCCATTGAAGATAAGTACGGTCAGACTGTTCAACGTCCAAATTACCCGAGAAGCCTAGCCATGATGCTCATTAATCCTCCGGATCAAAGCTATGTCAGTGAGCGTGTTGATGTAGACGGTCAAATCTATCGACTGCCTGCCAATGACCACACGAATTTGGCATGGCGTACTATCGATAATATTTTCAAAACCATTTACAGTAAGTAATTCACACCAAAACACTGGCGAGCATTACGATTCGTTTGCTCAGCGACATCCTCAAGACTGACACCACTGAGCTCTGCAAATGTTTCAGCAACCCGACGCACTTGAGACGGTGTGTTGGGTTGCCCTTGAAACCCTTGCAAAGGCATATCCGGAGAGTCCGTTTCAAGCACCCACCATTTAAGTGGTAAACGCTGCACTAACCCTTGAAGCTTTGTCGCCCGCGAATAGGTTAGGCTTCCTCCCATCCCTAGATAAAAGCCAAGTTTGGCATATTCGCGCGCCTGCTGTTCACTTCCTGAAAACGCATGCACCACACCACCCGCTTGCCCCCGTACCCTCCTTAAGCGAGATAGCACCAAATCATGCGCCTTAACAACATGCAAGATCACAGGCTTGCCTAAACGTCTCGCTAACAGGAGCTGCTCATCAAACAAAGCAAGCTGGACCTCCATTGCCGCCATCCCCTCTCTGGCATCAAGACCTATTTCACCTAAGGCACAGACACGGGAATGAGAGAGCAAGCCTTGCAGTACATCTAGATCGCTGCGCTGATGCTCTGAAATAAAGCAAGGATGCAGCCCTAAGGCTGGATAAATGCAGGGAAAATCGTTGGCCATTTGCAAAACGTTTTGAAAGCGGGCACGTGTCACACTGGGTACAACAAATTGTCGAACACCCACTTGCAGGGCCTGTTCGACAATCTGCTGACGGCAACCATCAAACACTTCAAAGTCTAAATGACAATGGGTGTCAATGAGATGCATAGCTTAGTGCTCGCGTGTTGCTCTGAAAGCAATATCAGGCCAACGTTCTTGTGTTAAGGATAGGTTAACTCGGGTAGGGGCTAAATAGGTTAAGAGCCCTGCACCATCAAGGGCAAGGTTTTCATACCCCTTACGCTTAAACTCTTCAAGCATTTTGGTATCCTTGCACTCAACCCAACGGGCTGTCTGAACAGAAACACCTTCGTATAAGCACTCGACTTTGTATTCATCCTGAAGACGATACACCACGACTTCGAACTGCAGCTGCCCGACCGCGCCTAAAATCAAGTCATTGTTCTTCAGCGGCATAAACAATTGCACCGCACCTTCTTCTGATAACTGCTGCAAGCCTTTCTGCAACTGCTTCATTTTTAATGGATCTTTGGGGCGAACACGCCGAAACATTTCAGGGGCGAAGTGAGGAATACCTGTAAACTTAAGCACTTCACCTGCCGTAAAGGTATCGCCAATTTGTATCGTGCCGTGATTGTGTAAGCCGATAATGTCACCTGACCACGCCTCTTCAACATTTTCACGATCTCCGGCTAAAAACGTCACGGCATCGGCGATCCGAACCTCTTTGCCTGTGCGCACATGGCGCATTTTCATGCCGCGCGTATAGCTGCCTGAACAAATGCGCATAAATGCAATGCGATCTCGGTGTTTTGGATCCATATTCGCTTGAATTTTGAAAACGAAGCCACTGAAAGTTTCTTCTCTCGCGTCGACAGGTCGAGTTTCAGTCGGTCGCGCGGGTGGCGCAGGAGCCCACTCAACAAAATCTGTTAGCATTTCACGAACACCAAAATTGCCCAGCGCTGTTCCAAAAAATACAGGTGTTAGTTTTCCGTCAAGGTAGGCCTGTTGATCCCAAGCATGAGTGGCACCCTTAACCAACTCGATCTCATCAACAAAATTCTCGTACTCATCGTCTAACAAGGCTTTGGCTTCATCGCTGGCAAGTCCATGAATACGACGATCATCCTGCAAGGTATGCCCCTGCCCAGAGGTGTATAGGTGCAGAGTATCCGTGTACAAGTTGTATACGCCTTTAAACCATTTTCCCGAACCTATTGGCCAGTTGATTGGAGCGGCTTCTATCTTCAGTACTTGCTCAATCTCATCAAGCAAATCAATTGGATCACGAATGTCGCGGTCGAGTTTGTTTACAAACGAAAATATGGGCGTGTCGCGCAAACGACAAACCTCCATCAATTTGATGGTACGTTCCTCAACCCCTTTAGCGCCATCGACCACCATCAATGCCGAATCAACAGCCGTTAGGGTACGATAGGTGTCCTCTGAGAAGTCTTCGTGTCCAGGCGTATCCAGAAGATTAACCGTGCGCCCGTTAAACGGAAACTGCATCACCGAGGAGGTAATAGAAATCCCCCTTTCTTGCTCCATCGTCATCCAGTCTGACGTCGCATGGCGATCACTGCCACGCCCTTTCACTGTACCAGCGACCTGAATCAACTGGCCGAGTAAGAGTAATTTTTCGGTAATCGTGGTTTTACCCGCATCAGGGTGGGAGATGATAGCAAAAGTGCGTCGTTTGTTAACTTCGTTAATAAAATTCTGGTGTGACATTAAATGATTCTTTTGATTTGAATGCAGATATATCAACCTTTATTAGACCATGCAAATTGCGTACACACGAATGGCCTAGTAGGTTAATGATGAATGACGGCTATTTTCGCTGATCTTGCACCGATACACAATCTATCTAGTAACCGAAGCACGCACAATAACGTGCCTACCGCTTGGGTAGGTGTTCAACGTTTGAAACACTAGGCCATCACCAACACTTCTGGTGCCTGACACCTCAGTAGACAAAGAAGCTTAGAAAAGAGCAATAAAGGATCATCCACTTACGTGAATCGTTAACTCTGAGACAAAAAAATAGACGTTAATTGATCACCAAGGCATGCTGCATCAAAGGGTTTTTCTATAACAGAAACAGCTCCTGCCTTAAGGTATTGTTGCTTTTCATTCTCTTGAACCCTTGCTGTCATGAAGACAACAGGCGTACGTTGTGTTTCACTTTTAATTCGAATCCGTCGCAAGGTTTCCAAGCCATCCATCTCAGGCATCATCACATCAAGCAAAATCAAATCAGGCTGGAAATGTTCTAGCCGTTCTATAGCCTCTTGACCACTTGATGTTGAAACCAGCGTAAACCCTGAAAGATCAACCAGTGCAATTTCTACAATATCTCTAATCGACTCATCATCATCTACATGTAGAATTTTTTTCAGTTGCATGATTGCCCCCATACCCGCACTAGGATCCGTCTGGTTACACTATAGCTCAAATTTAGTTAAAAATGTTTCAGTCCAACCTGAAGTATTTCATTCATCCACGATTAGGTGAACAAAAATACGCTATAGTTCACCTAGATTTTGTCTATTCAATGCGACATTCAAAATGCGCTAGTCGGCAAAACCATCCACCTCAATCGTTATTTTCTTACATCACAGAAAGCCTCTTAGGCCCAACAGGGAAAAACATGGACATTCTACTTCGTAACAATGTCAAAATATCGGGTGACCCAACGCAACCCACGATACTTTACGCCCACGGCTTTGGTTGCAGTCAAGCCATGTGGTCTAGCATAACACCCGCGTTTGACACTCAATCACAGCAAATACTTTTTGACTATGTAGGCAGTGGCCAGTCTGACGTTCGTCACTATTGTTTCAATCGCTACGAAACGCTTGCAGGATATGCTCAGGATATTCTTGAAATTTGCGATGCCTTAGACATTCATCAGGACATCATTTTCGTAGGTCACTCAGTGAGTTGCAGCATAGGCATACTGGCTGCGAACGCTCGACCACACCTCTTTAAAAAAATGATACTTTTGGGTCCTTCACCTTGCTTCTTAAACCTTCCTCCAGAGTATCTCGGTGGATTTGATCGTGAAGACCTAGAAGGTTTACTTGATCTAATGGATCAAAACTATTTAGGTTGGGCAAGCTATTTAGCACCCATTGTTGCTGGCGTGAGTACCGCCTCAGAGATTTCCGGTCGATTATCTGAAAGTTTTTGCTCTACAGATCCAATCATCACACGCCACTTTGCAAACGCAACGTTTTTTTCTGATAACCGTCAAGACTTTTCAAACTTAAAAGTACCAAGCCTAATCCTTCAACACAAAGAAGATGCGCTTGTTCCATTATCAGTTGGAGATTACGTGCATCAAAAAATAGAACACAGTAGATTAAATGTTCTAAATGTTGCAGGTCATGCCGCACATATGAGTCATCCTTCACTGGTTATTGAAGCCATGAGCGACTATCTAAAACCGGAATTTTCCCTTTGAAAGTCAACTTAGAACTCAACGCACTTCCCTGCTCTGTCATTGTTACTGACCTATCAGGTCACATCGTATTTATCAATGATTTCGCACTGACATCTCTAGGACTCACGCTTCCTTTAACGACCCATACAATTGAAGCGCTTTTTCCACCATCCGCAAAGATTTTCCTTCATACACATCTATGGCCTTTATTGCGCAACGACGGTGCTATCAATGAAATCTACTTAAAAATGAATCGAACTCATCAATCTCCTTTACCGGTTCTATTAAACGTATCGAAAGGTGACTTCAAAGAGTGCTCATGCTACTTCTGGGTTATTTTCCCTGCAGAACAAAGAGCCAGCTTTGAACAAGAGCTTTTAAGCACTCGAAAACAATTGCAGCTCTTGGCGAAGGATGCAGACGAGAGCCGCTATATGCTTCAAACTGTTTTGGATGGAACACAAGACATAGGAATATTGGCTGTTTCAAACTTGGGACTCATTCGCTTTGCAAATACAGGCATGACAGACTTAACGGGATTACCACCTGAAGGCCTTATTAACCAATCAATATTTGCTCTTTTCCACGACAGCTCACCGGAAGAAAATCCTTTAAAATCATTATTTTATACATCAACTGAGGAAAACCCCTCTATAGAAAGGCCATTCTCGATTAATACATTTGAAACCAAAATTAGAAGGATCAGCGAAAATATTGATGTTCAGATTCAAATACGGCAACTGGACAACTCTAAAACAGCTCAAGACATAGCGTTCATTATACTGATTATTGATATCCAAAAACGAAAAAAATATGAAAAACTTCAAGATGATTTTATTGCAAATATAAGCCATGAATTCCGAACACCCGTTACCGCTATACTGGGAAGTCTTGATCTAATAGATTCAGAAAAAATAGGCAACCTACCGGAAAAGATCAAGAAACTAATTAAAAATTCGCTTAGTAATGCACATAGATTGAAAGCATTGGTTAACGACGTTGTTGATTTCGCAAAACTTAAATCAAACAAATTAAATATCGAATTACGTAATGTGGAGCTATACCCCTTATTAACTAGGTCCACTGAGCAACACAGTACTTACCTTTCTGAAAAAGGTATTCGCCTTGAACTTTTCCAGTTTGAATCGAACATTAGTATTTGCGTTGATCCGATCCGATTTGAGCAGGTCATATCAAACTTATTATCAAATGCTATCAAATTCTCTCCTAGTTTTTCAAAAGTTAAAATAGATATTTATGTAGAACATAATAGCGTAACCATATCAGTAGAGGACCAAGGACCTGGAGTCAAACCTGATTTCATTCCTTTTTTATTCACTCAGTTCAGACAAGAAAAAAGTGATATAAATCGTCGATTTGAGGGGTCAGGATTAGGATTAGCGATCAGTAAGCAACTGATTGAAGGAATGGGAGGTAAAATAGGTTACAAACCAGCATTATCCAAAGGCGCTATTTTTTGGGTCTCCATCCCCATCCACGTTAAACCTATACTTTAGTACTCTTTTGGTATCGATCTGAATCCGCTTTCTGGCGACCTCACGTTCAGACATCTACACTCAATAAAAAACCTTGGTACGACAATAATGAAGTATTTAATCTTAAAGGTATTATCCTATTGTAAATAAAAAGTTGGCACTAGATTTTTATCAAAGTACCTAATTGGGTACCAAAGCATGAACATGTAAGCTGAAAAAGGTCGAACCTTATCTAACATCTAATTCCCTCTTAAACATTAACGATCGATATTACTCAAATGTTCAGCTAACTCATTTATCTTAGACACGGTGTCTTTAACTAGTTTATCAATTTCACTACTAGCATCCTTTGAATTAGCAGCAAGACTACGGACTTCATCTGCAACAACAGCAAACCCTCTTCCAACATCCCCTGCTCTGGCGGCCTCAATAGCAGCATTCAATGCAAGTAAGTTGGTTTGTTCAGAAATACCATTAATTGTCCCAACAATATTACTGATTGTCTGACTAACACTAAGTACACCTTCCATCGCATCTCTGGTCTGTATAACAGCCATTTTACGCCCAGTAACGTCTACACCAAAGAACACATACTGAGTCGCTTTTTTCTTAAAATCTCTTAAAATACAAAGCCTCGCATCCAGTGACAATAGTTTATTGCCTTTTTCTAAGCTGATTTGAATACTTGTAAAACTCTTTTCATCCAACTCTTTTCTTGCATTATCAGATAAACTTTTTAGAACATAATCAATACATTCATCATGAGTAAAAAAACCTTTTATCTTTTCATCCAATAATTTATTTGCACTTAAAAAACGTCCATTAACATCAAACTCCATAAGAACCAATGCTTCACCAATTGCTTCCAACTTACGTGTAAAATCAAGGGCCATCTGTTTGACATCTGTTATATTTGCTTGCACCGATATGAAATTTTTCAGCTGGCCAGATTCACTAAAGACAGGATTTATAGATAACGAAACCCAGTACGGATCACCTAATTTTGAGTAATTTAAAATTTCATCATAAAAGGGTTCTAAGCTATGAAGATGGTGCCTAATTCTCTCGACTGTTCGGATATCGGTCCCTGGCCCCTGTAAAAACGAGCCTGGTTTTTTTCCTATAACATCTTTTGATGGGTATCCAGTTAACCTCTCAAAACCTCTATTAACATATTGAATAAGTCCATTGGGTGTTGTAATTATAACGGCATTATCAGTCTCATTGGCAACCAAAGACAACATTTCTCTTTCTTGACGTTTATTTACTTCCTCGGTTACGTCTTTGACAAAAGCGGTATAAACTGTTTTATCATCTAGTCTTACCTTTGAAAGTGATAATTGCCCCCATAATAATTCACCATCTTTTCGTTCTATTTTAATTTCTCGACTTGTTCCGACTATTTTATCTTGACCAGTATCACGATTTGCATTAACAAAACCATCATGCTTTGACTGTATTTCTCTCGGAACCAACATTTTTACATTTTGACCAATCACCTCATCTCTTGAATACCCCCAAAGATTAGCTGCGGCTGTGTTGTAAAACGTAATATTATTTTTATCATCAATACAAACAACAGCATCGAGGGCTTGTTCAAGTGTTTGGTTAATCATTTCGCGAGATTCACGCTCCTTCGTAATATCACGAATAAAAGCTGTATAGTACTTTTTTCCTTTAACATTCACTTTGGATAATGACAATTGAACCCAAATTTTATGTCCATCTTTATGCTGAAGTTGAACCTCACGCGAGCTACCAACAATTTTATTCTGCCCTGTTGTTCGATGAGCATTTACATAACCATCATGATTTTTATGAAGTTCACTTGGCAAGAGCATTGCAACATTTTTGCCTTTTACCTCGGATGCTTTGTAACCCCATAGTTCCTCTGCAGCTGGGTTAAAGAAGGTGATATTGTTTTTTTCATTTATGGTTACTATAGCAATGATAGCTTGATTTAGAGCTTGTAGGGATTCAGACGCATTAAATTGGAAAAACATATACGGCCTCACTTATTATTTAAAATTAGCTATCAGAACCGCTGACATCTTCGAACTAAAGGTAAAAATTAAAATAAGCTACTACATATAAACTCAAATCCAAAGCTTTAGCCTTTATTATACGCTCAATTTCATTTAATAGATCCTACCTTCCAAAATCTGAAATTTCAAACAGCCAGCGTATTAAAAAGAAAAACTAAAATGGAATTATAATCAAACCCATCATTAAAATTAGCAAAATCATAATATTTTATAGCCAATCGATCAAAAAAAATCAACACCCATATGAAAATTTAATTGTTTTTTTAAAAAATAACAACTATCTTTATTCATAAAATAGACTTTTTGCAAACCTTGGTACGACAATAATGAAGTATTTAACCTTAAAGGCATTATCCTGCTTAATCCTATTGCAAATCAACACACAGGCAGTGGCCACTCCAGACTATCAAGCCGTGATTGACTCAGATCAGCGTGGCAAATGCTTTTATGGATATGTGGCGCGAAAAACAGGTGATCACACCAGCGCTATTCGAATCTTTGAGGACTGTATTGCTCGTTGGCAAGATGGCTATTCCTACATTGGGCTGGCACAAATATATGAAACAGGTGTTGGCGTACAGAAAGATCTCGCTTACGCAAATACCTTACTGCGCACCGCCGCTGAGCTTGAAGGTGGCTATGCCAGCCTTGCGAAATACAATTACGCCCTCAACTTGTTCGAGGGCAAGGGGGTCGAGGCCAATCCAGACTTGGCGTGGCAGTGGATGAGGCTCTCAGCAGAGGACGGTTTTACGCCAGCTTTAGAATATTTAAAGTTAAAAGGTGCCCCTTAAAAAGTACAGATTTTAGTCAACTAAGACGATCGGCTCTAGACCATTCTTACGTGCAAATTCAAGTAACAACCCTTTTGACCGTATCTCGTCCATAAAATGATTGACTGTCTTTAACCATTGATCCTCATTGAGTGGGACTGCATACGCATAATCCGTTGGTGCTAGTGGAGTTGGAGGCTCAATAAGACGAGCCCATTGAGTTAAAGACACCATTCTGAGCGCATAAGGGTAGTCGGTCATGAACACATCCGCCCTGCCAGACATAACTTCTTGTTCTCTGGCCATAAAATCATCCACCACGGTTAGTTCGGCATACTCTAATTGATCACGCATTACAGGTTCCATATACGTGCCTTTTTGAGCCACTACTATATTGCCTAGCTGATCTATATCCTCCCATGACTGTATATCTGAATTGTTCTTTCGACCCACTGCAAAAATACCACTACGGAGATGCGGTTGTGTAAACGCCATAAACTGCGCACGATCTTCACGTACTCCAACACCATGCATGGCTATATCGCAACGATTGTTTGATAAATTTTCCACAAGCATCGCAAAAGAACTGTCTACAAAAATGATGTTTACATCAAGAAACTCTGCAAATGCATGCGCAATATCGATATCAATCCCCTCTAACATTTGAGTACGAGGATTACGATACGTAATGGAGTAATAGTCCGGCCAAATACAGACACGTAATTCGTTATTCATTTTTATATTGAGCAATCGGTCAGCTTTTTTGGCACTTAATTCTTCAGCAATGCTGACGTTGTACACATATAGAAGCATAGCAATCAGACCAAAGCGCTTTAATTTCATTTCGTGAGTTCCAATCTTATGTGCTAGAATTGCGGAGCTTAAATGTTAATAGATTAAATTGGAAGCGTAGGGTTGAGTACTTTAGATCTACAAAAACTTCAGTCTGTTCGCTCGATATTTAGTTTACACAGGTTATACACGCATTGGCGTTTCCTTGTGTTAATTGTCATACTGTTTTTTGCTTTGATCAGTACCGTAATAATGACGGTATGGAGCAGTCTCAAAAAAGAAAATGATCTTAACAATCAAAGAATTACATTCCAAAGCCAAATATTAGAGCGCAGTATTACACGTACACTCGAGTCTGTGGAAGCCAGTATTCTTTCACTGGAAACACTCATCCCTCAACGTCCTCTAGACACTGAAGACCCAAGTTGGCTCGCCCGCTTAAGAGAGCGTATTGATGACACCCTATACTTCGCCCCTCATATTCGTCAAATTCTCGTTCTGAAAGACACATCCGTCTTAATAGACAGTGCAGGACGCAGTGAAGGTAAACATCTTGATACTCAGCATCTTCAACTGGATCAACATCGAAACTCACGTTCATCAAATGGTTTAATTATCTTTGGTTCAATTGATCAACGTTTTGTCCCCATGACGGATCAAATGACCATCCGTTCTAACCACTCAATACTGATTACAGGTCTTCCTTTATGGTTTAAGGAGGAAAAGGGGGAAACCTACTGGATACTTGTTGCACTCAATCCAGATTACTTCACTGAGCTATTCGATCAGAACGAAGGGGCAAATGGTGCTCATTTTGATTTAAGCTTAATCGGCTATGATAACGAACGCTTAATTTCAACATTACCTGAGCATACTCCTTTACCCGATGTATCCTTCTTACTTGAGTCCGGGCTTAAAACTCAACGAATACCATCCGAACACCTGACGCACGCCTTGAGTCTTTCATTGCGTTACCCTGTTATCATTTCGGTCACACAATCAAAGCAGGACCTTCTTTACAACTGGCGCTCCAGTAACAAAAATCAAATGATGATGCTGGTTGCTTTTCTTCTACTTATACTGGTTTCTTTTACTGGCCTCTTTATCGAAGTACTGCGGCGTTCTGTTATTCAAGAACAAAAGAAGCTTCTTTTTAGTGCAGTCGAACACTCAACCGCAGCCGTGATCGTTACAGATAAATACCGTACTATTGTTTATGTCAATTCTGCAGTTGAACGCTTGTTTGGATTTTCATCGGATCAACTTATCGGACAAAACCCAAATTGTTTAGCCAGTGGCTTAACCTCTCCCGAGGTGCTCAATCAACTTAACACACATTTGCAGCAAGGCTTGGATTGGGAAGGAGAGTTAATAAACAAAACCATCTCAGGTCATCCAATCATCGTGGCCACTCGAATCTCTGCCGTTAATAATGATCAACATGAGCTTACGCACTTCGTCGGCATCATGGAGGATATTACTGAACGACAACAACATCTCGCATTACTGCATGAGCAAAACATCAAACTAAGCCAGCTTGCAAGCGTATTTAGCCATGCTAACGAAGGGATTATGATCTGCGACCCAAATGGGGTGATCCTGGAAGTTAACGATGCTTTTTGTACAATCACTGGCTATGAACGATCAGATGTGATTGGGCAAACACCCAGATTACTCAAATCTGGACACCAAGACTCACAATTTTATGCTGAACTTTGGAGCGCGATTCAACAAGATGGAAATTGGAATGGAGAAGTCTGGAATAGGCGAAAAAATGGCGAAGTGTTTATAGAGCACCTTACCATTACGGCGGTTCGAGATGAAAACCATACGATTGTTCATTACGTTTCATTGTTTACTGATATTAGTCTTCAAAAACAGCAGGAATCTCGTCTGCAAAAAATGGCGCATTTCGATCTTTTAACAAACCTACCCAATCGTTCTTTGCTCTTAGACCGCTTGAAACAAGCAATACTGAATGCTCATCGCCATCATCGTAAACTGGCTGTTGTCTTTATAGATTTGGATGGCTTCAAAAGAATCAATGATGAATATGGGCATGACGCAGGCGATAGTTTACTGCGCTTCGTAGCCAAGCAAATGAGTTTATCCCTGCGAGAAGGCGATACATTAGCAAGGATTGGTGGCGATGAATTTGTTGCAATCTTAACCGATCTTAGTGATCAAGATGCCTGTAAAAGAACGGCCAAGCGCCTGCTTCAAGCATGCACGACCACGCACACGTATAAAGACAAGCGCTTTAATGTTTCGGCTAGCTTGGGAATAACGTTTTACCCGCAGGAAAAAACACTCGATTTCGAAGATTTATTAAAACAAGCCGATCAAGCGATGTACGAAGCAAAGCTATCTGGCAAGAATCAATTCAGCATCTTTACTCAAGTCATCGAGTGAGTTCAAGCAAGGCACTTACTCTACAATAAACGCCCCTTTCATCAAAGCAGAATGCCCAGGAAACGAGCAGAAGAAGGTAAGGTCTTTTCCTTTCAAATCGGCCACTGAAAACTCGATACTCGTGCTTTCCCCGCCCCCGATTAGATCCGTTGCTGCAAAAATTCGATCATCGCCTTCAGGCAAATAGTTATTCGCCGCACCCGCCGCCATGGCAGCAGTAGCAACGGCACTAAGCTGATCCGATTCAACCAATACCCAATTATGGCCCATGACTGTTTTGGCTAAATTACCCGAATGAGTCAACGTAAGATTAACGGTTTCGCACCCAGCCGGAACACGAAGCTCAGTTTCTGTAAATCTCATTTGATCTGTACTATCAATGCTCAACTCGCAGGTTGATGCAAAAGCAAAAGCAGGCAAGCATAGCAATAGGCTCGTTAGCGTAAGACGTTTCATTTGAAAACTCCGTTATTAACTGACGGATTGATAGTAATCATTATTATTACTATTATCAAATAAAAAAATAAATCACCATACATGCGAAAAATTGAAAGCAATGAATAAAAAGGATAGATTGATATCAACCGATTAAAAATAGTAATTAATGATGATTGAACGCACCCATCTTCGTATTCTTCGCGAGCTAGAGCGCAGAGGCTCCGTCACAGCTGCAGCAGATGCCTTGAATCTCACGCAATCCGCACTCAGTCATACTGTCAAAAAGTTGGAGTCTATGATTGGAGGGCCTCTTTGGGTCAAAGATGGGCGCGGTGTCCGTTTAACCCAAGCAGGCCATTACTTATTAAAAGAAGCAAAACGTGTACTGCCACAACTCGAGCGCATCGATGAAACACTGCTGCAATTTGCCCAGCATGAGCAAGGCAGCCTAAACATTGGTATGGAATGTCATCCTTGCTATCAATGGCTGCTTAAAGTTGTTAGCCCTTTTTTAAGCCAGTTTCCCAATGTGGATCTGGATGTTAAGCAAAGTTTTCAATTTGGCGGTATGGCCGCTCTTTTTAATCATGATATCGATCTTTTAGTCACCCCCGATCCATTACACAGACCCGGTGTGACCTTCGAACCTGTGTTTTCGTATGAATTGGTTCTCGTGGTGGGGGCAACCCATCCACTTCATGATCTTAACCATGTTGAGCCACACGCACTCGTCAATGAGGTTTTATTAACCTATCCGGTTGATGTGGATCGATTGGATATTTTTCAGCAGTTTTTATTGCCTGCGAATTGTCGTCCTAAAAAGCACAAAACCTTAGAAGCAACTGAAATTTTGCTGCAGATGGTTGCATCAAACCGTGGTGTCACAGCCTTACCACGCTGGCTCGTGGAGCAGACAGCCAACACCTTGCCGATTCGCCCCCTTCGTTTAGGGCAAGAGGGCATTTATAAGCATATTCACTTAGGACGGCGCGATGATGATCGCGACTCCCCATTAGTGCAGTCTTTTTTTGATATCGCTAAAAGCATCACTTTTTAGCGATGGGGTTGTATTAAACTTTAAATTTTTCAACCTCGTTACTGAGTATTTTCGACGCATAACTCAGACGCTCTGTCGAACTGAACGTTTCATTAAAGGCCTGCCGACTCGCTTCGGACATTTCATTAATGGTGATCATATTGCGATTAATATCATCTGCCGTCATGGACTGCTGCTCGGCAGCACTTGCTATCTGAGTGCTCATGTCCGCAATCTGTTCAATCGCTTTCATCATTTCATTTAACTCAGATAAGGTCACGTTGGCTAGCGTCACTGTCTCAGATGTTTGCTCACGACTCTTTTCCATCGCTTGGTGAGCACGACGTGACTCTGCGATTAATGCACCAATCACTTCACTGATTTTTTCGGTACTTTGCGCTGATCGCGTCGCTAACGTTCTCACTTCGTCTGCCACCACTGCAAACCCTCGACCTTGATCACCCGCTCGCGCAGCTTCGATCGCCGCATTTAGGGCGAGTAGATTGGTTTGCTCGGCAATATTACGAATGACATCAATGATTTGATTGATTCCCTCCGTCCTAGCTTGTAAATCATTCATCACCTGTGAGGTATCTTGAATATTATGATTCAACAGCTCTAGGGTTGTCAGCGTTGTTGTCAGCTGCTGCTGGCTATTGACCGCTTTCTCTTCAGCAATACGTGCCGCTTGCGCTGTTTGTGCTACATTGCTTGACACTTCGTGCGCACTGGCCGTCATTTCTGTCATCGCTGAGGCAACAGTATCAGTACTCTGGGCTTGGAGTTGGGTTAAACGAAGACACTCGTCCGTTTTACTATGAACACTTTGAGCTTCTTGGCTTACATCCTCTGCATTACGCTTGACCAATGTAACTAAGGTTTGTAACCCCCTCTGCATTCTACTCAACTCAGCCAGTAAACTTTTGTCGGCGCCCGGTGCCACCTCAACCTTAAGAGACAAATCCCCTTCGGCAATGGCATGCGTCACCTTTACGGCGTAGTTGACGTCACCACCTAAGGCCAAACTCATGCGACGGTAAAACACCAGACTGATAAAGGTCATTAAGGCTAAAGCAAATGCCATCAGCAGTAACGTTGAGGTAACCGCTTGGTTCCGGCGCTGATTGGCTATCTGATAGGCTGTACTGGCCTGTTCACTGCTCAAGGCTAACTCCTCAAGTAAGGGCACGCGAAAAGCTTGCCAAATGGGCGCTTCTGTCGAAATCGTTGCCAATGCCTGCTCAGTACGTGCGTTCGACGCATCTTGCATCATCTGCTGCGACAGTCGCATCCATGTGGAGTGCAACACCAGCAATCTATTCAGCTTCTCAATGTTCATTTGTTGAATTTCTGCAATGACAGCGGCCATTTCCTGTTCTGCGCGCTCATAGCTTCGATTCGGCTGCTCATTGCTGGGATTCGTAATTTTAGCCAGCACCGCAAGGCGTAAGCCTAATGACTCAGATAAAAGCTTAGACAAATGCCTTTCTACATCAACATCGGTATTAATATGCTCGACTAAGGTTTGTGCACTTTTATTCATCAACACAAAGGTTGAACCAGAGGAGATCAACATTAAGATCAAGGCTGATAGGATTAAAAGACTAAGAGAGCGCTTTATATTGATCATAACTTTCTGCTTCGCTGATGGGTAACTTAAGCATTATCTGATAAAGAAAACGTAAATCAATCATCATTTGATCTGAAATGAGTAATATTGGCATGTATCGCATTAATTTTGACTGCGTTTTATTCGATAGGCCAGCGCTGGGCGACTTAACCCAAGTAATCGAGCAGCTGCCGCAATATTGCCTTCAGATCTATTCATCGCTCTTTCAATTAACGATTTTTCGAGAGTTTCTATGCTAATCTGATGTACCAAGATTTGCTCTGATAAAGAGTCAATAAACACCCTTTCTGATGAAGGATTTTCAAGCTGACCCGATGATGTATTAATTTTTCTGACTTTATCATGTTCATGTGAACTTTTATTCCCGCTCATACTGAACAAACTCTGTTCTGTAATCGAGCTATTATCATCTGTCAGAATGATACCGCGCTCAACCGTGTTTTCCAGCTCGCGGATATTCCCTGGCCAATTGTGATCATGCAGCGCCGCGAGGGCGCGGTCTGTAAATCCTAAGGTCACTTTTCGATACTGTTTTTCATATCGCTTCCGGAAATGCTCAGCGAGGAGGGCAATATCATTTTGGCGTTCACGTAAGGGTGGAATAATGACCATATAGGCGTTGATACGGTAGAACAGATCTGCACGAAAACGCCCTGCTTTGACTGCATTTGCCAGATCCTCATTGGTCGCCGCAACAATGCGAACATCTACTTTTCGAGTTTGGTCATCGCCAACACGCTCAAGCTCTCCTTCCTGAATCACGCGTAGCAGAGCGGCTTGAGCTCTGGGTGATAATTCAACCACTTCATCTAAAAAAATAGTTCCAGCATGAGCCCTCTCAAATCGCCCTTACGGGATTGGGTCGCTCCTGTAAAAGCCCCCTTTTCCACACCAAATAACTCTGACTCAATCAACTCTGGCGGAATCGCCGCACAATTAACAGCTACAAAAGGGCCATCCTTCCGTGAACTCATGCTATGCACACGCCGAGCCAACACCTCTTTGCCGGTTCCCGTTTCGCCAATTAATAACATGGTCACCTCGGCGTTTGCTCCACGGTCTATCATTTCTAATGCACTTGTGAAGGGTGGAGCCTCACCTATTGCCTTAGGTAGATTCTCTGGGTAACCAAGACTCTGCTCTAAATCCGCGATGCGGGATTGCAGTTCGTAGAGTTCGTCAATCAATGGGGCTTCACGAAACAAATGACTAAACTCTTCGTGATCGGGCCATTCCGATGCGACTTTACCAACAATTCGACAATGCTGATCCCCTTGCCCTCGACATTCAACTTCCCGAAACTGTATATCCAGGCCAGTGAAGTAACTCGAATATGCGCATGCGTAGCCTAAAAGCATCCAGCATGCAGGCTCGTCAAGCTGCCCTAATGACATTCGACAGATTTCAACTTCAAACGAATCAACCCATTCAAACTCGGCGTAGAAATGTTTTTTAGCAGGGTCGTATTCAAGTGCTAGAGGAATAACTTTGACCATTCCTCGAAGGCAGTGAAGTTGAGGGCCGGTTAGAAAGGCTTGATCTGGGTCTGCATCTGGGTTTAATTTTTTTGCCAACTCAGCATCACGCATACCGGAATAGTACCCTAACCGCATGAAAAAGCCTTTGGCTCGCGCCATGCCTAAGGTTGTAATAATTTCCTTTCGAAAGCTTGAAAGCGCACCCAAACCCATCAAAACAGTCCGTTGTTCAGCTAACCAAATTTTGCCTTCCTCTGGATTAAAATGTAGCTTTTCAACAAGATGCTTAATGTCCGGAAACACTAAATTGCTATAAGTCATGGTATACCTTGTTTTTATTATATCGATCATGAGAATAGCTGAATTCGTCGTTTAAGTGTATCTAGACTAACGGCTCTGCACATAGCCTTTAACAGACGTTAGGTCGTTCTCACTTAACGTCTGTCAGTGTGAAAAGCGCTAAGTGCTTTATCGACCTAGCTGCTTGGCCGATTTTCCTGCGATACCAAAATGTTGTTTTGGCATTTCAGTGATAATGACACGAACCGCATCGATAGGTGTATCTAAGGAGGATGCGATTGACTCTGTGATTGACGCAATCAAACGTTCTTTTTGCTCATCACTTCGCCCCTCCATAATGTAAAGCTGCGCAATTGGCATAACGACCTCCTTTGAAGGATGCATTTTGGGCCACCCGTTTGCCTAACGGATGACACATTTCGATGCAGCCTCAATCATTAAAACACTTTCGTGAGTGCAACTCTCAACTTAGTCCCTTCAAACCCCTGTTTAACACTGTGCTCTTGGTAAACGCCTGCATCAATTCCCATCATGAGCTGTGGCCAGAAATAGCCAGCAGACAGCCCGATAGCGTGGCTTTCAGACTTTCCACTCTCTAACTCCCAGCGGCTATAACCGACAAGCCCCAAATCCAACAACCCTTGATGCTTACCTATCCCCCACTCAACTACGAGCTCATCCTTAACACCGCTTTTATCGGCTATTTCATAACGCGACAAGGCTGAGAAAGAGAGATTCTTTTTATCGTTCAAGAAATAAGTTCCCCCAAGCGTCAGCATCAGTTCGGTATAGCCAAACCCAGGATCAGCGGGGCGACTGCTTTTCCCGGTGGGACTCCAAATACCCGCAGCAGCGACTGCATCCCAACGATCACCATGCCAGCCGATTAAGGAGCCGACAAACAGGTCACCGAGTCCGGTTTGTTTGTCACGTACCATGCCGTTACCAATATCTAGATCCGTTCTGACCATAGGTAAAATCGCCTCGAAACCCAGTTGACCACCGAGCACTTCGGTTTCTGTGACCCAGATAAAACGGTGTGCTAAAGCATCCACTTTCACACGGCTATTCGGTGGTAAACCATCCGCTTTATCTGCGTCATAATGAACGGCGTAACCGCGATAGTAGACACCCGGTGGCGGTACAACGGCTGATTTTACCCCTTCAATACCGGGCACGTATTGCCCGGCATGAGAGACTAAGGGGGACAGCAGTAAGGTAGCTAAGACACTCGCTTTTAGCTTATTCATCATGTTTCCTTTATTAATGTTATTGTTGGAATACAGCATTCAGGTCAAACAAACTTCGCACTAATCGTTCCCAGATCTTGATAACGGATATTGATCGAATCACCTCGATTGACAGTCACAGCGGCGGTGATACCTCCTGTCATAATGAAGGTCCCTGCGGGGATCTCTTCTCCTCGCTCTCCCAGCATATTCGCCAGCATCGCAACTGAAGCAGCAGGGTGTCCCAGTACAGCCGCACCTGCACCAGTAGCCACCACTTCACCGTTGATCTCCATCACCACACCTAAGGTGGTCACATCCACATCTTCCAAACGGGCCATACGACCACCCGTGATAAAGCGGGTCGAGCTGGAGTTATCCGCGATGACGCTTTTCAGGTCGAACTTAAAATCCTTGTAGCGCGAGTCGATCACTTCCACGGCAGGAATGATAAAGTCCGTGGCACGCATCACATCACCGATGTGAACACCTGGGCCTTTTAAGGGCGCTTTGGTGACAAAGGCGATTTCCGCTTCGATCTTGGGATGGATCAGTTCATCCATCTTGATCTCGCCGCCTTCCGGCACACTGAAGTAATCGGCTAAGTAGCCGTAACATGGGTGTTCCACACCCATCTGTGCCATCTTCGCCCAAGAGGTGAGGCCCATTTTCATGCCCACGATCTTATGGCCACGGGCTTCTTTACGACGCCTCACTTCCCACTGCACATCAAAGGCATCTTCGTAGGTCATCTCGGGATATTTTTCAGTAACCTTGGTGATTTCGTAGGCTTTCAGTTCTGCCTCTTCACAATAGGTGGCCAGCTCTTCAATTTGTACGCGTGTTAGATTTCCCATTACTTGGCTCCTTGGGCTTGTTTCTGTTTCGCCATGGTGAGGGCAAGGTCTTCGATCATATCTTCCTGACCACCCACGGTGCCGCGACGACCGAGTTCTACGAGGATGTCACGAGCTTGAATGCCGTATTTCTTCTCAGCACGTTGAGCGAAGAGTAGAAAGGAGGAATAGACACCCGCATAGCCCAGCGTCAGCGCATCTCGGTCAACACGAATCGGTTGATCCATCATCGGAACGACCAAGTCTTCGGCCACATCCATGATCTTGTAGAGATCGATTCCGGTGCTGACCTGCATGCGATCCAGTACGGCGCAGAAGACTTCTAACGGCGTATTCCCTGCCCCAGCGCCAAGACCTGCAACCGAGCCATCGATACGTGTGGCACCGGCTTCAATCGCCGCCAGTGAATTGGCAATACCCATGCCTAAGTTATGATGGCCATGGAAGCCGATCTCGATGTTAGCCGGCAGTTCAGCTTTGAGTAGGCCGATTCTGGCGGTCACATCATCCGGCAGCATGTAACCGGCAGAGTCGGTGGCATAGATACAGTTCGCACCGTAACCGACCATCAGTTTGGCTTGTTCGAGGACCTTCTCGGGTTCAACCATGTGCGCCATCATTAGGAAGCCAACGGTGTCCATGCCCATCTTGGCCGCCATGCCGATATGCTGTTCAGATACATCGGCTTCGGTACAGTGAGTGGCGACACGAATGGTGCTGACGCCACAGTCTTTCGCCATTTTTAAGTGATCGACGGTGCCGATACCGGGTAATAGTAATGCCGAGATTTTCGCGTTTTTCATCTGCGGGATCACGGCCTTGAGATATTCTTCATCGCTATGAGCGGGGAAGCCGTAGTTCACGGACGCACCGCCGAGACCATCTCCGTGCGTGACTTCAATCAGCGGCATACCCGCCTCATCCATCCCTTTGGCAATGGCGACCATCTGTTCAATGCTGATTTGATGACGTTTGGCATGCATCCCATCACGCAAGCTCATGTCGTGCAGGGTGACTTGTTTACCTTGTAAGTTCATTTTCTTCTCCTTAACCTTGGCTGGGCTTCAACCACGGGCAGGTAATGTAATAACACCATTGGCGGCTTCTTCAGCAAACATCTCCGCCGTGCGAAGGCCTGCCGCGGTCATGATGTCGAGGTTGCCTGCGTATTTAGGCAGGAAGTCACCAAGACCTTCCACTTCCATAAAGCAAGACACGCGATTGCCGTCAAAGACCGGGCCATTGACCAAGCGATAGCCGGGAACGTATTTTTGTACATCCTTCACCATGGCATGCACGGATTCGGTGATCGCGGCTTGATCGGGTTCGCTCTCGGTCAAGCAGTGAATGGTGTCACGCATCATCAGTGGTGGTTCAGCCGGGTTAATGATGATGATCGCTTTACCCTGCTTGGCACCGCCCACGTTTTCCACGGCACTGGCGGTGGTACGGGTGAACTCATCAATGTTCTGACGCGTCCCCGGACCGACGGATCGAGAAGAAACGGTGGCAACGATTTCGCCATAGGACACCGGTTGGACACGAGAGACCGCCGCCACCATCGGAATGGTGGCTTGGCCACCACAGGTGACCATATTGACGTTCATCTCTAGGTTTTTGGCATGATCCGTGAGATTCACTGGGGGCACGCAGTAGGGGCCAATCGCGGCCGGTGTTAGGTCGATCATGATCACGCCCAGTTCATTCAGCTTGCGGCTGTTTTCGGCATGCACATAGGCGGAGGTCGCATCAAAGGCGACACGGATATCGTCTTCAATCACGTGAGGTAAAACGCCATCCACTCCCGTGGCACAGGTTTTAATGCCCATTGTGGCGGCACGTTTTAAGCCTTCGGATTCGGGGTCGATACCGACCATCCACACAGGTTCAATCCATTCTGAACGCTGCATTTTCATCAGCAAGTCGGTACCGATATTGCCGGGACCGATGATGATCGCTTTGAGTTTTTTGCTCATGGTTAAATTCCTGAATTAAGTCGTGACACTGCGTCAATAAAGTACTGCTGAGTCAATAAAATACTGAGTCGAGACAACAGCATTCCGATTAAACAAAGCGCACAGAAGCCTTGCCGATACCACCGATACTCAAGCTCATAAAGTCCCCTGCCTGAACAGGTTCTAGGGGTACTAATGAACCGGACAGAATTACTTCACCCGCTTTTAGTGGAATACCGAAGTGACCCAAGGTATTGGCTAACCAAGTGACACAGTTCACTGGGCTGCCTAGAGCAGCCGCACCGGCACCGGTGCTGATCACGGAGCCGTTCTTTTCCACCACCATGCCGCAAGTGGCTAAATCGACTTTGCGTGGATCAACAGCACGATCACCAAGAACAAACAGACCGCAAGAGGCGTTATCCGCGATGGTGTCTTGGATTTTGATCTGCCAGTTCTCAATGCGGGAATCAACCACTTCAAAGCAAGGCATCACGCATTCAGTTGCGGCCAAGACATCGGCATTGGTAATACCGGGCCTAGCAGGTCTTTTTTCAGGATAAAGGCGATTTCGCCTTCAGCACGCGGTTGCATTAAACGCGTGGAGATCGGCATCTCTTCGCCTTGCTAAACGCCATGGCATCAGTCAAGTAACCAAAGTCCGGTTGATGCACATTCAGCATGTTCTGTACCGCTTTGGAGGTCACTCCGATCTTTTTACCAATGATGCGCTCACCCGCGTCTAAGCGACGCTCAAGCATACGCAAGGATATGTTATAGGCATCATCGAGGGTGATTTCACTGAAGCGTTCTGTCAGAGGGCGCAACGCTTTACGCTGTACCATCGCTTCAAAGAGTTCATCACCGCAGGCTTGAATCTGTTGCTTGTCCATCGTCGTGATCCTTATAACTTAATGCAGATGTTTTTCAGCTCGGTGTAAAACTCCAAGCCATGGACACCACCTTCACGGCCAATGCCAGACTGTTTTGCGCCACCGAAAGCGGTTCGTAAATCACGTAGGAACCATGAGTTCACCCACACCAAACCGGCTTCAATCTGCTCTGCCACACGAATGGCGCGAGAGGAGTTTTCAGTCCAAATGGCGGCCGCCAAGCCGTACTCCGTATCGTTGGCTAGCTGAATGACTTCTTCCTCCGTATCGAAAGGACGGATATGGCAGCAAGGACCAAAGATCTCTTCACGAATCACACGCGCATCATCGGCTAGACCTGTCCAGATGGTCGGTTCAATCCAAGCACCACCGTTTAGTTCTTCGCCCATATCCGGAATACCCCCACCGATTTCAACAGTGGCGCCTTCTTCCACGGCTAGGTCATAGTAGTATTTCACTTTGTTGCGGTGTTCTAAGCTGACCAGCGGACCAAAGTTGGCGGCGGGATCTTCTGGACGGCCCAGTTTCAGCTTAGCGACCTGCTCTTTCATGCGCTTGAGAAAGGCGTCATACACAGGACGTTCGACGTAGACGCGCTCAGTGCCTAAGCAGACTTGACCACAGTTCACAAAGGCTGAACGCATGGTGCCTTCAACAGCTTTTTCGAGATCACAATCGGCAAAGACGATTCCTGGATTCTTTCCGCCACACTCCAAGGATATGTTGCGCAAACCCACAGCTGCCGCTTTCATAATCGCTTCACCCGTGCGAGTCTCTCCCGTAAAGGTAATGGCATCTATCAACGGATGGGTCGTTAAAAACTCACCCGCCGAGTTGGGTCCAAACCCATGCACAACATTGAATACACCCGGTGGAACACCGCACTCATTCATCACCTCTCCTAACAGCGTGGTTGTCGCAGGTGTTTCTTCGGACGGTTTTACCACCACGGTATTACCACAGGCCAATGCAGGCCCGACCTTCCAGGTCATTAACAATAACGGAAGGTTCCAAGGCGAAATCACGGCGATCACCCCTTTAGGTGTCCGATGGCCAAGATTGATCGCACCTAACTGATCAGGCGTATCTAAGCGAAAGGCCTCCGTCGGATGATTCGCCAGGGTTTCCGAAAAGGCTTTAAAGTTTGCAGCACCACGCGGAATATCAATATGACTGGCGATTGAATAGGGCTTACCTGTATCGCGACATTCGGCCTCTAAAAACTCATCAAAACGTTGATTAATGCGCTCAGCCACACTGTTCAACAGCTCTATTCTCTGAGCCTGGCTTAATTGACCCCAAGGACCTTTAAGCGCCGATTTCGCGGCCCTCACCGCTTGATCCACCTCGTCAAGGCCCGCTTCATGCACCAAACCAATCAGGCTGTTATCCACGGGACAACGGTTTTCAAAGGTTTTTCCACTCGCGGAGCCCACATAGGCTCCGTTGATGAAATGTTTAAATTCATTCATCGTGCTTTCTCGCATACAAACTAAAAAAAGTGCTAATCGCTTGGCATTAGCACAGACTAGGATCAGGTCAACGCCGTCAAGAAACGCTCGTTCAGTTGACGATCATGGTAGAAAATCGCTTTTCCAAGGTCTTCCGCTTTCCAAGTCACCGTCTCGTGATCGGGGTAGTGATAATCCCCCCCAGCAAAAACCTCGTTGCGATTACCCGATGGATCAAAGAAGTAGATTGTTTGACCATGCGTTAAGCCATGACGGGTTGGGCCAATATCAATTGACGTGTCTGTCATTGAAATAAGATCGGCGGCTTTGAGCACATCCTGCCAAGTTTCAAGATAAAAAGAGGCGTGATGGAACTTGTTCTTTTCTGCATGTTTAATAAACGCTATGTCGTGTGCTTTCATTGATGCGGTTAAAAACAGCGCAACACGATTCTGTTCAGGGTCAACGACTTGCTCAGCCAAATCAAAGCCCAGTACATCCCGGAAGAGCGTCAGGTTTCCTTCAAGGTCATCACCGTACAACAAGCAGTGATCGAAGCGGTTGGCTTGCATCCCTTTTAAGCCGCGTGGCCAGGCCTCTGGATTAACGCTGCTAATTCCCCACTTGCCCGTTTGCTCTTTGGTGGCAAAAAGTTCAAAGGTATGACCCGTCGGCGCCACAAACTGCATGCGACGGCCGCAATCTTTCAAATCGCCGGAGGGTAATTCGGTTACAGAGATACCCAAGGCGCGGATTTCTTCAGCCAGGGAGTCCAGAACGGCTTCGTTTAGGCATTTAAACCCCATAAAATCCATCCCCGGCTCATCGGACTCTCTTAGAATGACCGAGTACTTATCCACTTCTGTCCAGGCTTTGAGATACACGCGTCCTTGGTCATCGGAATCCATTTCAATTAAGCCCAGTAGGTCAACATAGTGTTTACGGGCTTCTTCAAGATCCAATACACGAATTTGTACATGTCCTGGACGCATTACACCTTTTTTCATGATCGTTTCCTCTTATATTTGTTATGTCACGCTGTTTTTTATATAGATAAATCGTTGAAGTGGTCTGACTCGATAACCAAATCACTTTCAGGGTAGACTCGACATGCCAAGACATAGCCTGCTTCTGCGTCTTGTTCAGTAATGTGAGCTTTGCTCATCCGTTTAGCGCGAAAACTACCTTGCAACACTCTGATTTTGCACATCCCACAGCCTCCACCTCGACAACCAACCTGAATAACCTGTAGGCAAGTTTTTTCCATGGCATGCAGTAACAATTCACCTTCAGGCACTGCAAACTGTTGTTGGCGATTCGTGACTTCAATCTGATACTGACGGGTTGCATTCATCTCATCAGACCCCCATCACTAAATGCGCTTAAACAGTGCTGATCGAGTTTCAGACTCAGCACCATCTGCGGCGGTCAGGAACTTCTCCATATGGATATCTGCTTCAAAGACACGACCTTGCATCAAGGCGCTAATAGCAGAATCGATCATCGGTGGAGGGCCGCACAGATAGGCTTTATGGCCTGCAAATTTTCCGTCAAAGTGATCAATGGCGGCTTCATGAACATACCCCGTAAAACCTTGCCACTGATCTTCAGCCGTGGGGGCGTTTAAAGCTGGGATGTAATGAAAATTACTGTGTTTTTCAGCCAACTCGGTTAACAGATCCCGGTTATAGAGCTCCGCCAGGTTTCGTGCGCCTTGGAACAGATAGATTTGGCGTGTATCGCCCTGCTCCAAGAGATCCATAATCATCGACTGAGGGCTGGATAAACCCGATCCCCCAGCGATAAAGATCACATCTTTAACATCCGACTTACGCACAAAGAACTGCCCGTAAGGACCTGACAGAGACAGTTCATCACCCTCTTTTAGGGTTTTATGCAACCAGGTCGTCGCCGCACCACCAGGTACTAACCGCACATGGAGCTCGACAATTGATGAGTGAGAGGGCGAGTTGGCAATGGAAAAAGCGCGACTGCCTTCCACATCAGGTATTTCCAGATTGATATACTGCCCCGCCTGAAACGTGATCGGATGATCCAATTCAAGCGTGATCCCTTTAATAGTGGGGGATAAATCATCAATCTTGATCACTTTGGCGCTAAAGTCTTCAACCGAATAGCCTTCAAAGTCGGGATCAACATCGATATCCGCTTCTATCACTAGGTCAGATTCCGGAATGGCACAACAGGCCAACACCTTACCTTCGTCACGCTCAACATCCATTAAAGCAAAGGGTGATGCATTGCCTAGATCCGCATCCCCTTCCACCACTTGAACTTTGCAGGTGCCACAAGTGCCATGACCACAGGCAAACGGCAACCAAACGCCTTGACGGAGCGCAGCATCCAAGATGGTTTGCCCCTCTTCCACTTCGATCACATCACCCGTAGGTTCCACTGTCACTTCGTACGTCATGACCTGCTCCTTAAACCGCTTTGCCCTGAAATCCTGTCAGCTCAGGCGTTTGGAATCTCAATACCGACTTATGACCGACACCTTGTGCTTTTAGTGATTGATTCAGATCGGGAGTAAAAGGCTGGTTATCTAGCAACCAAGTTGTCGTTTCCCAATTGATTTTGGGAAACTCTTCATGCAGTCCAAACGCTTCGGGCATGACTTGGTCACGCAACTCGGCAAATGTCATGGTCGGCGGCAGTGCATAAGCAAAAGGCGCACAGAACATCAAATGATGATCCCAAGCCACATACACAATTTGATTTCCGTGAAAATTTTCAACTCTGTCCCGTGCCTGCACTTTGTAGTCAGGCGTAATGGCTCTTACTGACATAATCGTTTCCTATCTCTGGAGCCACCGAAGTGGCTCATCTACGGATTACTTTTAAGGATTAACCTTGAGGGATGAACGCTGAAGAGAATTAAGCAACACCCTTCCACTCTTTCCAGCGCTGCTCATCGGGTGAACCCTTAATGTCTAAGTTGTCAGCGCCGAGGTTCAGTTTGTAGTAGTCGCGCAGTACTTCTTCCACGCTGGCACCACCACAGTTTCCTTGATAAATCTGATGCACGGGCAACCAGGACTGAACATACTTTTCAGGTTCTTCATCAAAGATGTGTTTGCAGCCATCAGAACAGAAGTGGTATTTCTCTCCTTCGTAATCGCTTGAGCGATAGGCAATTTGGGTTGGATCATCCATCTCGGTAAAGCCCATCGGAATCTGACAGGTGGTACAGAGTTGCGGCAGCGCCTGGCTGTAGAAGCGCTTACCTTCCGCTTCCATTTTCTTCGCCAGCTCCCAACGGGGACGATAGTATTTGTCAAAGGTATCGGGGTATTTTTCACTCAACCAATCCAGCTCCTCATCACTGGGAATCCAAGTATGGAAACCAGCAGCGTGGCCATAGTTGTAGAAAATCCACCAAGCTTGATGCGAGATGTGCTCCTTCTCTTTTTCAGTGACTTCAACAAACTTCGGCATGCGGATGCCGTAGCGAGCTAAGTCTTTGAAAAGCGCACCACCGGCTTCTTCAAAGTAGACTTCCCAAGCTTCTTTCCAGGACATCACTTTGTTGGGCAACATGTAGTCCATCATCATGGCAACAATGGATAGCAAGCGCGTGCCACGCCAGAACCATTTATCAATCCACTTCTGCACAATCGGCACGTTGTCTTCGTGTTGCTCCAGCAGGAACTTGATGATTTCCAGACCTAGAGTCATATGACGTGCTTCATCGGATTGAGCGGAGAAGCCGAACGTACAGGTGGCCATGTCGCCGTTATGCGCCGCACCCGACATGAAAGGAACGAACAGCAGGTTGGTTAAGACATATTCAAAACTGAAGCTGATGGCAATCAGGAACTCAAATGGTCCTGCACTACGCGCATCGTCAAAGAAGGATTTCGGCACTGACAAGTACCACACGCGATCATGCATGTGAGTCCAATCTTGAAAGCCATCAAAGTACTTGTTGTAATGGCTCATGGCGTGAATTTGCGTTTGAACATGACGCAATTCATCGATCGATTGCATCTGACAAGCCACGCGTGCACCCGCACCACCAAACTGACGACCGACATGGGCATAACCTTGGTAGGCTTGATACTCTAAAGGAGACACACCGGTTAAAAAGATTTTAATGGCATTCACATAACGCGCATCAGTCACATTTAAATGGCCATTGTTTTGTGCAAAGGCATCGAATATGGCGTAGAGTTTTTTCTCCTTTTCAGCCTGATATTTCCAGTAGGCATCCATGGTTAATCTGAAAGGATCTTCCCATTTAGACCAATCAGTAATTTTAATGCCTTCAAACTCTTCATAAGGAAATGCTTTTTTACGATCTGCGTAAGAGTATTCCCAGTCAAGATCTCGTGTTAATAATCTGTACTTATCTTTTAAGTTAAGCTTTTTAGCTGACATTTTCTGACCCTTTTTATTTTAATAACAATCAAACATTCCAGCTTAAACTGAGCTGATCATCATCTTCGTCGACATTGCCACCCAGTGTGATGAGGTTGAGATGCAACTCTTGAACATCCCAGTCACGCCCCATTTTTTCTTCAACGGTTTCGCGCTTAACGACCAGAGAGTTTTCATTCTCAATGCGAATCATGGCGGGTTGATGAATGACGGTTGCATCCGGGTTGTCTTGTTCAATCGCTTCAATGATGTAACGCGATTCGTCGTTGTCTTGTAACGCGATATAGACTTTGGACATGCTACTAAACCCCTTAGGCTGTTATTCCGGCTTTTTTAATGCGCTTTTCAAGCTCTGCGACTGCTAAATCAAGCGCTTCTGGTTCAAGCAGTTCGTGAATAACAGGTCTCAAGGCGTCCCGCACTTTCGACTGCCATTTATCAGTCCAAGCATGCAGCATGGCCTTATTCTCATCCGATTCTGAAGCGACCGTTTTTAGGACAGAGTCGAACCATTTACTCACATCCTTGTTCCAGGCCTGCATAAACTCGGTCAACATAGCGATGTCACGACCACCCATCGATGCGAGCTTGCCGTCAAGTTGTTCGTAGAAAAGGTTGAAAACTAGGGTGTCCATTACGAGGTTCTGCGCCAGCACTACCTCGAACCAATCTTCGACAGTGGTCATCTCTTCACAGAGCGCACGCATACCCTGCCAGGCGGGATTTTCCATCCAGTGCTGCTTGGATTCGATTAAGGATTGACCTGTATTACCATCCAGCATGAGGCCGATACGTGATACATATTGAGCAATACCCAGACGATCCATGGCGTTATATAACAAGGCTTGAGTTATGGCTGTACCATAACCAAATGCACAGCCATACATATTGTTTAAATTAGCGGTGTTTTCGATATGTCTTAGGGGTATTAAATACGTAATTAGCAAGTTTTTAACATCATCACTTAAATAGTCTGCCAAGTTACGTTTTTCAAAAAAAGCATAACTACTTTCAGCGGCTTCTTGCATTTTGGCACGCTGTTGAACATAGGCACCATAATAGAATTGACGAGGATCTTTTAGCGCATACCAATCTTCCATCACGATTTTGGTACGGTTTTTATCGTTCAACTCAAATTCAGGTTGCCATAATGGCCGATAATGAAAATTTGTTTCTGCTTGTACGTCATAGGTTGCTTCCTGATAACGTGAAGCGGGTTTATCACCAAATCGACGTTCGATATTGGCAAAGGTATTACGCACTGGCTCCAGTGTTGACGTTTTAATTTCAATGGTCATAAGCGTCACTCAAAGTTGATGTTATTTTTATTCAACAGAACGGTTGTGATTTTTGCTCATTAGCGTGTCTTCGCCATAGCGCCACTTTTCTAACTCAGCATCAACTTCAGCCATCTGCTCATCGGTCATGTGAATGACATGATTATTCTTGCAGAAGGCCTCAAATGCGGTCGGTGGCATGATCAGCTCGACAAAAAGAGAGGGATCTTCGATTGCAAAATCGAATTCGACAAAACGGGCACCCGGCTCACTACGAACTCGAATGTATTTTTTTAGGCCATCGACACCTGTTCGAGGACGGGGTGAAGGATTGTGATAAACATGCAAATCTAGCATTGCCTAACCTCTGACTTTTTATGTTGTTATGTCGTCATTGTCAGAAGTACTAAAGCAAGGGCTGTGCCATATCCTCTTCATGGCTCAAATGCAGGTCATGCATATATCTAATCAATTGAAATATAAATAAAAAAGCATGGATCAAAAAAACGCTCTACCCTTTTATCAAAAAGAGTTAGGCAAGGTCGATGGTTTAAAGGCGAGGACGTTAACCAAATGATTAAGTGATTTTTTAGGCATGATCATTTGATCAATAGCCGTCTGATACTCACACAATATGAACGACTTGCTAGTCGTATTATTCTGACCCAGCAAACTTGTCTAAGATCTAGCAAAGAAAGAGTCTAAATTTGAATGCTCTTCCCAATAATCACCAATAGGAAGAGCCTCATTCGTTAATAGTGGCGATAGTGCCTCGTATTAAGTTGACCTAAGACACACTAGCGCTTCTTTCCACCCCCCTGACGTGCTTTGAAACGAGGATTGCTCTTACATATCACGTAATAGCGACCTCTTCGTTTGACAACTTGGCAATCAGGATGGCGTGCTTTGGCGGTTTTGAGTGAGCTGACAACCTGCATGGTTAAATCTCCTATTAAGAACGACCAAAGCGTTTGTTGAAGCGGGCAATACGGCCCTCATTGCTGACAATCCGTTGCTCACCTGTGTACATGGGATGTGAGGCACTGGAGATATCTAAGTTGATAACAGGATAGGTTTTACCATCTTCCCAAACAATTGTGTCTTTGGACTGGCAAGTCGATCGAATCCTGAACATTTTGCCACAACTGGTATCCCGGAAAATCACATAATCATAAGCAGGGTGGATAGACTTTTTCATCACAAATCCTATGTTATATCATAACTTAAATGGCGTTAAAAAAATCAGGGAGACGACCTGATTCTTCGAATAAAACAAAGCAATTAACTAGCCAACCGCTTTGTCGTATAGCTCTGACACTCGAGGCCAATTGATCACATTAAAAAACGCCGCTATGTACTCAGGACGTTTATTTTGGTATTTCAAATAATAGGCATGCTCCCAGACATCTAGACCCAATATTGGAAATTGTCCATCCATCAGTGGGCTGTCTTGATTGGCACTGCTAGTAACGCTCAGCGTTTTATCTGGATTGACCACTAACCACGCCCAGCCACTGCCAAAGCGCTTAATAGCGGCCTCAATAAATAACGTTTTGAAAGCTTCAAACGAACCGAAGGTAGCCTCAATCTCGTTCAATAACACCCCTTCAGGAAGTCCACCTCCATTTGGCGACATTACCTCCCAAAACAGACTGTGATTTGCATGCCCGCCACCATGATTTCGGACGGCGGTTTGCAAGGTTTCAGGCAGTGAATAACAACGTCTCACCAACTCATCCAAAGCATAGACTTCAAAGTCTGTCCCTTCTATTGCCGCATTGAGTCCATTTACGTAGGTTTGATGATGACGCGAATGATGAATTTCCATCGTTAACGCATCGATATGGGGCTCAAGATCAGCGTACTCATAGGGTAATTTCGGTAACTCAAAGGCCATACTCAACTCCAAATCTAAACATAATAACAATCATTATTATTTGCATTAAATAGAAAAACAACTATTATTTGCAAACTTGTTTTGAATACCCTCCATTACTGAGGTGAGCTATGGCAGATCTAGCGCTTTGGAAACACATCACGCAACAAGCAAATATCGCCTTTAAGAGTGAAATCTATGCACATGCAGAAGTACTTTACCTTGATGCAATTGAGTTGATGAAAACAGCTTATTCAGAGCGAAACCTGTCTAGCACAGATGATAAACCTACGATGCTACACATCATTTGTCTTTCGATCAGTATTCAAAATCTTGCGGATGTCTATGCAAGACAAGCACGCTGGCCTCGTTGTTTTTCCACTTTAGAGCGTTATCTCAATCTCTATGAAGAGGCTGCATCCGATGCGCAGGATGATCCCAATCTTGCGTTGGCATTTCTTCAAGAAAGCTGTCGATTGAGACGAGAGCTTTTCAGGCACAGAGCGTGCGAAAAAACTCAGCATGACATCTGCGCTTGTACTTGCCATCAAGATAAAAAGATGACCGAAAGAATTCTGCATTAAAAATGCAAACAGAGTCATTATTTGCTTTTTAAACATAACCTTACGATGAAGCGAGACCCATATCTGAAAAGGATTTCCAGTATGCAGACAAAAAATGGATGTAACAAAACGTCTGTGTTTTAAATCCACCACCGTTACAAGATGGCTATCATGACTTTTAAGAAAAAACACCCGTTACTGCTGCTTTCACTCTCCCTTGCTCCAACAATGACGTACGTTACACAAGCGCATGCCGACACCCAAATACGTGCCGTTCTACCCACCCTCATGGTCGAAGCCCTAGAGGAGAATGACCCCACACGCACCTATGTCGACTACCAGCAGGCCAGCGTGACACGAAACAATTTAGATAAGAAACAAATTCCACAAACAATTGACACACTGGATGTTCAGAAATACAAACTCTACGGGTCCAATGATCTAAGCGTCATGCTTCAAGGAACCCCAGGGGTCTCTACATCGTACGACATGCGCGGTGATGGCATCATGTTACGTGGATTCAGTGCAGACACCGGGGATATTTACCGAGATGGCAATAGAGAAAGTGGCCAAGTTCGCCGCAGCACCGCCAATGTAGAACGTATTGAGATACTTAAAGGTCCTGCATCTGTCCTCTATGGTCGCAGTGGTGGCGGCGGAGTGATCAATATGGTCAGTAAATCAGCCAACTTTGAGTCCAAAAGTTCTATAGGAGCTTATGCAGGCTCTTATGATAACCAAGGGGTTGTCGTCGACATTAATGAAGTCATTTCCGATAATTGGGCTGTTAGACTGACAGGTGAGCATGGCCAAAGTGAGAGTTTCAGAAGCGGGATAAAAAACGAAATTGAAATGCTGTCTCCGAGCATTACCTACGACAACTACGAAGGACTCACCTGGACGGCACAGTATACCTACGACAAATTGCACCGAATCCCAGATCGCGGGCCTGCCTTTGAAAATTTACCGGATGGTACCTCGATCAAAACCGGATTTGCACAACCCGGTGACTTTGTTGATGATAAGTTGCAAGTGCTTCGCTCTGATTTGAAGTACCAACTTAATGATCAATGGCAGATGCAATGGGCTGCTAGTTATCGCGAAGCCTATCAAAACTTCGATCATTTTTATTTAGGAACCTATTGCGCCAGCGAGTCAACCGTAGTCAGAACTGGCGGTAGCTGTGTAGGCCATGTTGGCGATATCAGCCAAGTGTATTATTGGCAAGAAACAGCTAACACAACCTTCAGCAACAATCTGAGCTTGCTGGGTGAGTTCATGACAGGTTCGTTAAAACACCGCTTAACCCTCGGATTTGATTATTCCATCGAACAACGAGAACCCAAACTTGCCAATGAAAACAAGGATAGGTCCCCCATATTTGGATATGTAAACCCCTTAACGGGTGAAAGATCCAGCTCTAGAGGCTCAGGAGATCTAGAGATACGAACACACAATTACTCCAAAGGCACCAACTACGGGCTGTTTGTACAAGATTTAATTGGACTGACCGATGATCTCGATCTAATGCTGGGTGTTCGTTACGATTATTATAAAAGCCTATCGGAAAATCGCTTGCTAGCGAGCAGTAATCCCAACTTTGAAAGAAGCATTGATGACAGTACCTTTAGCCCGAATATTGGCGTTGTTTGGCGCCCTTTCCAAGATCACACACTGTATGCCTCCTATAGCCGAAGCTTTGCTCCTTTTGGAGGACGCGTCGGTGTCAATCCAATCAGCGCCAACCAAAACCTTGAACTCTTTGACGCCGATCCGCAATTTAACGATCAATATGAAATAGGCATTAAAAGTGATCTCCTGAATCAACGTCTAAGCACACAATTCGCAATCTATGACATACGGAAAAACAACATTCGCTACCGTCCAGATCCAACCAATGACCCTTATACTTGGGAAGTACAAGGACAACATCAGTCTAAAGGCCTTGAACTCAGCTTTATTGGACGCCTCACCGACCAGCTCTATGTTCGAGGCGGTTATGGTTACAACGAGGCATCCGTAAAAGAAGACAAAGCCACGCCAGCGAACACGGGAAAAAGTTTAGCCGGAGTCGCACGAAACACTGGAAACCTCTTTCTGCGATACCTGCCTAACGAACACTCCTACGGCGAAATTGGGGTAACGCATGTCGGAGATTCATGGACGAACTTAAGCAACACCACTAAATTAGATGGCTTTAACCGTGTTGATGCTGCGGTAGGGTACAACATAGATAATTGGCGCATGTCACTTGCCGTCAGCAACTTACTGGATAAGGAATACTGGCGATCCAGCGCAATGCCAGGAACACCAAGAAGCCTACTATTCCGTGTGAACTACGCGTTTGATTAAAGCTTAGCGATTACAACTCGATTAGAAGTCACGGACATCACTGATGTTCAGTGGCTTCTAATCAATATTCTGTGTGACAACACCTACACTCTCTTTACAGCAAAATATCAACCAAGTTGACGAGAAACAAACACACTCCAGTGATAATAATAACAAGCCCTACCGCTTTTCTGATCTTCATCAACACGCTTAGTCACCCCAACGCACTCATGCCCAGTCAATCCTTGAACACAAAAGATTATATTTAATACAAATCATTATTATTTGCATTATTGTAAAAAACAACTAAAATCGCGCAATAGACTCATTTAGTTTTATTAATTGAGCCTTGAGCGGACAATTTTCAAGTATCGATCTGGCGCATCTCCCAATCGCCTAAAGCCTACTGACGGAAATCCCGCTTCGCCAGCCAGTGCCAGCCTCTCCTGAATTTAGTACACAACGCCTTCTCAACAAAAAGGATGTGTGACAACTATTGTTAGTCGCATTTTTATTCCCCATTAAAAATTCATAGAAAGGAACTCCAATGCAAAACCATCTATGCTGCAAGATACACACCTGCAAACCCAGCCCCTTAGCCTTAGCGATCGGCTCTGCCCTGTCACTCATGGTGACACACGCTTATGCACAAACGGACAACGTTCAGCTACCGACACTGGAAGTATCGGCAGAATCAGAACAAACCTATCATGTTGAGAAATCAGCCAATGTGAAACTCACACAGGATCTCGTTGACACACCAAAAACACTGACGATTGTTAATGACGTATTGATGCACGACCAAGGAGTGACCAACCTTCAAGACGCTTTACGCAACGTCGCAGGTGTCTCCACTTTTGCGGCTGGAGAAGGTGGAGGGGGGAACGTCACCACAGGCGACACAATTACTATTCGTGGATTTGATGTTAACGGTAGCATTTACACTGATGGTATTCGGGATCTTTCAACCTACAGTCGCGATATTTTCAATACCGAGCAGATCGAAGTTGCGAAGGGGTCATCCGGGAGTCTATACGGGAAAGGATCGGCCGGCGGGACCGTTAATCTAGTGACAAAAAGCGCACGTACAGACCGCAACTTTAATACGATTAATCTTTCATATGATCAAGGTGAGTTAGGACGAATTACCGGTGATTTTAATCACCAGCTGTCAGATGACAGTGCGCTTAGAATTAATCTTTTGGCACAAAGCGGTGGTGATTATCTTGGCAATGGCGAAGAAGATTATCAAACTTTAGCCATCGCATCCTCTTACTTCCTTCAGATCAGTGACAAAACAGACTTAACACTGAACCTGTTTCATATGCAACAAGACAACACACCCGTAATGGGTCTTCCTTTTGTGAATGCAGCGGCGGCCGCGCAGTTAGGCATGCCCGAAGGGCCTATATCAAAAAGCAATTGGGGCAACTATTACGGTGTTAAAGGCCGTGACTTTGAAGAAGTCGATGCCACAAGCCTAACGGCGATCATCAATCACGAAGTCAATGATGCCTGGAACCTTCGCAGCCAAACGCGTATTGGAACCAATGAACGCCAATCCATCACCACCCGGCCTGCCCTTTTAAATCTCGGTAATAACAGTGCACCGAACTATGATGGCAGCGTCAATGTTTCACCTTTCATGGCGCAGTTTAGTGAAGACAAACTCTTTGTTACTCAATTAGATGCCATTGGAGAAGTGTATACAGGCTCGGTAAAACACGACCTCGTTGTCGGGGCCGAAGTCTACCGAGAAAATAAAAAAATCCCAGTTATCGACACTTCGGGCATCACACTTTCTGCGACTAGCGTCGATCTAAATACCCCCGACAGTGTCACCGCCACAGGAAGCTGGCAAAAAGATGGCTACTCATCCGACACCACCGCGAAAGGTATAGCCGCCTACTTTGCAAATACAGCCACACTCAATCAATATCTACAATTGAGTGCTGGACTGCGCTATGAAGACTTCACGGCAAAGGGGTACAAAACCTCGGGGGGGCAACAAGTTCATGCAAAAACAGATGCAGACTTAATCAGTTGGCAAGCAGGCATCAACTTTAAACCTCTGCAAAATGGCAGCCTCTATGCCTCTATATCGAACTCAGAACAGCCCAATGCCACTGACCTTGTCTTACAGGGTAACGCCAATACAGCCGATGCCTATGCAAAGCTTGATCCACTGGAGTCCGTCACAAAAGAAATTGGAACCAAATGGGTCTTCTTTGATGATCGACTTTTGTTAGGCGCGGCCCTTTTTGAAACAACGAAAGACGTTTATGACACCGTCGACAATCAGATTACAACGTCTGGTGAGCAGCGCAGCCGTGGTTTTGAATTAAGTGCAACCGGTCAATTAAGTGATGAACTGAGCCTTATTGGAACCTATACTCGGCAAAATGCCAAAGTTACAGAAGATGCGCCAGCCGCAAATGGCAATACGACTCTCGGAAACGGCCTAACGGCAGCCCCCGATCAATCTGCCAGTCTCTGGATGACTTACGCTAAAGGCCCTCTCACCTTAGGCGCTGGAGCCGAATATAACAGTGGCAATACATACTGGCGCCAGCAACGTGCCTTCTATGAAACCGGCAGTGTCACGCTGGTGAACGCAATGGCCAGTTATGAATTCACCAACCAGCTTAAAGCCCAGCTCAACGTGAGCAACCTAACGGACAAGGAATACGTAACGGATTACAGCGCTCGCGGTCATTTTAAGCCAGGGGATCCGCGTAATATAAAACTCAGCCTCAACTACAATTTTTAAAGATTAAGAATCCAATCAAGCCATCCATGGAGTAAAACATCCTTGATGGCTTGAGCACGAACATTCAAACTCAATCGACAGGAATCCAACACGTGCTGCTGCATTTACACAATATTCTTACTGCCGAAGAAGCCCATAATATCAAATTAGCACTATTAAAAGCCGAATGGCAAGATGGAAAACTTACGGCTGGCAATGCCTCTCGTCAGCAAAAAACCAACCTACAACTTGACCCACGCTCACCACTGGCCGAACAGCTGGGTAATGCAATTCTACAACGACTGGGGCTACGAGACGATTTTATGGCGGCGGCACTGCCTGCCAAGATCTTCCCCCCCATGTTCAACTGTTACTGTAATGGAGGTGAGTTTGGTTATCACATCGACAATGCTATCCGCCAAGTTCCCAACACTCCTGTGAAAATCAGGACAGATCTATCCATGACACTGTTTCTAAGCAAGCCAGATGAATACGAGGGTGGCGAGCTCATCATTGATGATACCTTTGGCACGCAATCCGTTAAGCTCCCAGCGGGAGACTTGGTTCTCTATCCATCAACAAGTCTCCACCGAGTGACACCCGTGACCAAGGGCCACCGCATCAGCTGTTTTTTTTGGTTACAAAGTTTAATCCGAGATAATGAGCAGAGGCGAACGCTGTATCAGCTAGACCAAAGCATCCAAGGCCTACGCCAAAACACACACGAGAATGAACACATTACCCGCCTTATCGGTGTATACCATAACTTGCTCAGGCAATGGAGCCAAACAAGTTGAGACTTAATCACTGGTTACTCCTAGCGCCCTTTATTTGAAAAGGCCCTAGGAAAATCATATAAACAGACTGTTGATATATCGGACACACGGGCACAACCACAGAGCGCCATGGTTGCTTCGAATTCATCTCTTAACACTCTTAAAACATGCGCAACACCCAAGGGACCAGCAACCGCTAATGCATAAAGCACATATCGGCCGAGAAGCACAGCATCCGCTCCAAGAGCAATGGCTTTAAAAACATCACTGCCTCGTCGAATACCACCATCGACTAAAATGGGGAATCCCTTTGGCAGCACCTGACGCATTAAAGGCAATACCTCAAGACTTGCAGGCTGCGTATCCAGGACACGACCACCATGATTCGAGACAACAATACCTCTTACACCTAGATCAACAGCGTTTAGTGCGTCTTCCGGATGCATTATGCCTTTAAGAAGAACAGGCAACTGCGTGTGCTCAAGAATCGAAGTTATGGTTTTCCACGTCGGTGCTGTTTTCATCCAACACTCAAAGACAGAATCGCCTTCTCTAAGCTTAGGCAGATGGTTTAAGTTGACGGCGCAAACATCCGAAGGCAAGCGAAACCCCGCTCGTTGCTCATCATGGCGCACACCATTAAAGGGTGCATCCACGGTAACGATTAGCGCTTGGTAACCAGCCAGCTCTGCTCGATTGATTAGGTGTAAGGTGTCACTTAGATCGGGTTGGCAATAGAGTTGAAACCAACGGCAACTCTCCGATGCAGCGTCAGCAACGGCTTCAATAGAAGTACTCGAAAGTGTCGACAAACAAAACCCAACTCCCTGTGCTAAAGCCGCTTGCACAGTGGCAATTTCGCCCATGGGGTGGACAAGACGCTGATAGGCTAAGGGGGCAATGAGTAGAGGGTACTTCAGTGATTGTCCGAATAATTGCGTTTGACAACTGCCCTGACCGAGCCCTTCAACTAATACACGCGACTGCAATAAGCATTGATCGTATGCACTTGTATTGCGTTGTTTGGTCAAGCCATCCATTGATGAGCCTGAAATATATGCCCAAAGATCCGGTGGTAAATGTCGTTTGGCTTCTATTTCATAGTCACTCAACGAGCAAAGAGAATTCGGTATCCTAGACATAGTACATCCAAAAGGGTTAAATCAACGCAGCCTGTATAAAAAGGAACCCGCGACAACACCCCAGTGCTGCCACGGATTGAGCGTTGAATTCATGAGGATGAAGGGAATCATGATTTCAGCTTACCTAGCTGATCGACATAGTAATGCAAATTATTTTCATTAGCAATTAATTAAAGACCTTTTATCGCTTTTCCTCTGGTCTTAATATTTCTCTGATCCAATCGCTGTATACCGATCTATTACTCTCATCTAGGCGTCACCATCTTAGGTCTGTATTATTTATCGACGTATTGGCTTTACCGCATAGGAATTCGATTGAACACAACTGACACTTTGACACTGCCCAAGTGGCTTATTCTTGTATCCTTTATTGCAGGGATGATGCTCGCCACCGCTGTTCTCAATTACCCCAATGATGGCCGCATCAATGTTTTCTGGATTCTGTTGCTTTGGGTGGGCCTCCCTTTGCTGGGCTCGATCCTATCCACCCTACAACTGGTAAGGGGCGTGAGAAACAGTTGGCTTACTCAGATTCTGAAGCCCTCACGTTACTGGCAACCAAAACCGATCCAAGCTTGGTGGATTATTAGCCGACTGCAAGGGTTATGGCTTGTCTTTGGGATCGGGACGCTCAGCATGTTCACAATCCAGCTGTTTATATCCGACCTTGCCTTCGGTTGGAGTACGACCCTACTGAGTTCGTCTGATGCCCTATTAAAATTGATGCAACTTATCAGTACGCCTTGGGCAGCGCTCTGGCCTCAGGCGGCTCCCGACCTCAATTTATTAGACACGACGCAATTTAACCGTATCGACGCCCATACCACATCCTTTCAAGACGCTAGCCGCTGGTGGCCATTTATCATGGCGAGCATCATCACCTACAATCTGTTGCCGAGAAGCCTGTTAGCGATTGCGACCTACGTAAAGTGGCACCGACTCCACTCATCTGAGTTAAGAATTGCGCCCACTCAAGCACCTGCGGCATCGTCTCAAACCCTGGCTCCTCAGCCATTCGACCAAGCCTATCATCTGGACGACTGGCACGCTGCGACATGTGTGTACTGGCAAATGTCAGCGCCCAACAATAGATATTCATTGGGGCTGAACGATTGGAATGAGGATCAACGTGTCTGGAAGGAGCTTATGGATATGTCGCCTCATTCAATTTTGTGGAAAGTGAAGTCAAGCTGCACGCCCATGGCTGAGCTGAGTGACTGGATAACCGAAGCCAACAGCAAAGGAATTAAGCAAGCACTGCAAGTTCATCACTCCAATCCGGAGACGGATCGTCACCAACTCAGCTGGCAAGCCTTTGCGCAAAAACATGCACTTGTTTGGATGGAGCCCTCTACATGAAACCCTATCCTCATTTTTGTGTCGTGGGTCATCCCAATCAGGGTAAGTCATCGATTGTCTCGACACTGGTCGAAAATGCCCATATCCGCATTGGGGTGGAATCTGGCACCACTCAAAAAGCCGAGCGCTTCGAATTTATTATTCAAAATCAGGTATTGATGGCGCTGACGGACACCCCCGGATTCCAACGAGCGCGACAAGTCTTAGCTTGGCTAAACGAGATCCCCGTTTCACCCGCCCAACGCCCAGAACGTATTCAAGCATTTCTGAACGAACCCAGTCATGCTCAACGCTTCCCTGATGAGGTTGAACTACTTACACCCATTATGCAGGGCGCTGGCATTTTATACATCACGGATGCCGCCAGCGACTTAACCGCAGCAGACGAGGCTGAAATGGAGATTCTTAGATGGACGGGGCAACCGCGCATGGCGATTATTAACCCCATAGACCCCGCCCATCAAGATCCAAATTGGCAAGTCACCTTGAATCAATTTTTTCAATGGGTACGTGTCTTTAATCCCATGACGGCCACCTTGCCAACGCGGATCGCCTTACTCAATGCAATGGCTGAATTATCACAAGACTGGACGCAAGCGATTAAACGGCTGAATCAGCGGCTTATTGAACGTGACCAAGCGCGGATTGAACAAGTCAGCTTGCAGCTTGCGGAATATTGGTGCGAACAAATCAGTTACCGTTTGGCCATCACACCTTTAAACTCCGTCTTACCTACCCCACCAGAAGAGTTGTTTCAACAACATCTAGATCAGTCTGAAACACACTTTTTTGAACAATTACTCACACAGTGGGGACATGCGCACGCACATACAGAAAAAGAGCGTCTATGGCAGGCACAAGACAGTTCTCTCATGAATACAGAGCGCTGGTATCTTTGGGGGCTCAAACAAAAGGAACTGTTGATAATCAGCGGAGCCGCTGGCATGGCTACAGGCGCCGTCATTGATTTGGGCTCAGGGGGTACATCTTTAATGCTGGGCGCTGTTTCTGGAGCCATTATTGGTGCATCAAGTGGATGGTTAGCCAGTCAGCACCTCCCGAAAAAAGTGTTTGGATGGTTGCCTTTATCAAAGGAAAAGCCATTTATCGGCCCCGTGACACATCCAAACTTTCCATTAGTGGTCATGGCTAGGGCGCTGACGTTTACTCAACGAGTTTGGTTCAAACCCCATGCAGAGAGAGGTCAGCTTGAATTAACATCTCAGGCGTCCGACTGGTCTAAATCGGACCAAATACAGCTACTGCAATGGGCAAAAGCCCTGCAAAAACAGCAATGGAAAGACAAGCATCAACATCAACTCACGCAATGGATTAAAAACGCCTTACATGAGACCTTAACGGCTAAACTCGCTCAGGAGCAAGAAAAGGTCTGGACGACCGATCCCTAACAGCAAACGGGACATTTACAAGACGCCAAACATTGAAATTTCCAAATGTTGCCATAAAACAGCAAGCACTTTATCGGCCTCATAAAGCGCTTGCTGTTTTCGAATCAACGTCTAAGCATGAATCGCGACCTTAAGCACTCCATCTCGCTGGTGCGAGAACAAATCGTACGCCTCCACAATATTGTCCAAAGAATAATGATGCGTCACCATCGGAGACAAATCCAAACGCCCTGACGAAATGGTCTGCATCAAACGGCGCATACGCTCCTTACCCCCAGGACATAAAGATGTCACGATTTTATGGTCACCCAAGCCTGCACAAAAAGCACCCAGTGGAATCGTTAAATCACTTGAATACACGCCTAAGCTTGAGAGTGTTCCACCTGGCTTTAGGACTTTTAATGCAGCTTCAAAAGTTGACTGCAACCCCAAGGCTTCAATTGATGCATCGACACCCCTTCCCTGAGTGATCTTCAAAATTTCGGCCACCACATCGACCTTCCTAAAATCCAGCGTCACATCGGCTCCCATTTTCACAGCCATTTGTAACCGTTCATCGACACCATCGACGGCAATGATTAATCCAGCTCCTCGCAGACGTGCACCAGCTGTTGCACACAAACCTATCGGTCCCTGAGCAAAAACCGCAACCGTATCCCCTATCTTAATATTGGCAGACTCAGCGCCAGCAAATCCGGTAGACATAATGTCAGGACACATTAAAACCTGTTCGTCAGTCAACCCATCAGGGACGGGCGATAGATTGGCTTGAGCGTCAGGAACCAACAGATACTCCGCCTGAGAGCCATCGATCGTATTGCCAAAACGCCATCCCCCCAGCGGTTTATAACCATGGTGGTGATGCCCCCCATCTTGAGAAGAACAACCGTCCTGACACGCGTAGGATGTAAAACTTGGGCATATCGCACCCGCGATGACCCGCTGCCCTTCTTGATATCCTTGAACATTCTGGCCCAGCTTTTCAATAATGCCAACTGGCTCATGGCCAATCGTCAGCCCCCGTTCCACAGGGTATTCCCCTTTTAGAATATGGACATCTGTGCCGCAAATCGTTGTGGTGGTAATTCGAATCAGCGCATCGTTCGGACCTATCTCAGGAATTGGCTTATCTACAATTTCAATACGGCCGGGTTCAACGAAAACAGCGGCTTTCATCATAACTGACATAATCACCTCTTTTTATTGTGGCTTTATACCTTAAGTAAAGCAGAGTTTGACAAAATCACCTCAAAAAAATTGAAATAGATTTACAAACTCATCTATATCTGACAAAACTGAGTACACCCATTATCAGGTTAGACTCATCATTTGACGTATCGTGCTGAACTGAAAAAGGACTCGAGGTTTTATGCGTCAATAGATCGTCCACTAAAAGGAGGCATGCATGACTTCACCTTTGATTAAAATGCACACAGCGGCCCTTAGCACACCGATGCGTACCTTAGTGCTCGACTCCCCTCATTCGGGAACCGAGTATCCGAGTGACTTTAATTATGCCGTGGCTCTGCAGGATCTACGTCAAGCCGAAGATACGCATGTGGACACCCTATTCAACTTTGCTCCTGATATCGGCATCCCACTGTTAGAGGCGTGTTTTCCCAGAAGTTACATCGATCTGAACCGATCTAGCGATGATATTGACGAAGCTCTACTCAACGCTCCTTGGCCTGAACCTATACTGGCGAGTGAGAAATCAAGATTGGGAAAAGGCCTCATTTGGCGCATACTGGATGACGGACAACCGATATATGATAGAATGCTCAGTATCGACGAGATACAATACCGTACTCAAATGTATTGGCGTCCATATCATCAAGCCTTAAAACAGCTCCTTCAGGACACCTATCAACACCATCAATGTGTTATGCACATTAACTGCCATTCGATGCCATCCGTTGCTGATGTGTATTCAACCGAACACCCAGGTCTTGAACACCCCGATATTGTCTTAGGGGATAGAGATGGCCGCACTGCCGATCCAAGCATTACCGAATTTCTTCGCAATGTGTTTAGTGAGTTAGGCTACACTTGCTGGGTCAACCATCCCTACAAAGGCGTTGAACTGGTGAAAGCCTATTCGGATCCTGCACAGAACAAGCACTCAATCCAGCTTGAAATTAACCGTCGCCTTTACTTGAATGAAGCAACGCGCGAGTTATTGCCGGAATACCGAAGATTACGAACCCATTTACAACAGATATTGCTGGCACTCGATCAGTACATTCATGACCATTTTGTCCCTTAACATTTGATAACTTTGATTTTTTAAGTAGAAAGAGAAGACTTAAGACACTAATATTAGATTCATAAGCGATGTACACGAAAAAGATCACTATTCGTCAGAACGTATACTAATCTTTTATCACGTTTTTTAGTAAGCTGATCACCACCTAAACGATGGAATGCCACTTAATTACACTCAATTAGCACTCTAACCCTACGGCCTCGAATGCAAAAGACATCCATATTTCGCTCCATCATTCTGACTGCTACGATGACCTCTCTCGTTATCTTGAGTGTTCTTTTGTACATTCTGTACCGTGATACGATTGTGCCTATTGAAATCAGCGCAAAATCTGAAGCGTTAGAGCTGGCTCAGAAAGAGGTGACATTACGTTTAGCCGCGAAAGAAGAGTCTGTTAAAGCTATCGTTTCGAGTCTGACCCGTGATCCTCGCATTCGCGAAGGACTTCGCACCAATAATCAACCCTTAGCCTATGCCGGCATTGAAAGTCTTCGTGCTGACTTTGAACGCTTATCGCCCAATCAAGATATTCGTGCCGAAGTCATTACACGCGACCAAACCCTCTTTGCTAAATCCTGGGATCCGACCCCATCAAACGAGCGGATTCCTAACTTACTCGCTGCCTCTGCCTTAACCCTTCAGAACGTGACGGTCAGCTTTGGCATGGGCAATACAGGCTTAGGCATAATTGGTTTTGCCCCTGTGTTTGATGAAGGCCAACTCATTGGCATCGTCTCTGTTAGCCAAGGTATTGAAACGGTGGTCCAAGACCTCAAACGTGAAGGCTTTGATTGGGTCGTATTACTCAACATAGGCAGCATACGAGAGCGCTTTGACGGCGTTGTCCCCCCCATCTATTTAAACAACCCATTTTTTGATCACGAACATATTGTTGCCCACTCGAAATGGTTTGATATAGGTATTGCTGATTACATCAAACAAGTCAGGCCTGATCTTGGTAACTTGCAGGAGCGCTCTGTTGAAATTCATGATGATCGCATCATTTTTGACATGCCGATTTACGAGCACTCTGGTTTTTTACTGGGTCGTAGCATCCTTGTCAGTAGCTCAAAGCCGGTCACCGACCGTATTGAAGAGGGCTTAACCTCCATCACGCGAGTGATTGTTTCGATTATCACCATTTTGCTACTGGTTATTGCCATCTTACTTTTCTTGGTTCGCCAGCAAGTCATTAAGCCAATTGATCGCATGGTCGACGCCATCACCAATGTCATTCGCTCAGGGCATTTTTCAAACGCGATCCCCATTAGACGCATGGACGAACTCGGCGTACTCACACAGCGATTTAATGAGCTGATTGAAAACCTGGAAAAAAGCATCACCGAATCCAACACGGTGATCAGTGAAATCGCCGCCGGCGATTTTAAAAAGCGCGTAAAGGGCGAGTATGTCGGTGACCTCGACAACCTTAAAGCCGGTATCAATGCGGCCGCAGTTAAGTTAAAAGAACAACAGGATCGCGTGCTACAGGCGACGCAAGCGAAAAGCCAATTTTTAGCCAACATGAGTCATGAAATACGCACCCCCATTAATGGGGTCATCGGGATGCTTTCGTTACTTGAACACAGCCCGCTTCCGGATGAGCAAGCCGAACAGGTTCGACTCGCTCAAAGTTCGGCGGAGTTATTATTGGGGCTGGTTAATGACATTCTCGACTTCTCTAAAATTGAAGCGGGTAAAATGAGCATCGAGCATGCCCCGGTTAACCTGCACGAACTTCTGCACAATGTGACCGATATTTTCCAAAATGCGGCGAAAAGTAAAAATGTGATCCTTGAGCTGAGCTTAAATCGTGAAGTGAATGAATACATCACTGGCGACTCACTGCGTTTACGGCAAGTTCTCAACAACTTATTGTCCAATGCACTCAAATTTACCGAACATGGACGAGTCACCCTGCGCGCCACCGTCGAGAATAACTGCTTAAAAATTGGTGTTAAAGACACTGGCATCGGCATGAGTCCGACTGTCCAGAAAAAGCTATTTCAGAGCTTTTCGCAAGCCGACAGCTCCACAAGTCGCAAATACGGCGGTACAGGGCTCGGCTTAAAGATATCACGTGAGCTGGTTCGTCTAATGGGTGGCGACATGCAGGTTGCCAGTAAAGAGGGCGTCGGCTCACTGTTTTGGTTAGTGATTCCTTACCTTCCTTGTAAACGCCCAGCAGAAGACCAAGCCGGTGAAACAAAATTCCTCGACTATTCGCGCAAACGCATCCTCTTAGTTGAAGACAATATTGTGAATCAGAAACTTGCCATAAAGTTGTTAGAGAAATTTAACATTACTCCAGCGGTTGCAGGAAATGGCCAGATTGCAATTGAAATGGTCGCGAAAGAGCATTTCGATCTGATTCTCATGGACTGTCAAATGCCTGTTATGGATGGCTACACCGCCACTAAATTGCTCAGACAAAATGACTATCGCATGCCAATCGCGGCATTAACAGCGAATGCCACGGCTGATGATCGAAAAGAGTGCATTGCCTGTGGCATGAATGATTTCTTAGCCAAGCCCTACAATCTTAACAATCTTTCACGTTTACTCGAACGCTGGCTCACCTAGGCATCACTCGATTCGATAACGGTCATGACAGGACTTACAGGATTGAAGCGTCTGACGAAATAAGTCCCGTGTTGCGCGATTGTCGCCTGCTGCTGAGCGCTCAGCCATTTGGGCAGTCGTCGCAGCAAACTCGCGCAAACGCGCTTCAAAGTCTTCACGTTCATCCCACATGCGTGCCTGTGTTCGACTTTGTTGTCCCTTTGAGTCCTCGGTAAAACCTTCAAGCGCTAATTCGGCTAAGCGGCTTAAGGTCTCGGCACGATACGCAAACGCCTCGTCATCATAGGCCTGTCGACGATGCAAAGGATTTAACACGCCCAGCTGAAAACTCATCAAGCGAAAGGCCGATTGGCGATACTCCACTGCATCTTCAGGCTTAAGCCTATCCGCACTGACACTGGCCGATGCCAAGGATAGGGTTAACACCGGTACTAGCTTTCGTAACAACATCAATGCTCCCAGTTCTCATCAAATAAAATCTACACACATGCGACAGTCTGACGCAGCCTTGGTTCCCAGAAAAAGCGTATAATAGGTCGGGACAAAGGAGAAGCGCGTGCACCAACATCATCAACACCTGTTACAACTCACGTATATTCGCAGCTTATTGCTCTTTGTGTTATGTGCGATGATCGTGTTTGCGGTCATGGTCTTGCATCTGCACCCCAATGTTGCCATGACGGCTCTAAGTTTGTCCGCACTCTTTGCCGTTAATCTGATGACGGGATTGCGCTTACATTCAAACTGGCCCGTATTGCATCCTGAATTTTTTAGCCAACTCTGTGCCGATGCCATTCTTTACTCAAGCCTGCTCTATCAGTTTGGGGGTGCCACGAATCCTTTTATTTCCATTTTGCTCATCCCTCTGATCATCACTGCTAGCACCCTTCCTCTTTTATATACGCTGGCCATGGGCGTGTTTGTCTGCGGGCTTTACACCTCGCTATTGTACCATCATGTATCATTGGTCGAGCTGTCTGCACGGCACCAACACAGCGTAATCCAGCTGTTTGATTTGCATGTCACAGGCATGTGGTTAAGCTTTATTCTGAGCGTTGCTCTCATTAGTGTTTTTATTGTTCGCATGCAGCGCTCACTGCGCCAAGGCGAGCACAAGTTACAGCAAGCGCGCGAGAAAAGCATCCAAGACCAACAACTCCTTGCACTCGCCACGATGGCCGCTGGCACCGCACACGAGCTGGGAACCCCCTTATCAACGCTGAGAATTGTTTTAAAGGACTTAGAGCTTGACCATCCTGAGCTCAAAGATGACATCGAACTTATGCAGCAACAGGTGGATTTGTGTGCCAGTCGCCTGAAAGCACTCACACAAAGCATCGCTAATAATGAAGATATTCCACAGCCCATTACGGAGTTTATGAGCGAACTTCTTAGCACATGGCAGCTTCAGCGCCCACATGCAACGTTTGACTTTACCCAGACTCACAAAGATTCTACTCCATGGATTAACAGTAATGTCTCGTTGCGGCAAGCTCTATTAAACCTGCTCAACAATGCGGCAGATGCCAGCCCAGCCCCTATTCGCATTTTCCTCGACTGGGACACTGACTCCATTTGGTTGAAACTACACGATGAAGGACCGGGACTCACCCCTGAGCAGATGCAAACATTGGGCAAACCCTTCGTCACCACCAAAGGTGGATTGGGTATAGGCTTGTTTTTAACCACCAGTACGTTAACCAGTCAAAAAGGGGATGTACGACTCTACAGTCACCCTCAAGGCGGCACACTGACTGAAGTTCGCCTCGCTATCCACCCAATTGATAAGGCCTAATGATGAATCCAGAACACTTTCTCGTTGTTGACGATGATCCAGTTTTTTCACGCGTACTCGCGAGAGCGCTCACGCGTCGTGGTTATCAGGTTACCCAAGCCAGTAGTGCTGAAGAGGGAATCGAGATAGCCAAACTGCAAGCCTTTGATCTCGCAAGCATCGATCTCAAGATGGAAGGAGCTTCTGGGTTGACCTTGATACGTGATCTACGTCAACTCTACCCAGACATGCGCATTCTCATGTTAACAGGCTATGCCAGTATTGCCACCGCTGTTGATGCGATCAAGCTTGGCGCTAACCAGTACCTGCCTAAGCCTGCTGATGCGGATCAAATTCTGGCAGCGCTTCTTGAAGACAGGGTGAACCCAGACCAAGACATCAACCCCGAACCTATGTCTGTCAACCGCCTGGAATGGGAGCATATTCAAAAAACCTTGCGCGAACATGACGGTAACATCTCCGCCACAGCACGTGCACTCAACATGCACCGGCGCACACTGCAGCGGAAACTTGCTAAATACCCAGTCAAGCGCTAGATCCTTTTTCCAGATAGATTTGAGTAGTTTACTGCTCGTCGATATACACCCGAGCATCAAAAGTACGAATCCAATCTGGATGAAACACCATAACCCCGGTCATGATGATTCCGTTTAATAATCCTTCCGGCATCATAATTAAAGGCAAGTACATGGCGTAATTGAGGTAAATTTCGGACCAGCTATAGACGCCATCTAACCACAGCAGCATCGCCATCGACATTCCGGATATGGCTACGGCCAAGCCCGCACCGAAGAATGCACAAACGAACATATAGACAAAAAAATTGCGCGGGAGCTTTGCTTCAGCAATCCGTAGCACAAGCATCGTTACTAACACTGGTAACACCACCACACAAATAAGGCTCACGGGTAAAGAAGACACACTTTCTACGCCCAATACAGCCATCACTAGCATCGCCAAGCTGCCTGCAAGCACAGCAAAATCCCAACCCAGTATGAGGGTTAAAGTGGTCATCCCTAAGAAATGCACGGTCAAGCCTGCCGAGACACCCGCCCGCATTTGCCACATCAAGACCAACACGAGAATGGCACCAAAAAACATATGCTGTATGCCGCGCTCACGCATAAAAATGCGCCAAGCAGTGTCATGCACACCCGAGCCAAGATCAACAGATAGATTGCAGTCGCCGACCACACCCACACCAAACTCAATAAACCGTCAGACACACTCATCTGCGTTGCCTTACCATGTTCGTTTAAATAACAAAGCATCCTCTTTGGGATAAGATCCTTCGGCAGGATAATATCCATTACGCACGCCATTCATTGCAAACCCAGCACGTTCGTACAAACGAATGGCCGCCGTGTTTGAACGACGCACCTCTAAATGCAATTGTATAATCCCGAGCGTTGCCAAGTCCTCAATTCCTCGCTCCAAGAGCTGCAATGCCAAGCCTTGTTGACGTGCCGAGGGTAAAGTGCCAATGCGCAACAACTCAGCTTCATCCAACACGCACGAACACAACATAAACGCCTGGATCTGACCCTGATGATGCCATTGCCAAGCCGCACCTGACTTGAGTATACGAAGCCAGAGATTTTCAGACCAAGGATCATCAAAACACTGTGCCTCCAAGGCTCTAACCGCGGGTAACTGATTGGGAAGCAACCGATCAATCATGTTCGCGTTGCCAGCAATGGCTGAAGATCCGCCCACAGCTCGGCTTTCAATTCAGGTATCCGCAATAAAGCCGTCACGCTGTGACTCGACACCGCCGCCACACCCGCACGTAACGAAAAGCGTAATCCACGCAAGGAGTCTAAAGGCTCCGGCTGTTCGAGTATCCACTGGGCCGAGGCTTCGCCCAACAAAAGCACGCGCTTAATTTCTTGGCTTTTCAACATATTACCCAACAGTCGGCGCACTGAACGCAGCGCCTCATCTGGCCCTTGATTGAGTGCAGATCCGACAAAGGCAGGCCAGTGATGGTGAATAGGGTTAATGTCATACCCTTGCACCCCTAAGCTACGTGCCAGAGCAGACACAAAGCGGATATGCGCCGGACTAAAACTCTGACGTCCTTGAGGTGGCAAACTATCAACGATTAACAACTCCCCTAGCGTCATCAACACCAATGAAAACTGAGGCTCTGGATAGCGTTCAGCCAGAGGATTTTGCAAAGGTGCCACAGGCTCGGGTTGATACGACATGTCCAAGGCTGAGGCTGAAGGTGTGGTTTCAGAGAGAGCTGGAGGCGTCGACTCCAGTACCTTCTGTGATGGCGTCCCTTCGGGTGCAAACATGCCCTGCAAAGACTCCAGTGCCCGCGATACTCCACGCGGAGCATTGACACTAGGTGTTACAGGAAGCACTGGCTGCTCAGCAGCAGGTACCTCTGACGTATCCTCAAAGGCATCCTCCCACTGTTCAAAGCGCTGCGTTGGCGGCCAAGTAAATGTCTCGACCCAAGGAGCCGAAGGCGCCGCATGCGGCAACGCTCCCCTCGGTAGCCAACTCTGCACACCGATCGCCTGTAAATAGGTATGGCGCAGCGACTCCTGCGCCACCATACCCTCGGACTCTGGCTCAGTCATTGATTACACCTGAGGATGTGCTTTTTGAACATTCGCATCCAGCATGTTCAGTGCATGAATATAGCTTTTGCCGATGCAGTAATGATGTCGGTGTCGGCCCCCAAACCATTAACAATACGACCACCTTTTTCTAAGCGCACCGTCACTTCCCCTTGCGAATCGGTACCGCTGGTAATGGCATTAACAGAATAGAGTTGCAAGTTGCCTTCTGAACGTACGATGGATTCAATGGCTTTAAAGGTTGCATCAACAGGCCCACTGCCTTCCGATGTTCCTTGTTGCTCTACCCCTGCCACACTCAAGACAACCTTCGCCACAGGCACCTCACCTGTCTGCGATGTCACCATCAGACTACTGAGCTTAAAGGTTTCATACCCTGCCGTCGCACGCGCATCGCTGACCAGTGCGACCAAGTCTTCATCAAAAATCTCACTCTTTTTATCCGCCAATTCTTTAAAGCGTGCAAAGGCTTCATTCAACTCGGCATCAGAGCTAAAGGTCGTGCCTAACTCTTCCATTCGGACTTTAAAGGCATTGCGGCCCGACAGCTTACCCAGCACCATGCGGTTGGTGTGCCAACCGACACTTTCGGCAGTCATGATTTCGTAGGTTTCGCGGTGCTTTAACATGCCATCCTGATGAATCCCTGACTCATGTGCAAAGGCATTGGCCCCCACAATGGCTTTATTCGGCTGCACGGGAAAGCCCGTAATGCTTGAGACTAAGCGCGATGCCGGTACGATTTGTGTCGTGTCGATGCCCGTTTCCAACTTCATAATATCTTTACGGGTACGCAAGGCCATAACGATCTCTTCCAGAGATGCATTGCCTGCTCGCTCACCCAAACCGTTCACGGTACATTCAACCTGACGAGCCCCCGCCGCCACGGCCGACAAAGAGTTCGCTACCGCTAAGCCTAAGTCATTGTGACAATGCACTGAAAAAATCGCCTTATCGGCATTCGGGATACGCTGCAGTAACTGACCAATGGTGTGACCAAACTCCTGAGGAACCGCATATCCCACGGTATCCGGAATATTGATCGTCCTTGCCCCTGCATCAATAACGGCTTCGATAATACGACACATAAAGTCCAACTCAGAACGGCTGGCATCTTCTAACGAGAATTCGACATCATCAATCAAACTCCGGGCACGCCTTACCGCCGCCACGGCGTTTTCGACCACCTGATCCGGTTCCATTTGCAACTTGTACTTCATATGAATGGGTGACGTGGCAATAAACGTGTGGATACGCCCAGCATTTGCTCCGGCCAAGGCTTCACCCGCCCGATCGATATCAGCAGGCAACGCGCGCGATAAAGAGCAAATACGACTGTCTTTGATGGTGTCAGCGATGGCTTTGACCGCTTCAAAATCCCCCGGACTGGCAATCGCAAAACCGGCTTCAATGACATCTACACGCATTTTTTCAAGTTGACGCGCAATACGTAGCTTTTCATCACGTGTCATGGACGCACCAGGGCTTTGCTCTCCATCACGTAAGGTCGTATCGAAAATAATGACTCTGTTATTGTTCATACTGCGCTCCGCATACTCGAAAAAACGAAATTCACTGAAATAGTGGCCTATTTTATAACAAAATCAGCGCCAACTCTTAACAAAAAGCCAGCGATTTAAATTCATTCATCAGTTAAACGAGCGATTGGTTGATTTGCAAGCCAAAGACGTCATAATTTTAACTATTCAGCTGATACTAGCCATAGGATAGACGATGCCCACTCAAGCCTTTGATCGACTCATTGACCGTTCGAACACCGCCAGCCAAAAATGGGAACGCTACAAAAACACCAGCGTGTTGCCCATGTGGGTCGCCGATAGTGACTTTATGGCGCCACCTGCCGTGCTAGAGGCCTTACATCAGCGTATTGATCATGGAATTTTTGGCTATACCAATCCACCTGCCGAACTCATTGAGCTGGTCATTGCGCGTATGCAATCCCTCTATCAGTGGCCCATCCAGGCCAATGATATTGAATGGCTCCCAGGTCTTGTCTGCGGCTTACATTTAGCCTGCCGTGTCACCGGAGAATCGGGCTCCAGTGTTTTATCCCCTGCTCCGGTTTACCCTCCCTTTATGACGGCCCCACATCTGTCTGATCGGCGCTTGATCAAAGTACCACTAAAGCGGGAAAACCAACGCAGCATTATCGATTTTGATGCCATGGAAGCGGCCATCACAGATGACACAAGACTCATTCTGTTTTGCAATCCACATAATCCGGGTGGCACTCTCTATCGACAAACTGAACTCGAACGTCTAGCTGAATTGGTCCTCAAGCATAATCTGATCCTGTGTTCTGATGAAATTCATTGCGACCTTATTCTCGAACCGGGTTTAAAGCATATTCCAATTGCCAGCCTAAGCCCCGAAATCGCGCAACGTACAATCACACTCATGGCACCGAGCAAAACCTATAACATTGCTGGACTCGGATGCTCCTACGCCATCATCCAGAATCCACAACTGCGCCGTGACTTTCAATGCGTACGCAAAGGGATTGTGCCTGACGTCAACTTACTGGGCTTCACGGCAGCAACGGCAGCACTCAAAGATGGCGATGCATGGAATCAAGCCCAGCTGGATTATTTGCGAGGCAACCGTGATTACTTAATACAGGAGATTAATGCTATACCGGGCTTGCAACTGGATCCCATTGAGGCCACCTATTTAGCCTGGATCGATATCAGTGCTGCTCGTTTGGACAATCCTATACATTTTTTTGAAAGTGCTGGCGTTGGTCTATCGCCAGGAAGAGACTTTGGCGATGATCGCTTTATGCGACTGAACTTCGGTTGCCCGAGAGCCTTGCTGGAAGAAGCTGTCTCGCGCATTCGACGCGCGCTACTGAACCATTTACCAGCCTGAGCCTCTTTCGATGGCTCAGACAGGTTTGGATGCATGGCTCTAGTGAGCCATGCGGCGAATTTACGTGTTCCGTTATTGGCGCAATTTCCAACGCAAGGTTTCACCCGAGCGCAGAGGGACAATCACATCCTGACCAAACGCCATTTCCATCGGCACTTGCCAGTCTTCTTTGACTAGGGTGATTGTGTCTGTATTACGGGGTAAACCGTAGAAATCAGCGCCATAAAAACTGGCGAAACCTTCGAGTTTATCGAGCACCCCTAGATCTTCAAAAATCTCGGCATACAACTCAATCGCTGCATACGCACTGTAGCAACCAGCGCAACCACAGGCACTTTCTTTTGCACCCTTAGCATGAGGTGCAGAGTCCGTTCCTAAAAAGAACTTGGCACTGCCACTGATAACGGCATCTTGAAGGGCTTGCTGATGGATGTTGCGCTTCAGCACTGGCAAGCAGAATAGATGTGGTCGTATTCCCCCCACCAACATATGGTTGCGGTTATACGCTAGATGCTGCACGGTAATGGTGGCACCGACATGATCGCCGTGTGCATTCACAAATTCGGTGGCCTCCTTCGTAGTGATGTGTTCAACCACCAACTTCAGGTGCGGATGACGGGCAACCAAAGGCACAAGAATATCGTCTAAAAACTGTTTCTCTCGATCAAAGATGTCGACATGGTTATGCGTGACTTCACCATGCACTAACAGTGGCATATTCGCTTCGGTTAACGCCGCACAAATATCATCGAGCTTACCTAAATCCGTGAGTCCAGAATCAGAGTTGGTGGTAGCACCTGCAGGGTAGAGTTTGACGGCTTTAACGTGCTCACTCGCCCCAGCCTCTGCAATTATTTGTGGTGTGGTGTTATCCGTAAGATAGAGCGTCATCAAGGGATCAAACTGTCGCCCTTTGGGAACATGCGCGAGAATACGTTCACGATAGGCCAATGCTTGATGCACATCCGTTACCGGTGGCTTTAAATTGGGCATAACAACGGCACGCCCCATTTGCAGTGCTGTCGCGGGAACAATATGCGGTAACACCTCGCCATCTCGAAGGTGTAAGTGCCAATCATCTGGGCGTGTAATCGTTAATACATCGGCCATTTTGCGGTACGCTCCGTCAAATCAATGAAGGTGATAAGTGTATCATACTCCATCCGAGAAGATGACATGACCTTGACAGAGCACATGACGGAAAATGTCATTGAAATTACGCAAACGACCATCATAATAATAAGTATATATACTTATTGTCATCTCGTTCACTCCCGCTCCCCTAACCGTTTTTACGGATGACACGAAATTTTTTAAAGGATCTATCCAATGCTAAAAAAAAGCCTCGTACTGTTTATAAGCTTGGTATTGTTGGGATGCGGTTCGTCGAAGGACGAGCCTGACCTTCCCACCCTACCCGTTGTCAGGCTTTTACAATTGGATCCCGAAGCCATCATTGCTGAGCGCTACTTTCCCGCCCGCTTGGAAGCCTCCCAAGCGGCCAATCTCTCATTTCAGGTTCCAGGACGGTTAGTGCACATTCCTGTCATAAAAGGTGACAAAATAGCGAAAGGTGCCCTCATCGCACGTCTTGAACAAACGGATTATCGCCTCTTGTTGGAGTCTGCACGTGTGGGCTATGAAAAAGCGGAGCGAGACTTGAAACGGCTTCAACAGCTTCATCAACAAAACCATGTCTCTCAAGCTCAATTAGATGAGGCACGCACAGCCTATGATCGCGCCAACGTTGAAAAAGAGCGCGCCGCTCAGAACCTGATTTATACCGAAATTTTTGCGCCCTACGATGCAATTATTGCTGACCGTATGGTGGAAAACTTTACGCAAGTGTCTGCGGGAACACCCGTCGTGCGTATTCAAGACTTGAGTCGTTTAGAGGTTGAAATAGCCGTCCCCGAAATTCTCTTACCTGAGGTCGAAGACCCGAATGGCTATACGGTCACGGCAACCCTACCGTCGCTTCCTGAGCGTCCTTTCGACTTATCCTTTAAAGAATACTCGACCGAACCCAACCCTCGCTCTCGCACCTATCGCGTGACGTTTGAGATGGAAAACCCAGGTGACCTTCGCCTCTTGCCCGGAATGAGTGCGACTGTAAAAGTTGCCCTAAAGCCTAAAGAGCTCCGACGTCCCGTATTGCCTTTACAAGCATTGGTTGGACAAGGTGAGCAAACCCATGTGTTTGTCTACGCCCCTGAAACAGGAACCGTATCCTTACGGCAAGTTGAGTTGGGTCGCTTGTTAGCAGAGGGTATCGAAATTGTGTCAGGTATCCATCAGGGTGAATGGGTCGTCGCGGCTGGAGCCGGATTTTTAAGTGAAGGCATGCAGGTTCGCAGTGATCGAGAACTTAAGGAGTCCCGTTAATGGATATTGCACGTGCCTCCATTGAAAAACCTGTCAACACCTGGGTGTTAATTCTCGTTTGCCTTCTGGGGGGTATCTGGGCCGTGTTAACCTTACCCCAATTAGAAGACCCTGAATTCACCATCAAGGAAGCCATCATCTTAACCCCTTACAAGGGTGCATCGGCGATGGAAGTTGAACTGGAAGTGACCGAACAGCTCGAAATTGCCCTGCAAGAGATGCCTCAACTAAAACGTTTAACCTCTCGATCCATGCCCGGGTTATCTGAAATTACGGTAGAGATTGAAGATGCCTACCGCTCAGCCGAGTTGCCACAAGTCTGGGATGAGCTACGCCGTCGTATTCACGACACACAAGCCTATCTTCCACCGGGTGCGGGTCCATCCTTGGTGAATGACAGTTTTGGGGATGTGTTTGGCTTGCTGTATGCCCTCACGGCACCGGGCTTTGAAGCCTCAGAACTCCGTGACTTTGCCAGAGACCTTCGACGCATCATTTTACAAGTACCGGGGGTTGCCAAGGTTGCCATTCAAGGGGAACGTGAAGAGCGTATTTTGATCGAAATCCCGCAGACCGTTTTCATTCAACTGGGTTTGAGCCCCCAACAACTAGCAGGACGTTTGCAACTGCAGAATGCCGTGGTGGACGCAGGGCGCAAAACACTAGGAGACCTTGCTATACGCATCGTTCCTACTGGGGATTTTGACAGTCTTGAGCATATTCGCAATCTCTTTATTACCACGCCTTCTGGCGATACGCTGCGTCTTGGTGATATCGCCGTGATCTCACGTGACTACCATGAGCAACCCAGACAGCTAATACGCTTTGCTGGAGAGGATGCGGTCACCTTGGGCATTTCCGCAACCGGGGACAGCAATATTGTCGAGGTGGGTCATGCCGTCGAAGCCGCTCTCAGAGCCCGCATGTCTGAACTGCCCCTTGGCGTGCAGCTGTCGCCTATTTACCAACAGCACACACTCGTTGAAGAGGCACTCAAGGTTTTCCTCATTAACTTGGTCATGTCCGTTTCGATTGTCATCTTGGTGCTCTGCCTGTTTATGGGCTGGCGCGCCGGTGTTGTTGTCGGCAGTGCCTTGTTGCTGACCGTCACAGGCTCGCTGTTTTTAATGAAAATCACAGGGCTGCAGATGCAACGTGTATCGCTGGGTGCCTTAATTATTGCCATGGGCATGCTGGTCGACAACGCCATCGTTATTGCTGAAGGCATGCTCGTTCGTATGAAGCAAGGCCGTAGTGCGCGAGAAGCGGCGACGGACATCACAGGTCAAACACAAATCCCTTTGTTGGCGGCCACCGTCATCGGTGTGCTTGCCTTTTCTGGAATAGGCCTGTCGCAAGATGTCACAGGTGAATACACCTTTTCGTTGTTTCTTGTCATAGGTTTGTCCTTACTCTTGAGCTGGATTTTGGCCATTACGGTTGTGCCCTTACTGGCCAGTTTGCTGTTTATCACCGCAAAGACAACGGCAAACGCAGAGACGAATCAAGGCGGCTACCGACGTTTACTCACCCACGTTTTGCATCACCGACGCCTGACACTCCTGACACTGCTTGTTCTAACCGGTATCAGCATGGTGGCGTTTAAGCAGGTTCCGCAAATGTTCTTTCCTCATGCTCAAACCCAGGTGTTTTATGTCAATTACTGGCGCGAGCAAGGCACGGATATCCGGGCAACCGACCGAGATTTGAAGCAGTTAAGTGAATTTATCACGAAATTAGACGGTGTTGAGCAGGTCACCAGTGTTGCGGGGATGGGAGCATCACGAATGATGCTGGTGTACCAACCCGAGCGGACCAATCCGGCTTACGGTCAACTCATTGTCACCGCACGCACAATTGAAGAGATCCCCCAGATCGCCGAAAAAATCAAGATGGAATTAGAAACCTATCCACAGGCACAAGCTTGGATAGAACGCGTGCGACTGGGCCCTGGCAAAGGCGCACCGATTCAGGCACGTTTTTATGGCGATGAACCTCGTGTGCTTCGAGACCTAGCCGAAGACGCCCTGACAATTTTGCGCGACACCGCCTTATTGGACAATCTTCGCACGGATTGGCGTCAGCCCGAACACATTATTGTTCCAACCCTGGCGGATGATCGAGCCAGTGTGTTGGGTGTCAGCCGACAGGACTTAGCCGAATCCCTTTCTCTCTTGACCACTGGGCAAACCTTGGGGCTCTATCGAGAAGGTGATCGTTTAATTCCTTTGCTGCTGCGCGCCCCCAGCAACGAGCGAGGGCTTGCCACACAATTGCAAGATCGGATGATTTGGAGCCGTGCAATGGAGCATTTTGTTCCGGCCAGTGAAGTCGTCGATGGTTTTGAACCCCAGCATGAAGAAGCTTTAATCATACGTCGTAACATGCAACGCATGATCACGGTTAGTGCGGACCCCTTAGCGAACGTTAACATCGCATCGGCCTTTAGTGAGGTGCGCGCTCATATAGAAGCCCTTCCATTACCACCCGGGTATCGTTTGGAATGGGGAGGCGAACATGAAAGCTCAGGGGATGCCAAACACGCCCTCGCCCGCCAATTGCCGCTAAGCCTGTTAGCAATGATGGTGATCTCTGTGCTTTTGTTTGCCAAGATCAAACAACCACTCATTATCTGGCTCTGTGTGCCTATGGCTATCTGCGGTGTGACATGGGGTTTACTCCTATCGGGCATGTCCTTTGGATTCATGGCACTGTTGGGGATACTCAGTTTGTCTGGCATGTTAATTAAGAATGCCATCGTGCTGGTTGACGAAATCGATCAGCGTATTTTAAATGGAGAAGCCCCAGCAACGGCCCTGATCGATGGCAGCGTGTCGCGCTTGCGCCCCGTGGTCTTAGCCGCCGTGACGACAATTTTGGGGATGCTGCCCCTTGCGTTTGATGTGTTTTTTGCAGATATGGCGGTCACTATAATGAGTGGCCTTGCATTTGCAACCTTATTAACACTCTTGCGGTACCGGCCTTGTATAGCTTATTGTTTGGGATTCGAGTGGTGGGGCCGCCTAAGTAGGGGGCTGAGGGAATGGCTAGATTGTGGAAGTGATGCCGTCATCAACAGCCGTGTCAGCACTGCCAACACGGCTGTAAAAGATTACATAGACCTTAGCGACCCTACCATCATTTTCTTTTGAGAGTTGCTGATGGCAACAGCAATCGTCGAGCTAGAGACAAACTCATTATTTGCATGTGTTTCAACTATTGTGATTTGACAATCCCAGACATCAACTAACCCACCAGACGGCTGCTCAAACATGCTAGCGGTGCAAATTGACTCCAGTTTTGCGCTA